>DAOUSL010000061.1 GCA_030627235.1 Thioploca sp.
CATAGGCATCAACTTAAGTAAAATTATTAATTTTCAATTAGTTATTGAATAACATTTTCTGATGGTGTCTCTGACAAATTGTCTAACAGAACACTTACGCACATTTTCGGGTTGGCTAAAACACACATAATAAATATTTTATAACTTATTGTTTATATTATTATTGCTTAAGTTGATGCCTATGAACTTGTTTTATCGTTGCCCACCACCTCACAAAATATAACAAATAATTCATAAATATTCCATTATTTTGTGATTTTAATAATGTTCCTGAATAACTAATATAGTAATTACTCACTCCTCTTTAAAGTGATTCCTGATCTCAAAGACCCAGTGGCATTATCAGAAGTAACTGGAAGTGAAATAGAAATTAGTAAACGTGGTGATTTATGTATTGAAATCTTTTCATGTGAATTTAAATGTGATTTTTAATTTTCTCGTTTTCTAGTTCCCAACCTTTAGTGCTATGACATAATAGTATTGATGATTAAAAGTATAACTGTTGTTTCGGGAATGGAGCGAAGCGTATTTCCCGAAACATTCCATCCTTCACAAAATTGTTGCTTCAATGGGAAGCATACCCAACTCACCTTGATAACAAATAACTCGAAAACCGATATGCTGATGGTTCAGACACTAACTGAGCATGTACTATTATGAATAAAGAAATAAATTGTATTTGGTTGATAATAGTTTTTCCATTTCATAATTTATTTTTGTGAGAGTATAATAAACGAAAAATAAAACTCAATACAGTTGACCAAATGGCCAACTGTAATGCTTAAGTTGCTGCCTATGCGGTTTCAATTTCATTACACCGACCCTACCTGCTTGTTCAAAATGTCTGAATCAGGATTCACAGGATTTAAAGATTAACAGGATAACATCAAAAGCATTATGGATTTTTAATCTTGGAAATCCTTTAATCCAGCAAATCCTGATTCAGACAATTAATCCGTTAAATCCTGTTCAAATAATTTTGATATTTAACAATAACTATATATTTTTTCCCTAACTACTTCTACGGTAATGTCTTCTAAAGTAAAATCATCTGTTCTAGTGGTTTTGGTGTATGACGATCCGCTTATACACCCTACATTGGGTATGTTTTTAATCATTTATCAAAATTATAGTTTAAATCATTTTTTGTTCCCCATTCTTTGGTGTAGATGTTTCTTTTGATGAATAAATGGAGGCTTGAATATGGCCAGTCAATAACTTTGTTTACCCATCCATGTTTTACGGGATTGTAATGAATATAATCAATATGTTGACAGTAATCTTTTTCATCACGAATTGTATGTTCCCAAAACCTTCGTTCATGACGTTTAATACGTGTATAAGAAAGATATTCAGTTTTAGGTAGTTGTTTAGAAAATGTTTTTTTAATCATTCTCCAACGACCAGAAAAATCGTCATCTCCAATAGGTAATGTTAAAATACAGTGTAAATGTTCAGGTAATATTACTATTGCATCAATATTAAAAGGACTGTTTAGTTTTACGGAAAGCATAACGTAATGATTCAATATTTTCAATTAACAGTTTTTGTTTACGTTCCAGTAAATTAACTGTAAAAAAATAACAACCACCCGGTACACGATAACGAATATAATTAGACATTAAATATTATCATCATAACTTATTGTAGGGTGTATAAGCGAAGCGTCATACACCAAAACCTATAATAAAATCAAATTGTTGTTGTGGTGTTCGTAGTTATCATGGTGTATGACGCTATCGCTTATACACCTTACGAGTTACTAATCTATTGGTTTTATTGTAATTTTAAACCATTACCACTACTTTGTTTAGGACTACCAGAAAAACTAGAGTTACTAATCGTTCCCAAACTGAAGTTTGGGAGCAATATTAAAAATTATTTAATCAGTTAAATTTACAATTTGTATCGCTAAATTTGACTGAGAAATTGCATCTAAATTATCTATTTCTAAGATTGGGTTTTTGCCTTCGATAACATAGAGTGCGTAGAAAATGTAATCACCATTTATTCCCGGTGGTGCGATAAACTCTGGGATAAAATGGGTAGTTTCATTAATTGAGAGTGATGGTTTAAATAGGCGTATTTCTTGTCTAAATACTGCGTCTTCCGTTGCAAAATACCATTCTCCATTAGGTAGATTAACTGCAACCCATAAATCAGTTGTTTGGTTACGGGAACCGGTTTCTGCTAATTCGATTCTGACTACTCTACTATTACTGTTATAGAATTTATTCAGGTTTGTAAATTGGACATTAGTAGGTCGTTCTCCTTCACCCAAAGGATTAACAATTATATCTACTCCATTTGGAAAAGAATTTTCATCAGGATCGTTAGAGCTAACTAATAATTTAATTGTACTTTCTTCAGTTGGAGCTTGAGAAAAATCTACACGAACTGATACTGATTTAGAATTTCCCGGTGATACATCAAAAGGTGTTGGAGTTGTAATAGAAATCCAAGGTGCTGGTATTTCTGGGATAATTGAAGTAACTGAAAGAACACCATTACCATCATTATAAATAGTAAATTGTTGTTCTGTTGGATTAGGTGGAAGTGGAAGTGGAAGTGGGTCTGGTTCATCAATAACAACATCTATCTCATCAGTATCACCACAATTATAATTTGTGTCAAATAGTCCAACATCTGGATTAAAATCATCACAATCTGGTTGTACTTTACAAAAAGACGGACATGTTGATGGTTTAATTTTAGAAATTCCCCAATTGCAGTACTGATCACCGTCATTGTCTTCACAATCTATTGAATAATTGTTAGAACTAATGATTGGTGTTTGAAGGGCATGAGTCCAACCAATATTATCTATGTCAAGTTTAATATGAGCATAGCCATTATTTGCTTGTCCATCGCCTCCCCAATCATGAAGACCTTTACTATTTAATTCCTTCCCCCAACTATTTCCCCAACTATTTTTAAAAATCCAAACTGTTTTACCATCAGAGTCTTGATTAAAACCAACTAAAGTCATAGTGTGGCCGAGACTAGTAATTCCACCACTTAATGGTCCATTTTCAATAATCATCCGTTTCAATGTATCTTCAGTTTTTGGATAACTAGGAGAACCAAAGGAAATTTTACCACTAACCTGTATTAAATCATCTGGACTACTACATTTATTGCTGCAAGATTCATCTAATATAGAATAAGGAAAACAAGATTCATTTACAACACCAGTTGATTGAAAATAATCTAATGTTTTACCCGGTAAACCTCCTTTACAACTACCAGCTCCACTACATGATAAAGCATCTTGTTCTGCTAAATCTAAGTCAAGAAATTGATTGAAATAAAGATTAGTCACTGATTCCAAAGCTCCAGTACTTGCGAATGCCCAGCAACTTCCACAGCTACGTTGGTCTTTAACATGTGTCATCCAATTTTGGCCATGTCGATTTCCCCAAGTAAAATTTTTAACTAAGTTGCTTGTTCTTGGTGAACTTGGAGTCGTTGATTTAATTTCAAAAATACCACCTAAATAATATTCAAAACCTTGTAAATTAGGCACAGTTGGTTTTAGAAATAATTTCTTTTTTTCTTCATAAGTCAAAATTGAAATGGGTGTTTCACCAGCAAACCAACCTAAATTTTGTTCATTAATTTTTTGAATTTTAGCGTTGTCTTGCATGGCTTTAATAGCAGTTAGGTCACCAGCTTTTGCTACATCTGAATAGGTTAATTCTGTGATTTGAATTGAAGCATCTTGTAATTCAATGCGTAATGAAAAAGAAGTGACTTCGGATAACAAACAAGTTTCTTCACATACTTCGGTGATTGAGATTAACATAGAATCTGTTAAGGATGAATAAGCTTCATAAACCAAATATTCAAGCTCATTATCAATAAGGATTACTTTAACTGAACTGATATCACTGTGAAGTGCTACTTGGCCGGTAATCGCAAGTGCATAAATATTTGTTGGATTATCAAATTTTTGAGTCCGTTTTATTGTGCCAATTTCGTTAATTACCACTGGCATTTTTTTATCGACGTTATTTCCCAAACTTGAGGTTGGTATTGAGAATGGGTCTTGTGTACCAAGCATAGGTAAACCGGGTGGAGTTGCTGCTTGTGCAGTTAAGGTAATACTGAATAATATTATTAATATAGTTTTCATAATTGGTATCTGTTATAGGTCACGCATTAATGCTTGAAATCCAGCTTGAACAAAATGTTGGTCAAATGTTAATGCTTGAGTTATGTTAAATTCCCACATGACGATGAATGAAATACAGTCTACTAAACCCCATGATTTGTCTGTATATTTTTTATATAATTCAAAAGCTTTATTAAATAATTTTGGTGTCAAATGGATGATTTCTGTTTCTTTTGAATCAAAAAACTGTTCAATTACTTTGATGGACTCTTGTTTATATTCACGAGCTAAAGCGTTGCCAATTTCAAGTAATACAGCATCAGTTACTAATAATGGTTGGTTGTTAAATTGTTTAGCTAATGATAATGCTTTTTCATGATATTGATCACGATCATTAACCAATGCTAATACAAATACTGTATCAATCAATATTGGTCTTTGCACTTTTTTCTCCACTAGCATATTGTTCAAAATTAGTTGAAAAATCTGCTGGGGCATCAATTTTAATTTGCTGTAGTTTTTCCATAAAACTTTGATTAGCATGTTTAGATTGAGCGAATTGTTTAATTAATGTGTGTAATTCATTCAGATTGTCTTCGCTAAAAGTATCAATCTCGGCTTGGATAAGTTCTTTAGTTGTCATGGTTAATTTTCCTATTGAGAAAATCTTAGTGTGGTTGGTTCAATTCGAATATTAGGAACTTTTTTCCCTGCCTGAATAATAGTAAAATTTTGTTCAGCAACAGTCAGTGTTCCACTACGTTTTTCTGTTTTGGTATTTTCGGTAATAGAGTAGGTTATTGTATTATCGTTGGTATCTGTTATGGATATCCAGTTGACATTACTTTTTGCTGTCCATTTGCATTCTGATGCTGAGGCAGTAATTGTTATTGTATCTTCTATTGCATTAGTATTGTGATTTCTACTATTAGACGAAATACTGTAGCTACAATTAGGTTTAGCAATTTCAAAAATAGCTGTTACTATCTGTTCTTGATTCATGGTAAGAGTACATGAGCCGTTTTTGTTTGAACATGCTCCGCTCCAGCCAGAAAATTTGTAATTAGGTTTAGGTTCAGCGTTTATTGTGACAGATGTACCTTGGTTATATGATTCTTCGCAATCAGTACCGCAGTTTATTCCTGTACCAGTAACTGCTCCATTTTTAGATGAATAAACATTTAGTTTTGGTTTTAATTCAAAAGTGGCTCTTATATTTTGAGATTTATCCATTTTTACTGAACAAACACTTATGCCTGAACAAGCTCCACTCCAACCAATAAATTTATAACCATCTTTTGGTGTTGCATTTAGGGTTAGTTGATAATTGTGAGTATCATATTCCTGATAGCAATTATCACCATCATAACCACAATTAAGATTATCACCAGTAATTTTTCCATTAGCTGGTTTTTGGATAGTTAGAGAATGAGCAACATCTACAATTGATATAAATGGTTCACTGGTAAAACCATTGTTGTCTGTTACAACTAAACTAATAGAATGTTTTCCTACATTGGTGAATCTCATTGTGGTTTCAATTCCAATTTTTGATTGACCGTCAGAAGAAGTCCAATCATATTTTATTATTTTAGCAATGTCATTATATCGAACTTCTGAATCATAGGCATCCATATTAAGTTCTAATGGTGATATTCCTTTTGTTTGGTATGTATTTGCTTGTGCTGTTGGTCTGCATTCTGGAGAGTATTTAACATCATTAACTTCAATAACCTCAACATAAAATTGTGAATAATCTACATTTGGTATTCTGCAATGTTTTTTACTATCTATAGCTAAAAAATAGAAATTTGGCAAATTATTAAAATTGGGAATTATGCCTTTTAATTGATTGTGATGAAGTTCAACCCAATTTAAATTAGGTAAATTATTAAAATTAGGGATTGTGCCTATTAGTTTATTATTTTGAAAATAAATACTTTCTAATTTAGGTAAATTACTAAAATTAGGAATAGAACCTGTTAGTTGGTTATAATTTAAATAAATACCTTCTAATTTAGGTAAATTACTAAAATTGGGAATAGAATCCGTTAATTGGTTATTTGAAACCGAAAGCTCGTATAAATTAGGTAAATTATTAAAATTGGGAATGGTGCTTACTAATTGATTATAACTCAATATAAGTAATTTTAAATTAACAATGTTACTAAAGTTAGGGATTGTACCTTCTAGTTTATTATGTGCTAATTGAAGGCTATACAAATTAGGTAAATTATTAAAATCAGGAATAGAACCTGTTAATTGATTACCTGATAAATACAATTTTTGCAAATTAGGTAGATTACTAAAATCAGGAATAGAATCTGTTAATTGATTACCATCAAGCACAAGTTCGTTTAAATTAGGCAAACCACTGAAATTAGGAATAGAACCTGTTAGAAATTCATTAATCCGAAGAGAAAGTATTTTTAGATTAGGCAAAGAACTAAAATTGGGAATAGTACCAGTTAGTTTATTTTCCTGAAGATGAATCCTACTTATACCAGCATTCCCACAAGTAACACCATACCAACTACAAGGCGTACTCGTAACATTCCATCCCTCATTATTTTCCCAATTAGCACCATCCGTACTATCATAAAGTTCCAACAACGACTCACATTCAGCTGGAGATATTTCCGTAACAGCACTACAGTCATTAGCAGCCTGTACCGAAGAAAATAATCCTAACATTAACAAACAACAGAACAACCACCTACTATAATTACTAGTAAAAACAAACATATACTTCTTCTCCTACTAAAAAAGTTATAAATTATTAACGAGACTATAATATTTTAAGTTAAAAATTTGCACAGGTCAAAGCTTAGATAACGATAAGAACATATAACAAAAAATAAGTCAATAAAAAATTAGGCAATTTTACGAATTGTTAAATCCAAAATGAGCAATTTTACAAATTGTTAAATCTAATAAAATAGCCAATAACCAACTTCCACAAATATCTTGACAGTAATCATAGACTAAGAATATAATAAAAACTTGATATTAGAACTCGAAAAAGTAAATTATGGAAGAACGAAAAGCTGTGCATTACGGTCAAATTGAATTAATTCCTGGTATTATATGTGATGCTTATGTACTAAATGATGGTACTCCAGTTATGAGTGAACGTGGAACTGCTGACTTATTGGGCATGGATCACAAAACATTACAGGCCATGGGGGGAAACTGGCCTCCAAAAACACTTAAACCCTTTGCTGACAATAGTTTTAGCATGGGGGGAAACTTGGTAGAAGTCATTGCTAAAAATAGTCCATATCAAGGTAGAAAAATTGTCATTTATGACTCATTGGCAATCGAAAATCTTATTAGAACTTATGCAGCCGCTTTCACTGAAGGCGGTCTTCGTAAAAATCAAGTTCATATAGGGAAAAGAGCAATTACTTTACTAATATCTCTTATTAGATCTGCTTTAGATGCTACTATAAAACAAGCATGTGGTTTCACACCAAATATTCAAAAAACTGTTCAAGAACAATGTATCGCACTGATGAAACAATATGGTTTAACATCTTCATTCCCAGAAGACATCTACACCAAGAAAGACATCATCAATTTCCTAGACAAACCACCAAGTACTCTAAATAGCTACTTAAAAACCCATGATATTCCCCACGAAAAAATTGACCGCAAAACTATTAAAGCTAGTGGTAGTAAAGCGACTCACTTGAATGGTTATAACTTGGAATCTGTCAGTAAAATAGTTTTAGGCATGGACTCTGTAATCGGTATTAAACTGAAAAAACAGATTTTTGGCAATGTTGGTACATTAGTAAAATCAGATACCAAAGGAGAGATAGAATGGCAGCAAGTGTTAGCCCAAGTATTTGCCGGATTTGGTTTTCACCATAATTACTCCATCGGCAGCTACCGAGCCGACTTCTTTGTAAAAGACCTAAGAATAATCCTAGAATGTAACGGCTACGACAATCACCGCAACTATAACCAACAAGAAGAAAAACAACGAGAAAAGTTACTAAAACAGAACTACAGCATAATCCGTTTCCACCATAAAATTACCCCAGAAAAGCTATTCAACGGAATTCTGCAAGCTAAAATGGGAAAAGTTATCAAATTATATGATATTGAACATATTTATCCTGAAACCTTAAATGTGTAATGGCACTTAGGACATGTAGTAAATGACGTGTGACGTGTCTTGCAAGTAATAACTTGGTTAAGTGCAAACTGAATTGACGGAATAAAATTTCGTGACCGTGTAGAACAGGGTAATTTATAGCTTGACTAGTATATAATTCACTACTCCAACTGGATAGGCTTATAGCTAATAAAATCAATACTAAAACAAGATTTTTATCATTAATAATCTCCATATTATAGATTTATAATTCGTATTATAATATATATATTTTATTAATATCCCAAATTTTTATTTTTTTATTGGATGGTAATTTCGGTGCATTAGAATCAGTAACAGAACTTACCTTGGTTCTAACCAAGAAGTAGAAATACTGAAAGGCCAAATAATGATTGATGGCAAACCTGTTACTGAAAATATTAACATTTACTTAGGTTTAATTGTTGGAGATAATCTTTTGTATTTTCCTAAAACCATTGATGTAAATATTTAAAACTTGTATTATATCTCGTTCCCATTGTTTCAGCGTATGCTTTATGCTAGGAATAAAATTTTAAATAAAAGTAGCAATAACTTAATCAATCATTATGGATTTTTAGTCCATAGTGGTTGATTCTCTGTTTTCTGACATGCACTAAACTGTTCTTTGTGTTTTTATCAATTTATTCATTAAATAAGTTCGTTAATTTTTGTTTTAGGGAATTAAAATTTTCGTGGGAGAAATCGTATGGTTTGTTGGGATATAAATCTCTGTATAAATTGGAAATTGGTTTTCGATTGGGTTTTATTTCTTTTAACTTTATACATTTTTCAAAATCAGTAAAACATTTATGTTTAGTTTCTGGAGTTATTGTGTCAACTAAAAAATCATCTAAATTTCTATTAAAAATATAATAATCTATATTAATATTCCAATTTAGTTTTTCTTTTAATTTTTTAAAACATTCTTCTGATTTTTCATATCCACCACATTTTTTATCATCTTCTTCAAGATCACAATCAAATATAAACAACACTTTAGTAATTTTATCTAGTTCTATTTGACTACTAATATTTTTATATTTTTCTTGTTCAAAATCTAAAAGTTTTGCCTTTCCTCCCATAGTTGTAAAATAATCTGAGAGTGTGTTTTTATCACCAAGTTTTAAATTTCGCAACAAGGCTATTAGCAATTTTTTATCATCATCTCCTTCAACAATTATTCTTACCATCCTCTGACCTCATGTTCTTGTTCTATTTCATCAACAAACCAATCATAAGGGTAGACCATAGCTTTTATTTTATTTTCTTTATTTTTCCCAAGTTCTATAAAAGTTATATCTTCATCCTCAAGCTTTTTAGCAGTTCGATAATAAGATTCAATACATTCTTTGGAATGAGTCGTAGCAAAAACTTGGCAATTAAGTTTTTTGGAAGCAATTAAGATTATTATCCACAATTTATCTAGTTGGGTATAGTGAATTCCGTTGTCAATTTCATCTATAAATAAATAGCCATTTTCTGTTTGAAATAGAGATACAACAATAGATATTAAATGTCTTGTTCCATCCCCAAGTTCGGTAAGCTCTATATAATCATCTTTTACTTTACATTGAGGTTTGTCATCTATAATTTTAAAGTTTTCTATTTGTGAATCAAATTCTTTTAAAATGTCATTTAGAAATTGTTCTTTATCTTTTTTTTGTATAGAAGAATAAAGTTCTTTAATATTAGAATTTGATAGACCAAAATTATCAATAAACCTTACATTTAATAACATTAATGTTTCAAGTGAAAATTCATTTACATTTACTTCTATATTATTATCTTTAAATTTAAAAATATATTTTTTGATACCATTATTTTCTTCTATTTTATAAGATGACTTATTAAGATTTGATATTATTAAAATACCATTACTTAGTTCAAGAAACTTTTTTCTATCAATATTTTTGTTATTTATAAGTTCATTGGCGAGTATATTTAATGCTTCTCGTGTAAACTTAATATCTACTAGAGAATAAACAAAACTGTAAATATCCTGAGCATATACATTTACATAACAAGCTTCCATAAAAGCAGTTTTACCAACATTATTCTTGCCACCAATAAGATTAACTCTTTTAAAACCATCGGCCTTAAAATCATCAAAACATTTAAAGTTCTTAATCTCAATATCTGTTAAAAGATCCATTATCCTAATCCTAAATTAGCGTAATATTCATTCATCAATAATTGCAACTGATCTTGTCGAACCAAAAATTTACAATATAGTAATCGCCATGTTCCAATAAATTTGTTGCAAGATAAATCTTGCACTCCTGTTCATCGGCGTACTAATAACGTACCTAAATTATAATTATTGAAGTAGGAACGGATTCCTTTAAAAATTGCTTTGGCAAGTTGATTCCTAGATTTAGGGTCATTTAACCTTTGTTCTTCTGCTTCATTGGAAATAAAACCTGTTTCTATCAAAATTGATGGAATATCTGGTGAACGTAACACCAAAAATCCTGCTTTCTGGACATGCCTAGAATGGTTTTTACCAATTGATTTTAAAGAACCTAATACTTTCTGAGCAATCAAAGCACTGGCTTCTAAAGTTTTCGTTTGTGATAAATCAAATAATACTTGAGCTAACAATTCATCTTTATCACTTAAACTTATTCCACCTATCAAATCAGCAGAGTTTTCTCGTTCTGCTAACCAAGTTGCCGCTTCACTACTAGCTCCACTATGCGATAACATATAAACTGATGAACCACCAACATTATTATCACTTGGATAAGCGTCAGCATGAATAGAGATTAATAAATCAGCAGTATATTCACGAGCTAAATCAATCCGTTTTTGAAGTTTAATAAAATAATCTCCATTCCGAATCATTACTGGTCGCATTCCAGCTTGAGCAGATACCAAAGCGGCTAATGCCTTAGCTATAGCTAAAGTAATATGTTTTTCATAAGTACCACTAAATCCAATCGCTCCAGAATCTATTCCTCCATGTCCAGCATCAATTGCTATTATTAAATCACGTTTGCCTTTTAATTGATGTTGAAATAGTGAACTTGTGACAGTCTTATGAGTCTGTTTTTTAACTGTTTTTGCTGGCTTAGGTTTAGAAATATTCTTAAAAGTTTTAGAAGAACTTCTAGGACTGATTTCTATCACTAAACGATGACCATTAGAACGATCTGGTTTAAGCAAAAAACTTTTAGTTCGTATTCGTTGTTTTAAATCTAATACAACCCGTAAATCTTTGGTATTACGAAATGCACTTCTGATGTTTTTGACTAAAGTATGTTTGGTTGGAACTTGTAACTTTTTTTGAGTTAACCTTGTGTTTTTAAAGTCAATAACTAATCTATATGGAGCTGACAAAGAAAAAATGTTATAAGAAACTGGACCAGTAAGATCAAACACTATCCGACTTGATTTCCAGAAATTTACATTATTTATATTGACAGCTTGAACCAAATTTGAAACTGATAATAATAGGAGGATTAAAAATAATCGCATAATATCTAAATAATTTATATATTTAATTGTATTGAGTTATAGTTTTACTTTAACAGTGACTTATTATATTATCATTTATTTAGTTTTTTTGAAAATTATAATGTTTAAAATTCTGCATCAACTTAGCTTTATTAACAAACATGAAACCTAATATTATAATGAATAATGAAATAATTACTATCAACTTATCGCCAAACTTGACATAGGGAGTAGTGCCTTGGTATGGTTGAACTTCAGCTCGCAATGCAGTTATTTCAAATTGTGGAGCTCGAGCAATTATTTTTCCTTTATTGTTAATAATAGCCGAAATTCCAGTGTTAGTAGCTCGCAATAAATAACGTCCAGTTTCTGAAGCTCGCATTCTGGCAATTTCTAAATGTTGATGAGGAGCAATGGAATCACCAAACCAAGCGTCGTTACTAACATTCACTAAAAATTTTGCTGTTGGTAAACTATTACGAATTAATCCTCCAAAAGCATCTTCGTAACAAATAGATATTCCTACATCATAACCCACACTGGTTAAAGGAGTTTGGTGAGTTGTACCGGCCGAAAATTCTGACATAGGAATGTTTAATAATCTTAGTAAACTACCAAAAATAGCTTGAAGTGGAATATATTCTCCAAATGGAACTAAATGGTTTTTATAGTAAAAACTTGGTTTATCGGTAAAACTCATAACTGTATTATAATAGCTTCCATCTGAATTCATAGTTGGAACGCCAATTAAAAAATCAGTTTTATATTCAATATGTTCTAACATTAATTCTTCCAAAAAACCAGGAGCATAACTTCGTATTTCATGATAAAATAATGGAATAGCGGTTTCTGGCCAAATAATTAAATCAGCATCACGGTGCAATTGGCTTGTTTCTAAATATCGTTGCATACTAGGTAACTGGAAACCAGATAACCATTTGAATTCTTGTGGTATATTTCCTTGAACTAAAGCTACTTTGAATGGTTTATCTATAGGATAAGTCCATTTTATTTCTGATAGGCTACCAATCAATAAACTGATTAAAATTATAATAGATATTACTGCTCGTTTTAATTGTTTGAAATTACAGCTATAAATTAGTAAAATTGCGACTAATACTGTTATCCAACTGACTCCATAAACTCCTAATAATGGAGCAAAGCTATTTAAAGGAGAATCAATTTGACTATAGCCGATGCTTAACCAAGGAAAGCCAGTAAATAACCAACCTCGTAGCCATTCCATCAAAGTCCAAGCTGCTGGTAATAAGATTAAGTTATTGTTTGGAAAAAAACGAATCAATAACCAACCCAATAAAGCTGGGTACAATGCTATAGTTATCACAAAAACTAGAGTTAGCGAAATTGCTCCTATCATTGGCAAACCACCAAACTGGTAAAAACTAATATGTACCCATGACACACCTATTCCGAACATACCAATTCCATATAAAAAACCTCGCCAACAAGCTCGTCTAGGCGTAATATTTTGCCATAACAATGACAACATAATTATGGATAATATTGCAATTATAGATATGGAATAAGGAGCGAATGCTAATGGTAAAAGACCTCCACTAAGAAGAGCAAGAACATCACCTAATTTTTTATTATATCTCATTGAACCTGTCCCATTAATAGTTAATCAATCCTCATAAATAAGTGTATATAAATGTAGGATGCAATGAACGAAGAGAATTGCATCAATCGTGTTAATGTGACTCGAAAGATGTAATTCGTAAACTCATTACATCCTACATAAAGTCCATAATTATTGGTACGGAAATAAGTTTGCAATCGTATTTAATATTTTCCAGAATACTACACGTGTATTTCCCATATTTTTCTGGAGTTTATGATAATAACCATTTAATTTTATTGCATTATTTATCATTTAACCTTCAAATCTTCCTACTATATCTTTATTCTCTTTTATTTTTTTATTATACCATTATTAATGAGATAGGTTCATAACAAACACAAATTGTGCTAAAATGATTTAAATAAGCCAATTTGATCACCTTTCAGAATGCACAAAATCATCGGAATTTTTGGCGGAACGTTTAATCCGATTCATAATGGCCATTTAAGATTAGCTATTGAGCTGTATGAACAATTAAACCTGGCTCAAGTGCGGTTAATTCCAGCAGGATGTCCACCTCATAAAACACAACCTAACGTAACTAATCAACAACGTTTGCAAATGGTACAAGCTGCTATAAATGGAACTCAAGGTTTAATTATTGATGACCGTGAATTGCAACGAAAAGGGTTTTCTTATACTTTTGATACTTTGAATAGTTTACGTGATGATTATCCCAAAACTCCGTTATGTCTGATTTTAGGTATGGACGCATTTTTAGGGCTATCCAATTGGTATAAATGGGAATATCTGATAGATTTGGCTCATATAATTATAGTTGGCCGTGAGCAATATGATTTATCAACTACAACTATTAATTCTTTTTTGCAAAAATATAAAGCCAATAATCCTCAAGTTTTAACAAGGCAAATTGCTGGTAAGATTTGGATACAAGATATTCCTACCTTAAACATTTCTGCAACTCAAATTCGTGCTATAATTGCAGCTGGAAAAAATCCTAGTTGTTTACTCCCACCTGCTGTTTTAGACGTTATAAATACCCAACATCTTTATAGATGAGAATTGTAGAAAATAGATAACATTAATAGATAATTATGAAGATAGAACAATTACTTAGCATTATAAAAGATGCCTTGGAAGATAAAAAAGCTCATGACATTGAAGTACTTGATGTACGTGATAAAAGTAGTATAACTGATTTTATGGTAATTGCCACTGGTAATACAAGTCGTCAAGTTGTGGCATTAGCACAGCATTTGATAGAAAAAGCCAAATCTTATGGGGAAAGACCTTTGGGCGATGAAGGATGCAATGCTGGAGAATGGGTATTGGTTGATTTGGGTGATATAATTGTCCATATAATGCAACCAGATACCAGAGATTTTTATCAATTAGAAAGATTATGGTCTGAAGTTAATACTGTTAGCAATTAAATTTAGGAGAGATATATGCAAAGTTCGACGGTAATGAAGGCATCTGATTATTCCGATTATAAGTTTGATTTAGGATTTTCAAATTCTAAAGAATCAACTGTTGTAGAAGAAGTTATTGCTGATATTACAATACCTTATATTCCAACGATAAGCCACGAAATAGCAGATGATGAAGAACATTCATTACGTCGCTTTCATTTAGGTGATCCTAATACTGCTAGTGAAGCAATCACCGAAAATTACGTTCCAGCATTATTACATGCTTATCGAGATGCCTCAAAAATACGTTATGATTATCCATTATTTCTTTATCCAGCAGAAGATACTGAAATGGGTGCTAATCAGTTAGCTAAATCGGCTGCTCCTGAGTTATGGAATATAGTTGAATCATTTGCTCCAAATCCAGAAAGTGCTAGAATTTTAAAAGATAATTTGCCTCGACTAGAGCGTTATTTACGTGAAACTCTTCCTGAAGAACCAGTTTTGGCTATTCCAGTATTATCACAAGCTGGACAAACGTTACAACAAGAACTAAATTTAGATACTGATGCTAACAATCGTTTTATAGCAGATTTTAATAAGTTATTAGATAATATTCAACCTGAAGTCCAATTGCTTGGTTACGGTCGTTTTGTTGCTATCCATTTATTAAATCATGCTATTTGTAATCGCTTAATTATTCGTCAAGCTGATTTTAAGAACAAAGTTGAACAATATATAGATGATTTAAAAAAATTATTAGAAGTGGAATGGGGTAAATCAGACGAGTCTATAGAACCTAAAATGATGCTAAATAGCGTTGGTACTGCTGGTGATCTTTTTGATCCAATGGCCTTATCTGAGATTATGACCCATTCAAAAGGTTCAGTGGTCATGTCTCCCGAACGTCAAGCTAGAATTAGCAATGTTTTACAAATTTTGGAAGCTTTCTTACAAGAAAATGAATCTATTTTAGTCAGAATTATTCATCTTGGTCTAATGAAAGGAGATTGGCTCGATAATAATATAACTATTGAGGCCAGCATTGAAGCAGAACCAACTAAAAAAGCTAGAACTATTTTTGAACAGCAAGCTAAAAAATTAGCTAAAGTTTTCAAAGCAGTACGAATTGCTCAGTTAGAATTAGATAATGTATATGATTCAGTTTTACATGATCCTTGGTTTGATAACTTTACTTGGGAAGCATTTTCCAAAGAAGAATTATTAGTTTTACCAGTAGTAATTGCGTTAGAATCCGCAGATAGAGTAGCCAGCGATGAAATGCCAGCATTATCAAGATTATTAAGTTCTGGCCAACCAATCCATGTATTAATAGGAGTTAGAGCTCATGACAACCCTCATTCTACTAGTGATGAAAACTTTTTTAATTATCGGTTTGAATTAGGTTATTTTGGAGTTAGTCATCGGCAAGCTGCTGTGTCCCAATCTTCTTCTGCTAGACATGGACATTTATTAGAACAATTTTTATCAGCTTTAGATGCTACTAGAACTAGTTTACATATTATCAATACTGGAATGCAACGTTCTGTTATTCATGGAATTAATGCTTGGTTAGTAGCTGGGGCTGCTCTTGAAAGTAGAGCTCATCCATTTTTTCATGTAAATCCTGAATCTGGCGATTCTGCTGCCGACCGAGTGAATTTTGCTGGTAATCCACAGCCAGAATTAGATTGGGCTAAACATAACTTCCAATATAAAGATATAAATGATGAGATAATAAATACTGAATTAGCTTTTACGTTCGCTGATTATACTTTATTAGTTCCACATCTTAGTGGTTATTTTCGTGCTGTACCAATTGGTTATGAAAATGAAGCTTTAATTCCAGTTGAAACTTATTTAGCTACTTTTGGTTGGAAAGATTACAAACAACTTCCATTTATTTGGGCAGTAAATGATCAAGGTGAATTACATAAATTAGTGGTATCACGTCCACTTATAGTTGCTTGTCGGGATCGATTGAACTATTGGCATACTTTACAAGAACTAGCTGGTATTAATAATAAATATGTTGATATCGCTGTACAAACAACTAAAGCAGAATCTCAAGTTGTAGCTCAAGCCAAATTGGAAAAATTACAAGTTACACAAGCTGAACAATTAGAACAAGCTCGTAAAGAAACAGCTAGTGAAACTATGCAAAAATTATCCAAGATTTTATTAGGCATGGATTTGACTGCTCCTGTTAAAAAGCAATCATCTGTAACTCAAACTCCTGTTTTAACTCAGAAAGAAGAAATTATTGAGGAAGAATTAGTTACTACTGAAGAAGCAACTGTAGAAGAAGTTACATTTGATGATCCTTGGATAGATAGTGATTTATGTACTAGCTGTAATGACTGTTTAAATATAAATGATATGATGTTTGTGTATAATGATAGCAAACAAGCGGTATTAGGTGATTTAGGTAGCGGTACTTATGCCCAACTAGTTGAAGCTGCGGAAGATTGTACAGCTAATTGTATTCATCCAGGAAAACCTAGTAATCCAATTGGAATGGAAGAACTAATGAAACGAGCAGAACCATATAATAAGTTATAATATTTTAAAAGAATGATTAGATTAAGATATTGCGTTGGTCTCCAATCTTGTAATATAATTACTTACCTTGTAAATACGGCTTTTTGGTTTTAGGATGCAATTGCCTCCGACCTACACTTTATCTTAATCTTTTTATCATGGATATATTAGACATCTTTCCTAAATAAGTGTATATAAATGTAGGATGCAATGAACGAAGGGAATTGCATCAATCGTGTTAATGCGACTCGAAAGATGTAATTCGTAAACTCATTACATCCTACATAAAGTCAGTTGTTAACTGTATACTAATTTTGGTCAATTTCATGTCGGTAATACAATCATACTTAGCTATATTACTTCGTTATTTAGGAAAGATGTCTATTATACAGGGGTGTATAACGCTCTGCTTATTCACCTTACTATTTTTAAATCAAGTATTCTAAATTTTGTTCAATTAAAATGGTATAAAAATTTGTACCATTTGATTGGTATAAGGATTTTTTAATTGACCTACTTTTTTAAAAGAAGAAATCCCCCATTTTTTGAAATGTTGAATCATACAAGTATGAAATTCTTTGTAAGTTTTCCATTGTATAAACAATAGAGTTCTATTCAGATTAGTTAGTTTGGTTCTGGATAAAGCTTCACAATTAGATTTCTGGAAAGATTTTTTCTCTCCCAAATACCAAGGATTTCCTGGTGAAATACCTCCCAGTGCATATACTAGCCCCGGCATATCATAGGCAGCAACAATTGGATCACCTTCCTTAAAATTGGTTTTAGTGGTTATTATTTGGTTTAATTTTTCAAAAAAATGTTTAGTTTTGATATCTACTTTTATTCCTTCAAGATTTTTAATATCTTTCACTGTTTCTGTTTGGTTTGCCCTAATATCAGCAAGACGATAATGAGAATAAATAAACCCATCAATAATTTGAGATAATACAAATAATGCCACTGTTATTAAGGTAATATTAGAAATTAAATTAGTTTTAATGTACTTGTTGATGTATAGAAGAAATATTACTATGAGTGCAAACCAAGTAACTAAATAGGGTTTAAATGCTGATGATGACACATTATTTGTGCCTACCATACCCATGAATGGAACAGCAATAAGCAATATAATAATACCTATAGTATTTAAATTTTCTTTTAACACTGAATATCGAATTTTGTCCCAAAATATAGCTAATGATGCAATTACGCCAGCTATCAAAACAATTATATATATATGTGTTGATTTTTCCCAATAGACAGTATGATATCCACCACCTTTATGCAATCCTTGACTATAACTTTGATACAAAAATAATAAATAAAACAAAGTTGTTATACCAATAAATAAATAGCGGATTCCAAATAATTGATTATTTCGATAAGCAGAATGTACTAAAAAAAATATACCTATAAAAAAAACTAAAAATTCTAATATTAAATGCTTGCCTATATTTATAAAATAAATAAAATACTTTCCCAGAAGTTGAGTTGGGCCATAAGTATCTGTGGAACTTGCTAGACTGAATCCTTCTACAGAACCAGATAGCCAAGATTGATAATCTTGAAAAAATATAAAGTATATTAAACCACCAATGATGATCCCAATAATTGGATATGTTATGATTGATATTTTACGAAAGTGTAATATAATTAATATTATAGATAATATAAAAAAAGAAATAGCGGATGAGAATTTAACAAAAAATTGTACAGCAATTATTATTCCTACAACTACTAACAATAATTGCTTTAAATTGAAATATTTATCCTGTGAAAAAACGAATAATAGAATACCAGAAGAAATCAACATAAGATGGCTATTCGCAGGATTATAAGAGGCTATTTGATGGCTTAAAGAATAATAAGATAAATGACCTATTATAAAAAAAGTCGTTATTGATATAAAATTAACAGGAGAATCATTTTGAATAAAATTATTTTTTTGCAACCATAACCAAAATCCCCAAGAAAAAATCAAAGAGCTAAAAATAGAAAGTATAAGTCGTAAAAATCGGTACGTGATAATATCTGGATTTAACCAAGCAAATAACTTGCTGCCCAATATATGAAAATTTGTAACATTAAATGTATATTCTTGGGGGTATTTATAAAGTAGCATGGTAAAACCTTCATCTGTTATATCAAAGCCTTTATTAACTCCCCATAAAATTATTGCTAATATAAATATTAATATTAACAATAAGATAAAATTGATAATTTTTAATTGTGATAATTTCATATTTAAATAAAACTAGATTGAATAATTTTGAATAGTATCAGTTACAGCAATTAACTTATTTTGAGATATATTGTTAAAAAATGGTAAACATATAAATCTGTTACTAATATCTTCCGTAACCGGACAAGAGTATTTTTCACCACCCAGTTTACATCCCATTTCTGATTTATGTAGTGGCAAATAATGAAATACTGCTGCTATATCGTTTTCTTTTAAATAATTAATAAAGTGAGTCCGAATATTTAGTGAATACATCAGCAAATAAAAAGCATGATATGCAGACTCGCAGTATTCTGGTACGATGGGTATATATACATTTACGGTAGTCCTGAACGAAGTAGTAATGTATAACAAAAGACTTTGTCCTGTATAAAGACCGTAGATAATGAAGGCAATATATGGAATGCTTTTCCGATTAAGGTGAAACAAGAGTTACCTTATCAGTAAATCACTTGTTACATTCCCTAGCAATACCATTGACTATTGTTTGAACTCATTTTGGAATCATAACTTAAAAGGCTATTATATATAAGTTTGAATCTGTTCTATTTTCTACTAAAAGGAGAATTAGAAGCATCGCAAAACTCAATTGATAATTGTAAATTCAACCATATTCCAGGAGTTGTTTGGGTAAATTTACTGAGTAGCAATACCATATCTGCTGTTAAATCACATTTTTCATTAACCAATTATTGTATAACATAACTACTAATACCTTAGCTAATTGATGATTTATTCTTCTTCAAATATACTAGTAATAAAGAAATAGCCGCTGGAGTTATCCCAGATATTCGTGAGGCTTGACCAATGGTAGTTGGACGGTGTTCGGCTAATTTTTGCCGTACTTCATTGGATAATCCCATTACCTGCTTGTAATCTATAGTTTCTGGTAAAATAGTTTCTTCATAACGACGTAATCGTAATATCTCAGTTGCTTGCCGTTTAATATAACCATCATATTTTTGTTGAATTTCAATTTGGCGGGTCACATCTGTTGGTAAATCAGTTGATGGAATTAAATTAGCATAAGTGACTTCTGGACGACCTAAAAGTTCTAAGTAATTTACTTCTCGGCTAATACTAGTAAAATCAAATTTATCAGCATCATTAGGTCGTACCCATAATTTACTAAGACGTTGTTTTTCCAGTTCAATAGCTGTTCTTTTAGCCTCAAAAGCTTGCCATTGTTCTTCTCCTACTAAGCCCAATTTCCAGCCAATTTCTGTCAAACGTAAATCAGCATTATCTTCTCGTAATAATAATCGATATTCAGCTCGACTGGTAAACATGCGGTATGGTTCATTTGTGCCTCTGGTGATAAGGTCGTCAATCAACACTCCAATATAAGCTTCGTCACGACGTGGAGTCCAAGCTGATTTCCCTTGTACTTGCAACGCAGCGTTCATACCAGCAATCAGTCCTTGAGCTGCTGCTTCCTCATAACCAGTTGTGCCATTAATTTGCCCAGCAAAAAATAATCCTACAATAGCTTTAGTTTCTAAACTTGGTTTTAAATCTCTAGGATCAAAAAAATCATATTCAATAGCATAACCAGGTCTAGTTATATGAGCATTTTCAAGACCTTTAATAGAACGAACTAATTCTAGTTGAATGTCGAATGGCAAGCTGGTGGAAATACCATTGGGATAAATTTCCTGAGTTGTTAATCCTTCTGGTTCTATAAAAATCTGATGCGAAGTTCGATCAGCAAATCGTACAATTTTATCTTCAATAGAAGGACAATAACGAGGCCCAACACTTTCAATAACTCCAGAATATATTGGAGAACGATCTAAACCAGAACGGATAATAGCATGAGTTTGTTCGTTAGTGTGAGTTATATAACAAGATATTTGTCGTGGATGTTGCTCTATTTTGCCTTGAAAGGAAAACACTGGAGTTGGCTCATCTCCTGGTTGAGCTGTCATCACTTGATAATTTATACTTTTACTATCTAATCTTGGAGGAGTTCCTGTTTTTAATCGATTGACTCGTAACGGTAATTCTCGCAGTCGTACTGCTAAAGAATTAGCTGGCAATTCACCGGCTCTGCCACCTTGATGGCTATTTAAACCAATATGGATTATCCCAGCCAAAAAAGTTCCTGTGGTTAAAATTACCGTATCTGCTAAAAAACGAATTCCAGTTTGGGATACAACCCCGATTACTCGTTCATTATCAATTATTAAATCATCAACTGCTTGTTGGAATATTTTTAATTTTGGTTGTGTTTCAATAGCTTTTCTTACTGTATTTTTGTATAGGTTACGATCCATTTGAGCTCTAGTTGCCTGAACTGCTGGGCCTTTTCTAGAATTTAGAATCCGAAATTGAATGCCAGCTTGATCTGATGCTTTAGCCATTAAGCCACCCAAAGCGTCGATTTCTTTAACCAAATGGCCTTTACCAATGCCACCAATGGCCGGATTGCAAGACATTTGGCCTAAAGTTTCTATATTATGAGTTAGTAATAGGGTAGACATTCCCATTCGAGCGGCAGCTAAAGCAGCTTCAGTACCAGCGTGTCCTCCACCTATTACAATTACAGCAAAATGTTCAGGATAATTCATTTTTTTCAATAAGCTATTGTGTGATAAGTAAATGTGGAGGTAAAAAAAAGGTAATTCAAGAATAGATAGTATTTATTGAATAGATTATAACAAAATTAAGTAATTGCTGGTAGTCCTGAAGGAAAGTGTTTAGCATATCTATAACTACTATGGAGTGTCTAAATCAATGCCATTAAGTAAAGCCTTGGAGTCCAAAGCGAAGCTTTGATATTATTAACTTATAAATTAAATACTTACAAAGCTTCGCTTTGAACTCCAAAAACCTTATTTTCTTAACTTAATGGCATTGAGGCAGAGCCTTGGCACTAGGAATAGGAAAGTTTCTAACTGTCTGAATCAGGATTTACAGGATTTTAGGATTAACAGGATTTACAATCAAAACCGATTTGATTTTAATGTTTTTTAATCCAGAAAATCCTTTAATCTTGTAAATCCTGATTCAGACAATTAATCCGTTAAATCATGTTCAAAGCAGTTGTTTAACAATTTCCATTCTTTCACGATAAATTTCCAGTTTAGTATCGTTATATAATTCTTGAAATAGTTTAATAGCTTTTTGATATTGCAGTTTAGCTTGTTGTTTATCTTTATAAATACCACCAAGTTTGTAGTAGGAAATAGCTAAATCATTTTTTATTTTGACACTTTTAGGATTCAAGTCATAGAGTTCTTTCATTAATCCAGTAAATAATTCAAAGAACTCAAGAGCTTTATCGACTTGGCCCAAAGCTTGGTGAATCGAGCCTAATTTAGAATAAGAGATAGCCAGCCCGTTTTTCAAACTCTCAC
>DAOUSL010000245.1 GCA_030627235.1 Thioploca sp.
CCAGAATTCCCTAGTCCTGCAGAAACAGTGCTAATCTGTCCTCCATCAGAAAAATTTATTTCTCCAGCTTCAACATTAATGGTTCCACCATCACCAGTATTATAGGTAGGATCAATTACGATTAAAGGTTGGGTGGCAGCATAAATACCACTCATTAAACCAGACTCATCATGTCCAGAGATAGTTAGAATGTCAGTGACTTTAATATTTACATCACCGCTTTTTGCGGAGCTAAAGGTACCACTGGCAATTTGGCCGCCATCCATGATAGTTAAATCCTGTGCTTCTATTGTTATGTTTCCACCCTGACCAGTACCAATAGCAGCAGTAGAAAATACACTAGCCGTCACTATTTCAGGGATAAATTTTCCCGAAAATGTGAATGTATCAGTTACTTTAATAGAAATCGAACCAGCGTTACCAGAACCAACTCCACCGGTAAAGAGTATTGCTCCATTACTTGAAGAGAATTGATCGGCAAATAAATTTATTTTTCCTCCATGTCCGGTACTAAATGAACCAGACGAAATATAAGAGTAATTTTCTTTACCATCTAATATTAGATTATTCGCTCGAATATCCACTATTCCAGAATTTTGGTCACCAAATGTATCACCGATAATATCACCATTAATTAATTTTAATAGTCCAGCCCGAATAAAAATATCACCTCCACCAATACCAGAGGTTGTGATTTTACTATGATCGATTATCAAATCACCAGTTTTAGCATTAATATCTAATCCTGATTCTGTAAGATGGACATCACCTTTAGATGCAATACTAACAAGATTAATTCGACCATTTGGTGCAGCTATTTTGGTAGTAGAATCTTTTGAAAATACTGGCACTTGACCAGATATAGATAATATTTCACCTTTCATGGTTAAATCACCGCCAATTAGTGATAAAGTTTTACCCTCGACAACAGACAGAGAACTATCTTGTAGAGTAATAGAGGCTGGTGTGTTAGTTAAAAAACCAAATGTATGAACTGGTGCAACCGTCAACAAACTATCACTCAGATTGTGAGCATCAAATCGTCCATTTTCTCCCAATTTTAAATAATCAGCGGTACTGGCATGAAGGCTTCCTTGCACATCTAATTTAGCACTGGGACCAAACATGATTCCATGTGGGTTGAGAAAATAAAAATCAGCGTTGGGAATGGTTGAACGAATTAACCCATCAATATTGGAAGGATTACCACCGGTTACTCGGCTGATAATATTGTGAATAGAATTTGATCCAGAGAAGGTAGCTGTTTCTAAATTATTTAAATTAAAATCTTGAAAGCTATAGAAGAGATTGCCACCATATTGTTGACCTAAATCTGAAGTGATTTGGAAATCAGGGCCAGGTAAATTAATTTGTTGACCTAATGTACCATCTAAAATTATTTCAGCAGAAACTATTGATATAAATACAAATGATAAAGGTATTATTTTATAGTATAAAGTCATTTTGTACCTCTAATTAAAATTTTGATAAAACCTGCTATAATTATAGCATGATAGTGAGATAAAATGTTGGGTTACACTACTGCTAACTTACCTGTTACACCAATGTCATTAAGTTAAGAAAATAACTTATATTAATAAATTATAATGTAGGTCAGGTTAGCTTATTGAGCTATTTATCAAGGTATAATTTTTGCTTAACAGATAATTACCCTAATTTTCAATATATCTGATTGATATTAAATCCTTAACTTAATAGCATTGACCTGTTACACAAAATTAATCAGAGAAAATATCTATGACCAGTTACCCCTTATCCTCTCCACAGCGAGAGATTTGGCTTGAACAAATGTTTTATCCTGATATACCACTATATAATATTGGTGGCTATGTCCATATAAAAGGCCCAATCGATCCGGCTATATTTGAAAAAGCACTTCAGCAAGTTATTCATCAAAATGATACACTACGTATAATTATCCAAGAAGGTCAAGAGTTACCAACTCAAACTTTTTTAGAACAAGTTGATTTTAAATTAAATTTTCAAGATTTTTCAGTAAAAAATAATCCACATCAAGATGCTATTGATTGGATGAAACAAGAGTTTTTCCAATCATTTAAATTGTATAATGAGTTATTATTTCAATTTGCTTTATGTAAAATAGCAGATAATTGTTATTATTGGTTTAAAAAATATCATCATA
The DNA here is from genome assembly GCA_030627235.1 of Thioploca sp. Classification (GTDB taxonomy): domain Bacteria; phylum Pseudomonadota; class Gammaproteobacteria; order Beggiatoales; family Beggiatoaceae; genus DRQV01. The sequence continues at coordinate 2,165 of DAOUSL010000245.1, forward strand.
TTATTACTGATGGTTGGGGGATTTCTTTAACTGTTCAACGTGTAGCTACTACATATAATTCTATTGATAAGGTTCAAGAATCTTATCCTTATTTAAACTTTGTTAAAGGTGATGTTGAATATTTAAATTCTCCTAAATTCACACAACATCAACAATACTGGCAAAAAAAATGTGAAAAATTACCTGAGCCATTTTTAATTCATCGTCATGCTAATAAGCAACTTAATAGCACATCAAGCCAATGTTCAGCACTGTTCATTAAACGTACATTTTACAATCAGATTCTTGCTTTTGCGAAAACACATAAGGTTTCAATCTTTAACGTTATTTTAGGTGTCTTCTATTGTTATTTTGTTAGAGCATACAATCAAGACAATTTTTCTATTTTTTTACCCACACTAAACAGAAAGAATGCTAATTTTAAAAAAACGATAGGTATGTTTGCAACTGCTAGTCCAGCTTGGTTTTGTTTCGGCACTGATTTAAATTTTATCAAACTTATTCAGCTTATTGGTAAAGAACTGAAACAGGATTATAAGAATCAAAGATTTCCTTTTTACAAAATAAAACAAATTGTTGGATTACATGCTAAAGATCGTAAACAATTATTTGATATCCAATTATCTTATGAAAAACATGATTATGAGGTTTATTTTAATGATAGTCCGGCTGAAGCCATACCTTTTCTTCATGATTTTGATCAAAAAGCTTTAGCCATATTTATTCGTGAATTTTATGCTAATCAAGATGTTAAAATAGATTTTAGTTATAACCTTGCAGTATTTGATGCAGAAGAAATTGAGTTTATAAAATCACGTTTTGAATTTTTATTAACAGAAGTTATTTTAAAACCTGAGATTCCAATTCGGGAATTACAAATAATGTCTGATGCAGAATTAAATAAAATCTTAGTTGAATTCAACAACACAACAACCAATTATCCAAATGACAAAACAATAGTTGATTTATTTGAAGAACAGATTGCTAAAACCCCAGAAAATATTGCGGTTGTATTTGAAGAACAAAAATTAACTTATGCTGAATTAAATAATAAATCCAATCAACTTGCTCATTACTTACAAACTTTAGGAGTCAAACCAGAAGTATTAGTAGGCATTTGTGTTGAACGTTCTCTGGAAATGATAATTGGATTGTTAGGTATTCTTAAAGCAGGTGGAGCATATTTACCGCTTGATCCAACTTACCCAACTGAACGCTTGGCTTTCATGTTGGAAGATGCACAAGTATCGGTATTATTGACTCAATCCCAGATAAAATCACCGAAAACTCAATCACATATAGTTTATTTAGACAAAGAAGAGTTATCCCAATATAGCTCTGAAAATTTGAATAGTGGAATAAAACCAGATAATTTAGCTTATGTAATTTATACTTCTGGTTCTACTGGTCGGCCTAAAGGTGTACTTATTGCTCATCAAGGAATATGTAACTTAGCCAAAGCTCAAATTAAACTTTTTAATATACAATCAGATAGTCATATTTTTCAATTTGCCTCATTTAGTTTTGATGCTTCTATTTCAGAAATTTTTATAACCATTACTTCTGGAGCAACACTTTATTTAGCTAAATCAAATGATTTATTACCCAGTTTAGATTTATCTAAGTTGTTACAAATTAATAATATTACTCATATAACTCTACCACCAACTGGGTTAGCAGCGTTACCAATAGAATATGAATTAAATTTAAAATATATTATTGTTGCAGGAGAGAGTTGCACACTAGAATTAGCAAAACAATGGTCTAAAAAAGCCGGTTTTTTTAATGCTTATGGCCCAACTGAAAATACAGTTTGTACTACTACTTTTGAATATCTAAAAAATGAATTATCAACATTTTCAATAGGCAAACCCATAGCCAACACTCAAATTTACATCTTAGATAAATATTTACAATCAGTGCCTATCGGAGTATCTGGAGAATTACATATCGGAGGAGTTGGTTTAGCTCGTGGCTATCTCAACCGTCCTGAATTGACAGCAGAAAAATTTATTAACAATCCTTTTAGTGAAGACCCTACTTCTCGTATTTATAAAACCGGTGATTTAGCTCGTTACCTACCAGATGGTAATATTGAATAC
>DAOUSL010000118.1 GCA_030627235.1 Thioploca sp.
ACGTATTGCACGTCTTGTGAGAAAAACTCTTTCCTTTTCAAAAAAATTAGTAAACCATATTGGAGCAATTTGGGTAGGGATTCTTTTATTCATCATTATTATAAATGTTTTTCTTAATATATTTTATCTTGGCATTACATCTATAACACTATTATTATAATAAAAAATGAATTAATCAAGCAAAAAATAATGACATATTCAGTAGATTTTAGAAAAAAAAGTATTACTGATAAAAGAACAAGAGAAGCTAAGTTTATCAAAAATATCAAAGCGTTTCAGTATAGGTATAGCGACTGTAGTAAGATGGTCTAAAAACATAGAAGCTAAACAGATAAGAAAAAGATTACCCACAAAACTTGATTGTAAGGAGTTGGAAAAATATGTAAAAGAACATCCAGATAGTTATCAATATGAACGTGCAGAACGTTTTGGTGTAAGTAAACAATGGATAAATTACTAGATATTTACACAGACTATTTGATAAGTTCTTTCGACCAAGCAACCAATTTATCCCGTATGTTAGAAAGAGAGGTAAGTCATGATACAATTACGCTATTCTGTTCAATATTTTCATCAAATACTCTATGGTTATCAGTGAAATTAGCTGTACGGAACATAAATAGTGGTTTTCTTCGATGATACTATGAGTAGAAAAACTTCAGATGCTAAAAACTTGTCAGCAAAATCAATTTCTTTATAATGGGTATGAAATGTAATCGTTTGGCAGCATTAAGTTTAGAAGATAAATATCAAGGCCGTTTTGTCAGGATTGATTCACTCAATTTGGAACCAAATACTACTCAACAAGTTTATTTGAAAGGACTTTCCTGTTCTTTTAATTAAACAAGTCTTTAAAAACAAAGATGATAGTGAAGGTATTTTGTATCTGTAGTTATATTGAATTGACTTACGACGAAATCACAACTATCTACAGTTGGAATGTTGAGGTTTTTCACAAATCTATTAAATCTAATACTTCTTTAGCCAAATCACCTACTAGAACTTACACAATCTAATCATGTTTTTGCTTCTATTTCGGCTGTTTTTAAGTTGGAACTTCTTAAAATTAAACATCATACTAATCATTTTTCATTAAAAACTAAACTTTATCTTAAAGCTTTGCAAGCTAGTTTTTTAGAATTACGTAATCTCTCTGTGTAACATCAGTTAGATAAAAAGTATCTTATCAACTCATACAGTATTATTTTGGGATATTCTTATAGTGATATAAATTTAAAACAAATTATTAAATGGCTACAAAATCTCTCAAAATTTAGTCCACCTAAATATTTAATATCTGACAAACAAAATTTGATTCAAGAACGATATTTGGAAAATCATAGTATTAATACTCTCAGATTGACTGATGAAAATGAAAAATTTAAATGACTCACGCTCAAAAAAAATAGCAATATTTTTAGATTTGCTTGTAAATACTAATAAGAGTCACAGTCAATTAAATAACAACAATGAAATTGTAAAACATATATTATGATATAGTAATATTCTTATAAAAACACCCCATAAACATTAATTATATATCTGAAGTTACGCAAAGTGGTATAAATATATAAATCAAAATAAATAATAGCAATATTTAAATTTATGCAGCTTTCAAAACTTGTACATAAAAAGAAGTTTTGATAGCTTTCAGATAAAGTTTAGACCGCAAAGCAAAATGGTTGAGATTATTAGATATTTTCAAATGTTCCATCTTGAATACAGCTATAATGGAAGCAAAGATATGATTAGATTGTGAAACTATGTTCCGAGCAGGTGATTTATCTGATGCCTCATTATATTTAAGCGATTTATGAAAGATGCTTCCACCGTTTCTGATAGATTGTCGTAATTTCGTTCCACTTAGAATCCAGTTTACTACAGGCTAGATATAGGATGCCGTTACTTCCATCTTTGTTCGTAAAGATTTGACGAACGAGACGAATTGGAAAACTCATCCCTTTGAACCAACCTGTTACGGCCTTCTGACCATTGGAACTAGTCTAGACGAGTAGAAACGTCCTTCTAATTTATCTTTCTCACTTAAAGATACTAAACGATTGCTTTTTAAAGCACTTATAAAGTCTTTGTCATAGGTAAATTTTATATACTCAAAATTTTATTTTGAACTAAACCAACTATAACACCCAATTAAATTTAAGCTGATTTTGCATACAAGTATCTAACATATTTCGTATGAATTAATTCTTTGTAACTTCACTACGTCGTTTCCATTTATTCGGGTCTATAAACTGGTTTATGAATTAATTTAAAGCCTACTGGTATCGATATATCATCCACATTATACAAACAATTTAATAAGTTAATTCCTTTTACATTACGTCCTTTTGTATGGTCATAATGCCAACATATTAGTTCATTTTCTTACATATATGTCTTGAATCGTATCATCGAAAATTATCACTCCATCTGGGGATTCTATTTTACGCACTGTTGGTTTGTTTCCATAGTTCTTTTGAACCATATTCTTCCTTTGACAAGAATCTTGTAAATGTATCATGACTTATGCCTCCATCCAATAAGTTTGATAACCCTGTCGCTGTTGCATATCCAAATGTTACCATCAGACAGTCTGTATACAAGTCTAATTGATATTTATCTATCACTTTATTATAAGATTTTTTAGATTTTCATTTATTTAAATATTTTTTATGAGGTATTGCATTGTGAAGCAACAACGCCTATTCCGGATTTGAAAGAATTAATTTGAAAACATACTATAATACAATCATCTAATTAAGCATGACTGAGATCAAAATCAACTCTAATTCTTGTTTATCAATCTTAGATTAGAGGAATAGTTAACAGGTCTGCTAGTTGAATACATTTATAGAACCTGCTAACTTTAAGAAGTCAACTTAGTGTTAATAGTCGTTAAAACTAACTAGTAATCTTCCCATGACATTGTTTATATTTCTTACCTGAACCACAAGGACAAGCTTCATTACGACCTATCTTACGTCCTTTACGGATAAATGGTTTTTGAGTGGTTTCTTCTTCTGGTGGAGGAGCATTATCAGCGATGTCATTAGCCAAACCTGGAACTTTAGCATGTCTAAATTGCATCTTTGGTTCATTCTGCCGTTGCCGACGTTGTTCTTCTACTGCCTCTACATCAGATTCAGTATTAACTTGAATTTTAGAAACAACACTTACAACTTCAGTTTTAATCCTCTCTAATAATGAGGAAAATAGTTCAAAAGCCTTACGTTTATATTCATGTTTCGGATTTTTCTGAGCATAACTTTGTAAATGAATTCCTTGGCGTAGATGATCCATTGCTGCTAAATGTTCTTTCCAAAAACTATCTAAAATTTGCAACATTATTGCTTTTTCGAAATGGCGTACTACTTTTACACCAGCTAATTTTTCCTTTTCTTTATAAGCAGTGATAACAGTATTTTCTATTTTCTTTCGCAGAGTTTCTTCATGTAAATCATGATCTTCTTCTAGCCATTTAGCAATTGGCATTTTTTGCCCAAATGATTGCTCAATGCTAGTTTCTAAACCTTGTACATCCCATAGTTCTTCCAAACTTTGTGGATTGATATGCCCATCTATTACATTCATTAATATATCATGACGAATATCATCAATGGTATTTTCTATTGAATCAACAGACATCAAATCATTGCGTTGTTCGTAAATAATCTTTCTTTGGTCGTTAGCGATATCATCATATTCCAACAATTCTTTCCGAATATCAAAGTTACGGCCTTCTACTTTACGTTGGGCATTTTCAATCGCTTTAGTTACCCAAGGATGTTCAATTGCCTCGTCTTCTTCCATCCCAATTTTCTGCATCAATTTAGAAACTCGTTCTGATGCAAAAATCCGCATTAAATTATCTTGTAAAGACAGATAAAATCTACTAGAACCTGGATCACCTTGACGACCAGATCGACCTCGCAATTGATTATCAATCCGACGTGATTCATGACGTTCTGTACCAATAATATGCAAACCACCACTATTTATTACTGAAGCATGTAATTGTTCCCATTCCTCAAGCAATTGATCCACTTCTTGTTGATTCGGTTTATCACCTAAATTTTTAATTTTTTCGGTAACATTACCACCCAATACAATATCAGTACCACGACCAGCCATATTAGTTGCAATGGTTATCGCACCTGGTGTACCAGCTTGAATAATAATATTAGCTTCTTGTTCATGGAATCTAGCATTTAGAACTTTATGGGTTATATTATCTTTAGTCAGAAATTTAGAAAGTAATTCTGAACCTTCAATCGAAGTAGTACCAACTAATACTGGTTGTTTACGAGTTTGACAATTTTTGACATCTTCAATAATGGCCTTGTATTTAGCTTCAACAGTTAAGTAAACTAAGTCACCTTTATCATCTCTGACCATTTTTTCGTTGGTAGGAATTACTATTACTTCCAAAGCATAAATTTGTTGAAATTCATATGCTTCTGTATCAGCAGTACCAGTCATGCCGGATAATTTATTATATAAGCGGAATAGATTTTGAAAGGTAATCGAGGCTAGAGTTTGATTTTCATTTTGGATTGTAACTCCTTCTTTAGCTTCCACCGCTTGATGTAAACCTTCAGACCATCTACGTCCTGGCATTTGCCGACCAGTAAATTCATCAACAATAATAATTTGATCATCTTTAACAATATAATCAACATCAATTTGGAATAAAGTATGAGCCCGTAAAGCTGACAAAATATGATGCATCATGCTAATATTAGCCGCATCATATAAACTTTCGCCTTCTTTTAGAATACCTTCTGTAACTAAAGATTCTTCAATATGTTGATGTCCTTCATCACTAAGAGAGACTTGTTTTTGTTTTTCATCAATAAAATAGTCACCTGGAACTTCTACCTCTTCCTCCTTTTTAGTTTCACGTTCTTGAGGTTTTAAAGCAGGAATTATGACATTAATCCGTTTATATAAATCTGAATTATCATCAGTAGGACCGGAAATAATCAGTGGAGTACGAGCTTCATCAATTAAAATAGAGTCGACTTCATCGATAATAGCAAAATTTAGTTTTCTCTGAACTTTATCTTCACTACTAAAAGCCATGTTATCACGGAGATAGTCAAAACCAAATTCATTATTAGTACCATAGGTAATATCAGTGCTATAAGCTGCTCGCTTTTCTTCGGTTGACATACCAGATAGACTTACGCCGACTGTCAAACCTAAAAAATTATAAATATTCCCCATCCATTCAGCATCACGCTTGGCAAGATAATCATTTACCGTAATTACGTGTACGCCACTATCAGACAAAGCGTTTAGATATGCGGCTAAAGTGGCTACTAATGTTTTACCTTCACCAGTTCGCATTTCGGCAATTTTACCACTATGTAATACCATGCCACCAATTAACTGTACATCAAAGTGCCGCATATTTAGAATTCTTTTACCAGCTTCACGGACTGTAGCAAAAGCTTCCGGTAATAATTCATCTAGGGTTGCTCCTGCTTTAAATCTCTTGCGAAATTCTATTGTTTTAGCTTTTAATTCATCATCATTCAAGGTTGATATTGTTGGTTCTAAATCATTTATTTTTTTTACTGCTTTGAACATTTGTTTGACAGTTCTATCATTACGACTGCCAAATATTTTAGCAAGAGGATTTTTTAACATTTTTTATTTTAGGTTTAAGTTTATATTTAGGGTATAAATTAAGGACTTTTTTATAAAAATCTATAAAAAGATATAAATAATTACTTGTTTATAATATTAATTCTTAATTATGAATGCTTAATTCTTAATTAAATTCAAAATAAATATCAATTGCTTATTTAATATTATTGTGGTTTATCCAACCGAAAAATACTATATATAGGCTAAATTTAATAAATAATCTATGGATTGTTTTGAGAAAAGATTAAAACTATTGAGAAGTTTTTAGGTACAGTTAGAATATTTAAATTAGCTAACACATCAACGATCAGCTATGAACTTGTCTCTTTGAAGTAATTAAATAAGCATGTTTAATGGATAAACCGAAAAAATTGCTGTTAGACACTTCCGTTAATCCATGTTCAACTTGCATTGCACCATGAATTGCTTGTAATGCTACATCGTCTTTATCTAAAATAATTAACCGAGAAAGCATCAACATCTCTTTATCAGAAAAAACTTTTCTAATTTTTTCTACAATATGGTTAATTGTTGCTTTCTTATCTAATCTTACCCAATCAGAAGAAATTATTAAGTCCCACTCAGTGGTATCTTCTCGAAGAAATAGTGCAAAAAGTTCAAAGTCCCCTTTTGATTCACATATTTCCTTTTCAATCTCTCTTAACTTTTCAATTTGTTCTTTCATAGTTGTCTTAATAGCTCCTTTGAAGCATCCAACATTTCAGTGGCATCAGATTCATTTACATTACCAATTGGATTATAACGAGATTCAGGATTCCATTGTGCAACACCATTCTGTCATGTATTGTAATTTTATAATACTTTCTAAGTCTGTTAGATGTAATAATATACTGAGATCGTGTGTTTTAAAAGTTCCATATTTACCAGTGGTTGGATATTCATCCCATTTAAGTATTTGACAAATTCTCGCTTTAAGACCAAGTTCAATAGCATATCCACATAAATATATTGAACCATCATACCTTGAAGCCTGTAACAAAACTTCTGCATCTTTGAGTCTAGCTAGGACAATTTTATCTATCTCTACTTTTTTCATCCTATTTTTTCGAATTATTAGTGGTTCATAACATTGCTGGAAAAATAATGGAATCCAAAATTTTGAATTCCAAGATATATCAAGTTGCTTAAGATTCAGTTATAAACTATTTAAATTTAAAACTTAACTACCAAAACTGCACAGTTTGCATAACCGATGACTCGATCTGAAACTGAACCAAGCATAACTCTATCCAAACCAGTACGTCCATGACTTCCCATCACGATTAAATCGACTCCTTTTGCTTCAGCAATCTCAATTAGAACTTCTGCTGGACGACCACTTAAAACTTCTCCTGTTACTTTAATCCCTTCTTTAGTTAAAAAGGATTCTACTCGTTTAATTTCTTGTACAGCTTCTGTATAACGTTTTTCTTTTAAATCAGAATAAACTACTGAAACTACCAAAATAGAAGCATGGATATGTTTTGCAATACTCATTGCTGCACTTGCTGCTATATCGCTATAACGAGAGCCATCAACTGCCAATAAAATCTTACTACCTTGTATCATAGAAGTTCTAGGCACTACTAAAACACTACATTGAGAATGGCCAATCACTTTAGCAGTATTACTACCCATCATCAAACGCATAAGACCGGTCATACCTCTACGACCCATTACAATAACATCTACATGGTTTTGTTCAGCTTCATTGATAATTTCTTGATAAATTTCTATACCATGACGTACACTAATATCACAAGAAACTCCAGCTTTAGTAGCTTCAGTTCTAACTTGTTCTAAATGAGATAGAGTATCATCATTTTCCTTTTCAATCAGTTGTCTAGCTAAAGAAGCATGTTCTGGATTCATCATAACCACAGACATTGCTATTAATTTACCATCTGTTCTTTGAGCTAGTCTAATCGCTTCCCTAGTTGCACCAATAGTAGCTTGTGATCTATCAGTTACTAATAATATTTTTTCAAATCTTCCAGTTGGTGATAATTGGGTGATAGAATTTGATACAATATCATCCTCATCAATTTTAGGAGATAAAGCTAACTCTTCTTCCATAAATCTTTGAGCTTTATTATATTTTATCGTACCACTGATTAAAGTATACAGAATAATAACTGTTCCAGAAATCAAAGCTAAATTAAATAGGTTAAAACTAACATAATTTAGAGTGGTTATTGTTTCTATTACTAGTTTAATATGACCAGTATCATTGATATATATTAGCATCTTAACACTAAGGCTAAAGAATATTAACGACATCAAAATACCAGTGACCAGTTTAATTAAATAATCTTTAGCATAAGTAGCTGCAATAGCTCCTAAATGGATTCCAAGTAATGAACCAGCTAAAATTATCATTGCTAATCTAATATCAACAAATCCACTGATCGCATATTGAACAGTGCCACCAACCCCAATTATAAATGCTATCAATAGTTGGGTTGCAGAGGCCATTAAGCCACCAGCACCTAATATATATATCATAGCTGGTACTGCTATAAAACCACCAACAGCAATATTGGATGCTAATAAGCCAGTAAAAAATCCGATAGGAATAGTAAATAATACTGAAATTCTGGTATCTAAACTAGGGAAATACATCATAGTGCCGGGGATATGAATAGAACGTACCTTTTGAGCTAATTTATTTATCTTAAATAACTCAGATTCCCCAGTTTTACGCATTTTTTGGGAGTCACGTAAATTATATAAACCAAGTATTGCTAACACTAATAAGAATATTATAGTTATATAAATATTAGAACCAGTATTCCCAAAAATATTTCTGATATGGATTTGTAAATAGACACCACATAAAATTCCAATTTCAGCTGAAATTCCTATTACAATTGCTAATCTTATATCTACCAATCCATGTTTAATTCGTTTTAAAGCACTAACCAGAGATTTAGGAAATTTATGACATATATTACTTGCAACAGCAACAATAGCTGGAATACCTATGAGCATCATGGCAGGAGTTAAAATAAATGCTCCACTTGAACCTATAAAACCACTAACTAAGCCTCCAACTAACCCTACAATTAACAGAAATAATACATGTTCCCATTGTAAAAGGAAAACTGCTTCTAGTGGGATAGCTTCAGTAGCTATAACTAATGGACATCCTAACAAGAATATTAAAAATACGAGTTGTTTTAGCATTCTGTTATCCTTCATTTTTTGACTGATTTTGCCTTGACACCCAGCATATCCCAAAAATGATTTGCAAAAGTGCCATGTGCAAAAGAAAAAATAAAAGCGATTACAACTGGAATGACAAAATACCAACCACCTTGTCGTGACCAATTCATTATATAGTCTGACCAGTAATATAATAAAAAATATAAGAATATACTAATAACGGCTAGTACGATGGTTTGCATTACAGCTTTACCAGTTGTATTCATATCTATTTACCTTTTAAATTAAGTTCATAATTTAATACGATATTTATTTAATTTTCTTCCTACGTCTAATTTTTTTAACAGGAACTACTACATTTTCATCTGCCAATAAGTCTGTCCACCAATTCGCAAATTCAGTTACTTCATTTTCACCAACTTTAGAACGTAACAATAAAAAATCATAACCAGCTCGAAATTGAGGATGTTCTAACAACTTAAGGTTTTTTTTCTTAATCTTATTTTGTCGAGTCAAGCGTAATTGTAACAGCCAAATTTCTTGCATAGGCACAGTAATACGCCTTGGAATAGCCACTCGTTGCTGTGCATTTCTAGCTAATAATTTTTGACTAATATCGATTAATTTTTCTTGTAAATTAGTTCCTTTTGCTGGTTTCTGTGGTAATTGAACTAATAATGGCGGCCATAATAAAGCAGCTAATAAGAAAGCTGGGGTAACTGGTTTATCATTTTTAATCCGTTCATCTGTATCACGCATGACTTGTTCAATCAATTTTAATGCTATTTTATCTTTTAAACAAGCCGCAGTTTGTGGAAATAATTGTTTAAATAAACCATATTTACATAATAGTTTAAATGATTCCACCGCATGACCACTAAGAAATAATTTTAATACTTCTTCAAATAAACGTGCTGGTGGTATATTAGCAAGCAAATTAGCTAATTCTGGAATTGGTGCTGCAGTTTTAGGAGCAATCGTAAAGCCTAATTTAGCTGCAAATCTAATTGCTCGCAACATACGCACCGGGTCTTCTTGATAACGTAAGATTGGATTACCAATTAACTTAATTATTCCAGCTTGTAAATCTTCTATACCATTAGCATAATCAATTAATGAAAAATCGCTTATATTATAATATATAGCATTAATGGTGAAGTCTCGTCGACCAGCATCATCATCTACAGTACTGCCATAAACATTGTCACGGACAATTTGTCCATTTTCAATTTTTCCTTCGCCTTTACCATCAACATGAGTGGCACGAAATGTGGCAACTTCAACAATTTCTCTATTAAAACGCACATGAGCCAATACAAATCGACGACCAATTAGACGACAATTACTAAACAAAGTTTTAATTTGTTCTGGTAGTGCATTAGTAACAATATCAAAATCTTTAGGGGTTCGTCCTAATAATATATCTCGTACTCCACCACCAACCAAAAATGCTTTATAACCAGATCTATGTAATTGATATAAAACATTCAAAGCAGCTTGACTTATAGCTTGGCGTGATAAATTATGTTCAGGACGTGGAACATAAGTTGGAGTTTTTTTAATCAAATTTTGCAAATTTAAACAACATAATTTGAGTGTAAGTTTTACACGTGAAAACACAAAGTTTGTCCTCGAAAAAGGTTAGGACATAGTTTTGAATCAGAGTAACATCCAATCGTTCCAATGTAAAGTAGTAAAAAGTTTTTTATATAAAATTTAGATATTATCACATAAAAAATTTGTACCAAAATATTCTAATATAATTATTATTTATGGTTTTTTATATGGGTATTATTTTGTTAAAATTAATTTATATTAGATATCTTACAAAATAGAGTTCTGCTTTTTTTACTTTTGTTTATAGTCATATTAAAATATTAGGAATAAATATGGGTTTTTAGCATTAAAATAGTCAGGAAAATCATTGAAAAGTTGTTCAAAAGCATTGTGTAATTTAGGAAGATGTTTATTCGCTTCCTCAAAATTGATTACTGCTAATCGCAATATTTAACGATTATTTGTGGCTCTGCACTAATTTTATAATTAACTGGAAGAGCCATTTGGAATGAATGCCAAGGTAGAACCTTGGCACTAGTAAATCAGGATTGAAGATTGATGCTAGTATAGAACTTAAAACTGAAAAATTGTGGTCTTTTAGATGGTAAACATGCTGATAATCATACGCCAATTGCTGAAAAAGAATATGAAAAAAATGTACTTCATTTGCGAGATTTGGGCTATTTTAATCTGAGTCGATTGAAAGCACAACGTAAAGAATATTGGCTATCACGTTTGCAACCACGTACAAAAGTATTTGATAAGTCAGGCCAACAAATTGATTTACTAAATTATCTTAATGATAAAACATGTAACCAGTTTGAGTTGAATTATTGGTGTGGAAGAACGTGTAGAAGCACGTTTAATCGTTTGTAAACTCAGCTAAATAGTGAAAATCCTTATAGGATACTGTGTGAAATCTATGCTAAATTGCTCATTATTCTTGTTCAACATTGGATTGTTTTAACAGGATTATGGGAATGAGCGTAGTTTAGTTAAAGGTGTACAAATGATTAGAGAACAATCAGCACATTTAGCTCATGTTGTTAATGATTATGAACAATTAATTTTGACATTAAAATATATTTCACACAGATTTTCTTATGGTTGTTCTTTATAATAAACGAAAAAAAAACTCAATACAGTTGACCTAATGGCAAACTGTGAGGCTTAAGTTGCTGCCTATGGGGTAAAGCTTTATCTTGCCCACCAAAATAACAAAATATTTAAGGACATTTATCATATGTTGTGAAATGGTGGACAACGGTAAATCGTGTTGCATATCCTACTTGGCTAAATTGCAATATAATCAGAACTTCATACAACGGTGCATATCCCACTTTCCATAACCTGGAATATCAATCCCATCTGCATAAATCCCATCTTCGGCTTTAGTATGACAATCATTACAATAGCTACGAGATTTAATTTTAGGATTATATTTAAGCATATCTGCTATAAAATCATCATGTTGGAATCTTATATAAGGTATTTTTGAGACACGCAGTGGAATTTGATTCCAAGCTATGGAACTATCTACATTCATAGAATGTCTATATATAGAAGATTCAGCAGAGTTATAAATTAAATAATCGGTTAATAATCGTTGGTCTTCAGTATCTAATTCAGCGTTATCATCGAAATGGTTAGCAAGATTTTTCATTATCTTTTGCCAAGAACGAGCTGGCATTAATCCCGGTTGATAGGCAAAATGGCACGCACCGCATTCTTCCGCATAAAGTGCATTATTGACTGGAATAACTTCTGATATCTCTGCAAATACGATATTACTGGATAATATCATGCAAGTTGTAATAAATAATTTTTTTAAATTAGATTTCATTATGGATAATTTTAGTAGTCCTGAATAAAGTATTGATGCAACTATAAATTTCTGATTAAAGATATTACTTATGGATTAAGCATTTATAACTAAGAATTACTATATTAAACTTGACAAATTTTGACCTGCCAAGCTTAATAATTTAACATCAAAGAATAATGAAATTACTTCATACTAGCAGATTGATGTTGTAACATTTGCTCTAACATGGATTCGATGTTATCAAGGCGTTGACCAACTTCTTTGTGATGTTTGCCTTTCATCTTGTCTTTCATTTTTTTCATTTTCTTTTTCATCTTCATCATCATATTGACACCTTCAGCTTTATCACCCTGTGATTCAGAATCTGATTCAGAATAAGATTTATCCATTTTAGCCATTTTCATATCATCCATCATTTCTTGCATTTTTTGCATATGTTTTTGCATATGTTGTTTGCGTTCGGATGAGTCTTTAGACTGCATGGCCTTTTCCATATGAGCTTTCATTTGCATTTTCAGCTTGTGCATTTTCTGCTTTTTCTTTTGTGCAGGATCAGCAGCCATATCATGTTCACTAGATTTCATGCCAGACTTGTCTTTTATCTTATCGGCAATAATAGACATTTTAGCAGACATATCTTGCATGGTCTTCATCATAGTTTGCATGATTTCCATTTGAGTAATAGGTTTAGCAGGTACAGTTTCAGCTGGGGTGACTGGTGAAGGATGTTCTTCAGATGTAACCATTGGCTTTTCAGCTAATACCAAAGAAGAACTCAGAGTTAAAATTGCTATTAAAGCATAGGATTTCATAATAATTACCTTATTAAAATTAATAAAAATATATTGGTAGGATATACAATCCAAATAGATAATAAATAATTCTTAATGATTAATAATCATTAAATTATTGGTTAATTTACCTCCTATTTTAGATGGTTAGCAAGAATTAAAGAGATATTAATGCTTAATTGAATTATTAAATTCATCCAATATCGTTCCCAAATTTAGTAACGCACTGGTAATTAATCTCTGTTTGGTCTAAGTTTGAAGTAGAACTTCTTAAATATTATGTTCCTAAATAAAATTTAGGACAATATATGAAAAATAGACGCAATAATCCATTGTTAAATTTATTTGGTACTGACTAACTATAGGAAATACGGGGAGGTTTATATAAAAAATCAGGTAGGCTGTTTAGAAAAGCAGAAAAAATATTATTATTCAAAGTATGTGAAGCAAATTTTTTTTCTAAAGGTGACTTTAGTAAAATAACACAATGACAACAATCATAACAGTTGTTATCACATTCCATCATTTTATCACATAATTTAGTATCAATTTGACTTTCAGTATGAGAGGCATGAACTACTGTATCATTATCTTCAAAAGACCAGCCGATAGCATATGCACCCAATGAGATACTTTGGGTAAATATTACTAATATTATAAGCTTGGCTATTTGTTTCAC
>DAOUSL010000175.1 GCA_030627235.1 Thioploca sp.
CATTAAAAAGAATAAAGTGTAAAAGTATAAAGGGTAAAAGGGTAAAAATCTAAAGAGAAAATAAGTCCGCTCAACTAACGAACAACTCGAAAACCGAAAGAGTTGAACCTAAGATTGACCCTATTACGAAAAGCAGACCGAACATTATTAGGACTATTGAACCATGAACCACCACGCAACACCCGGTTTTTATTATTATTTCCCCAAACTCTACCATCAGTTGGAGCATTTTTATAATTATCATTCCAACCATCAGCACACCATTCCCAAACATTTCCGTGCATATCGTATAAACCAAACTCATTAGCTGGATAATTACCTACATTGGTAGTTTTATTAATATTTTGATTATAATTAGCTAAATCAGAAGTAATAGTTTCTCCAAAGTAAAATGGCGTAGTTGTACCAGCTCTACAAGCATATTCCCATTCTGCCTCCGACGGTAAACGGTAGGTTTGCTTAGTCAATTTAGACAGTTTTTCACAAAACTTAACTGCATCATCCCAATAAACATTCTCAACTGGTCTATTATCACCTTTAAATTCAGCTGGATTATTATCACCCATCACAGCTTGCCATTGGGCTTGGGTAACTGGATATTTACCCATATAAAACGGTTGTTTAATAGTAACTTTATGAATTGGTTGTTCTGTTTCATCTTCATCAGAACCCATCATAAATTCACCAGCAGGAATATAAACCATCTCCAGATTTATACCATAAACATTCTCAATTTGTTGTTTAGCTTTGTGTTTATTCCGTTCGTATATTTTACCTTTTGCATCAACTTTAACCACTTCAAAGTCAAACTCTTCATTATTAGATGTTTGAACAATAATCTCACTTGGAGGTTGAGCATTTTGTGACTCTTTAATTATTTTAGGCTTAATTCGTACCCAACCACCCAAATTTTCTCGTTCAGCAAAATCAGTCGCCATACTGCGTAAAATAGCATATTTAAGCTCACCAAAATTTTTCCAAAAGCTTACCACTTTATCACAACATACTAAATCCCTAAAATCACGTAATTTATCTGAATGTTCTTCCTTAACACCATTTTTAATCCGAGCTTTCCGTTCCTGCTCATCAATCACACAAACGAATAGTGCCTTATTATGCTTCAATGCATATTCATACTCAAGATGGGTATAACTCTTACCAGAATCAGGCTCAATGCTACCATACCGAACTCCCAAAATAAGCAAATACACATCTGAATCATCAATCCATTTTTCAATAACTCTCATCTGCAACTTATCACCAGCCGCAAATAATTCCATCCCAGCCGGAATATGGCCAGCAGTTAAAATAGCTTCCACCGCAGCTTGCCGCTCATGTTCTAGGTCGGTAAAAGTAGAAGAAACAAAAACTTGTAGTTTTTTAGTAGTAGGCATATTTTTAAAGTAGGGTGGGTCACACGGTTTAACGTTGCCAACCAAAATATTAAAATATTTGTAACTACCAACCATGTAGGGGTAATCCCTTGTGGTTACCCTGATTTTTTGATTTATTGGCAACTGGGCAACCATAAAGGATTGCCCCTACACATGCTAGGTAGTTACAAATATTTAATGTTAGTATTTATGAAAATGGTGGGCAAGATAAGGCTTTACCCACCCTACATATCAATATCATTAACTGATGTTATGCAGAGCTTTTATATTCCACCGATTTCATCGGTGGCTATTCACATTCAATCCTTTCAGGATTAAAACAACCCCAACGGGGTTAAACTTGAATAGCCATAGAAACCTATGGAATGTTAATTATCATTCCCGTGAAAACGGGAATCTAGAATCTCTGGATTACTTAGACACTTCCAACATACGTTCTAACGCTAATTTGGCTTGTTCTGCATCTTTAGGAGCGACTTTAATTTGGTTGACAACACTACCAGCAACTAAATTTTCTAATATCCATAGCAGATGTTGTGGATCAATCCGATACATAGTTGAACACATGCAAACTACAGGAGCCATATAATGGACAAATTTACCTTCAGCTTTACTTTGTTTAGCTAATCTATCCACCAAATTAACCTCTGTACCAACTAACCAACGACTACCAACCGGAGAGTTTTTCACGGTCTGAATAATAACTTCGGTTGAACCAACTACATCAGATTTTTGGCAAACTTCAAATGGAGCTTCTGGATGTGAGATTACTTTGCCTTCTGGATAAGTAGCACGATATTGGTCTATATGTTCTGGTTGAAATTGTTGATGAACTGAACAAAAACCATCCCATAAAATAATTTTGGCTGCTTGAATTTGCTGTTTGGTTAATCCACCATTTGGTTGGTCAAAATCCCAAATAACCATTTCTTCCAATGGAATTCCCATAGCATAAGCGGTATTACGTCCCAAATGTTGATCTGGAAAGAAGAGTATTTTTTCCCGTTGATTGAAAGACCATTCTAAAACTTTTTTAGCATTGGAAGAGGTACAAACTATCCCACCATGTCGGCCACAGAAAGCTTTTAAATCAGCAGCTGAATTAATATAAGTAACTGGAGTGACTGATTCGTCTGGATTTAACATGGTGGATAATTCTTGCCAGGCTTGTTCAACTTTATCCAAATTAGCCATATCAGCCATTGAACAACCAGCGGATAAATCCGGTAAGATAGCAATTTGTTCTGGGGTTGATAATATATCAGCCACTTCAGCCATGAAATGCACGCCACAAAATATAATATATTCTGCTCCAGATTGGCTGGCTTGTCGAGATAATTTTAAAGAATCTCCAGCATAATCAGCATGTTTAAATACTTCTTCACGTTGATAATGATGTCCCAAAATTACTAATCGTTTACCTAGTTTTGCTTTGGCGGCAATTATACGTTCTTCACATTGAGCATCAGATAGTTCTTGAAAGATAGGCATAGTTTATTAATTTAGTCTATAAATAGAATGTCATATGGAATTATCCATGTGGATTTTTGCTTATGTATTCGTCTAATTTTTGTATAATAAAATAGCTAATTGTGGTGTCTATTTGGCTACTTGATTTAATGAATTTTGGCATTACTTCATGATGGGCAAATCTTCCATATTGGATAAATACTGGACTCATGTTTTTATGTGGGGAAGTTTCTCCATCATCAAGGTAGTGATGGCTAAAGCCTTTTTCATAATCCCATGACATGACTCTTTCTTGATTGTCACGGTCATAACAAAGTTGAAAACTGGTTATTTTTCCGTTGACAGCGTCTAACCATACAAATAGATCAAAATATTCATCTTGAAACCAATGTTTTTTTTTATTGTGTTGATTTATGTTGAATTCTACTAGCATAGTTCATGGAAAATATGTGGTATATTCCTATTTAGTTTTTATAATAGTATTGTGGTATTTTTGCGATAGGACATAGTTAATTATCAAGATTAAATTGTTCGGAAAGTTCTATTTTGTTGATTAAAGGTTCTAACTTAATTAGCCTAAATTTACTTTTCAAATATGCTACCCGTTCATAAACATCTGCATTTTCTTTTTTTTGTAATTCACTATACCATTCTTCAACTTTTGATTTTTTAAACTTTGCATAGATCAAATATGCACTAATATCAACATAATTATATTTATCATTAGAACTATATGATAAATCATAAATATCGTATTTTACAAAATTTGGAATAGAAGAATCTATATGCTCAAGTATTTTTTCAGGAGTATTTATAGGATTTATATAATTACTATATATATCATAATTCCTTTCACGAATAATTATCAGAGGTACTATCAAGTAAGCAAAATAATCTTCATAAACAACATGACTATCCTCACCACATAGATGTTTTACAAGGTTTAATCGTTCAACAATTTGATTTATTTCACGTAATGAAAAAGATAATCCTTTATCTCTATAATATTTTATAAAAAAAGCTAAAACTTTATTACTTTTCTTTTGTAATTCTCCAGCTCCAGATATTTCATTTTTTTCAAATTTGAATTGCTTATGAAGTAAATAATCGACATAGGAAACTATACTTTCTGAACTTGGTTCTTTTAAGCGATATTCTATATCTATAAAACGTCTTAGATAACCTGTTGCATCAAAATCTTGGCCATAAACAGCTTTAATACTATGAGATAATTGCTCTTTATCTAAAGAAAGTACAAATATTAAGTTTTCAATATCAAAAATATGTTTAATTCGTTCTAATAACTCAATTGCATAAGTTGGTCTACATCTATCTAATTCATCAACAAAAATTACCAGTCGTTTTTCACTAACTGCTTTCTCTAAGTTATCCTTAAATATTTTAATTAAGTTTTTTGAAGCTGTATATGAGTTAATTGCATCTTGTGACAATCCTTTAGCTATTGTTTGTATTTCTGAATCAAGTGGAGTACCGTTTAAGATATCAAATGTATCAACTAAACCTGCTGTACCAGCTTTAACAACAGAAGGTATAATCTTTTTAGCTAAATAAACTCCTGCACTTTTAGCCTTTTTCCATGCTTCATTATCACTATCTTTTATGAAAAATTTATTCATCTCGCTAAGAAAAGCAATTAATGGATCAGGTGCAAAATCATTTTCCCAAGCGTTGAAATAAATTGTTTCTATTTCAGTATCAGATTTAAGTTTTTCTTCCCATAATTTAATAAAAGTTGTTTTTCCAGTTCCCCATCCTGAATTAATAGCCAATACAGTAGGAGTTTCTACATTTTTTAAAAGACTGGATAGAGCTTTAATTTCACGTAATCTATCTAAAGCATCATTATCTTTGGTAATTTCTTGAGATATTTTAGTTTTCATTTTTCCTTGTGCTAATTATTATAGGGCAACCATAAAGGATTTGCCCCTACAGCTAACGATTTTTCCATTAATAATTAATCATTAGCTGTTAACCATTCACAATTAAATCCTTAAGGCTTGCCACCAACCGTAACCGTAACCAATTTATCTAGCAACAATCGCCTCTGAAAAGCATCTTTGATCATAGGTAAAGTTATAGCTTCAATATTGGCATTAAAAGTATGCAGATAATCCAAAGGCAAATTATAGAAACCCAGCATTGATAAATAACCAACTATATCTTTATTACTTTTAATTCGCAATGGAAATCTACCAGTAATTCCTTGTTTAGCTTCTTTTAACTCAGTTTCAGTAGGCCCATTTTCAATAAAATCCTGCATAGTCTTTTGAACTATTTCAATAGCCTGAGCAGTTTGATCATTACGAGTTCCCAAACCAGCTATAAATGCTCCCAAAACTCGTTGTGGCATAAAATAACTATAGGCACTATACGCTAAACCACGTTTCTCCCGTACTTCTTCTGATAAGCGTGAGACCAAACCACCACCACCTAAAATATAATTTCCCATATATAAAGTGAAATAATCTGCATCGCCACGTTTTAAACCAGGCTGACCAATTAAAACTTTAGTTTGAGTTGCTGGATGATCAATATGGATAGTTTTCGCTTCAGTTAATAAGGTAACTTCTGGTAGAGAATTAGGAACTTTTCCACTAGGCAGTTTGATAATAGTATTAGCTAATTTTTCCGCTGCTTGTCTATCCAAAGCTCCAACTATTGAAATTAACGCATTGTTAGACACATAATATTGTTGATGAAATTCTTGCAAATCTTCACGAGTTAGAGCGGTTACAGTTTCAATTGTACCATCTGGTAAATTAGCATATGGATGCTCTCCAAAAACCGCTGTGTAAAATGCTTTATTTGCGATATCACTTGGAGATTGTTGTTTATATTTAAGAGCTGTTAACAGCTGTTGCTGAACCCGTTCTAATGATTTGAGTTCAAAATCTGGTTTCGTCAATATTATTGCTAACATTTCTAACGCTGGTTGCAATAATTCTGGCTCAACTAAGCTACGCAGAGTCACCTTAGCCATATCTATATCAACTAAATTAGCAAATTCAGCTCCTAAATTATCGAATTTTTCAGCAATTTGATCTGCCGAATAACCACCAGCACCTTCATTTAATAAACCATTAGTCAATCTAGATAATCCAAATTTTTTACCATCTCTAGCACTTCCAGCATCAAATACTACTTCGATATTAACCATCGGTAAATCTGGGGCTGGTACAAAATAAACCTTAGTTCCATTATCCGTTTGCCAATGTTGGATGGTAGGAATAGCACTAGCAAATTGAGCTATTAACAAACTAATAATTAGAGTTATAATTCTCATTTATCTTCTCCTATTGGTTCTAATATGGCAACAGTTAAATGGTCTTCTATTAAATATTTACGAGCTACCATCTGTACTTGTTCGGCAGTTACAGCTTTTATATTATCTAAATAGCTATCAAATATTCGCCAATCTAATCCTATAGTTTCCAACAATCCAATTTTCATTCCTTGATAAAACATTGAATCTAATTCATATACTTGAGATGCCCGTAATTTAGTTTTTACCATTGCTAATTCTTCTTGATCAACTAACGTATCTTTGAGCTGATTAATTTGAGCATAAATAGCAGCCTCCAATTCATCTATTGTATGTTTATCAGTTGGTGTGCCTTCAATAGTAAATAAACTTTCCAACCGTCCAAAAAGATTATAATTACTTCCAATACTACTGGCAATTTGTTGACCACGAACTAAATTTTTTGGTAAACGAGTACTATCACCGCCATCCAACAAATAAGATAATACTTCTAAAGCATAAACTTCCCATTGTTCTGATTTAGTTGCTAAAGTAGGAGTTTTATAACCCATCATAAGATTAGGTAATTTTGCAGGTCGTTTTATTTTAATGCGTTTAACTCCAAACTGTTCCACTTCAGGTCTGGAATTCGGAGATTTAAGCTCACTTGATTTTAAAGAACCAAAATATTGTTTAGCTAATTTTAAAACTGTCTGTGGTTCGACATCACCAACAACAACTAGAATCGCATTATTAGGAGCATACCAACGTTGATACCAAGTCTGTAAATCAGCTAATTGTAAATTTCCAATATCGCTCATCCAACCAATAATAGGATTTTGATAAGAACTAGTTTGGAAAGCAGTAGCCCGAAAATATTCATATAATAAGCTAGTTGGCTGATCATCAGTCCGAGTACGACGTTCTTCTTTAACAACTTCTCGTTCTTTAACAAATTCATCTTCAGATAATACTAAACCACGCATCCGATCAGCTTCCATTTCAAAACTAATTGGTAAACGAGACTTTTCTAAAGTTTGGAAATAGGCAGTATAATCAGTCCCAGTAAAAGCATTTTGACTAGCTCCATTAATTGCCATAATTCTATTAAATTCACCAAGAAGATATTTTTTAGTTCCTTTAAACATCATATGCTCTAACATATGTGATAAACCAGTTTTACCTTCTTGTTCATAGCTAGCACCAACTCCATACCAAACTTGACTAACAGCAACTGGAGCTCTATGATCTTCTTTGACTATTAATTTTAATCCATTGTCCAAAGTAAACTCATGAATTTCTCCAGCTAATAAGCTTGCCGAAAAAGAAAACAAAATAATGAATTGTAAATATTTATGGAACATTTTGTAGTTATCACCTTTAAAAATATATATAAACATGAATAATTTATAAATAGTACGCTAAGTCGCAAAAATTTAGAATTTATAGCGACTTTTGCGTAAGATAGCTATCTATAACTCAGTTAATTCCCAATGCTGATTATTAATGTCATTCAATTCTTGTTGAATTATCTTAGTAGTTTTCTTGGATACTTCCAAAATCAAACCATTTTGTTTACATTGAATAGCAAAATTATTGTCTGAAATCTCAATCAATTTCCATTTTTGATTATCAGTTCCATAACATGGGTATTGATTCAACACACCTTCTTTGTTATCCGAAGATGATATACCTAAGCATTTTTTAGTTTTAGCAGAAAATATATGATAATATTCGCTGTCATCACCACCCAAAGGTTGAAAATACCATTGTTGATTTTTACTACCATTCCACGTTTCTTGACCAATAGGGGTATTATTTTTTGCTGAACCTTTAGGGATATCTAAAAAATTACCATTATTGATTGACTTAATACTATACATTTTTTCAGGTTGGAAATTATCCGATTTCTCAAATTGTTGGGATAATTCGCTCATCTTTTTCCTTGCATTTTCAAGCGAATCTTCCAATTTTTGACATTTTTTCTGTTCAACATTTAATTGGTTTGAGAAAGATGCTGACTCTTGTTTAGACTCTTCTACGGATTTTTCAAATTGCTGATATTTCTGTTGTTCATCAGCTAACTTTTGGGATGAATCTGTCGATTCTTGTTTAGAGATTTCTAAAGATTTCTCAAGTTGTTGGGATCGTTGTTGTTCATCAGCTAACTTTTGAGATGAATCTGTCAATTCTTGTTTAGAAGTTTCTAAAGACTGTTCAAGTTGTTGGCATTTCTGTTGTTCATCGGTTAACTTTTGGGATGAATTTGTCGATTCTTGTTTAGAGATTTCTAAAGA
>DAOUSL010000093.1 GCA_030627235.1 Thioploca sp.
ACAGTTTAGTATATCTCATTAATCAGAAAACAGAGAATCAACCACTATGGACTAAAAATCCATAATGATTGATTAAGTTATTGCTACTTTTATTTAAAATTTTATTCCTAGCATAAAGCATATTAATTCTGAAAGTTCTCACGCTGAAACAATGGGAACGAGATATAATACAAGTTTTAAATATTTACATCAATGGTTTTAGGAAAGTACAAAAGTTTATCCACAACAATTAAACCTAAATAGATATTAACTGTTCCGGTGACAGGTTTACCATCGAGCATCATTTGCCCTTTCAGTATTTCAACCTCTTGACTAGAACCTAGGGTAAGTTCTGCTACTGATGTTAATGTATTAAAATTACCATCCCAAGCCACAAATTTACCGCCGGTTAGCATATAAAAACCACTTTTAGTTGCAGCTATTGCCACTAATTTAGCATCTTTACCCATTAAATTACCTGCTGGGCCATTATCGGTAGCAGTCAAAACACCTTTAATTGTCAAATCAGAAGCATCCGTTTTTACATTTGGTCGGAAATTAATGCCGCTACCACCACCCCATGTACCAATACCAGTTGTCATGTTAATAACAATAGTATCTTTCATAAGATGTGGAGCAGCTTCGGCTCGCATTCTTTCAACATCTTCAAGGATAACATTAACAGCTGCTTTCAATGGAGCCCAACCATACCAGTGCATATAATCTTTGCTATCATGGAAAGCACCTTGGAATGCACGTTGGCGGTATTTCAACATAATCAAATAAAGTTCTTGTTCTACTGAAGTTTTAGCATCGTAATATTGCAATAAATCTGGGCCATATTCCCATCCTTCTGGTTTTACCAAAATACCATCTTTATATAAACCTTGCACTGCTTTGATAGCTTTAGCAAATTCATGGTCAACTTCTTTGATAACTGTATCAGAAGCTATAAAATGCTCATCTACAAAACCTTTAGCATGACATTTATTACAAGCTGCTTTCATTGAGTTACGAATCGGATTGAAATCCGCCACTCCACGAGCCGCTTGCCCAACTGTAACAATATTGATAAAGCGTTGAGTTGGTTGTAAAGTTGCGTCCAATATACCAGCTGCTTGCAAAATTATAGCTCGGTCAAATACCCAAGCTGGATCATCATCTAAATCAACATAATTACCGGTATATCCAAGAGTTTCCAAGGTATCTGCAAGTTGAGTCAAAGGTTCTGTTAGCGATGGAGCAACATCAATAAGGGCTCTAACATTATGCTCGGAAGGAACTCGTAAACCTAAAAAACCCCAAGGAGTAACTACAGCATGATTGCCATCTGCCATATGACAAGTTTGACAAGTTGGAGCTCGTTCATCATTTTTATTACCATCAAAATCCCAGATAATTCCATGTTTGGATGACATGTACATTTCCCATTGTGGATGATCAAATCCCATATGGCAATTAGAGCAAGCTCTTGGGTCTTGAGCTTCTGCTTTTTTAAAGCTATGACGAGTATGACAAGCATCACACTGAGCATTACCGTAACGGTATTTGGCAATTTCTTCACCACCGTCACTAACCACTTGAGTATCAAGCATTGTGCCTTCTAATTTAAGGCCTTTGACACCAATTTTATGGCAACCAGAACAACCTTTATAACCTTCTTTAGTAATAACATTAGGCTGACCATGAAAGGCTGCCTGAGTTTGCATTGCTATCCAAGCCAATTGATGTTTACCAGATTGAAATTGTTGGAATTTTTCATAATGGCATCTACCACAAGTTTGTGCTGTTGGCATTGTTGCTTGCTTATAATCTTCTGCAGTAGAATGTTGATTGCCATGACAATCAGCACACAAAACACCATTCTGTCCCATTTTACCTGCATTAAGTTGGTCAATTATTCCCGGATTAACATCTTTATGACATTCAACACATTGGTCATCTGCAGCAAAACTGGCAAAAGCTATAATAAAAAAAATCCCACCTAAAATTAGTTTCATAATATTCCTTAACGATTTAGAAAAAAGATTGTACCTTAGAATAATTATATGCTAACATAAATTTTTATTAAATCTATTGACCAAAGAGTTTTATATATGAAAATGCTTAAAAAGCTAGGTTATTTCGCTGCCATTTGTTGTTTTTCTCAGTATACGTTTGCTGATGGCCCAGTCACTTTTGATTTTGACAGTGAAACGCTAAAAATTCCCACTGTCCATATTGGGCTTGATCAATATGAAGTGGATATGAAACAGAAAGCAGGTAGTTTAGATTTTTCTGTTACTAGTGCTAAACTTATTTCTAAATTAGAGTTTAGTAACAGTGATGGTCTAATAGGAACTAAAACTTTGACTGAACTTGCAGAATTATTGCCAATTAAGGAAATGGAAGTATATGACCCTATTGAAAATCGGAATAAAACCTATCGTGGTTTTGCTACTAATGATGTTTTAGACTTGGTTTATGGCAAGTCCTGGCGAGAAGGTGAAGAATTTGCTGTTGCTGCATTAGATGGTTATGTATCTTCTAATTCAGTTGAACATTATTTGACTTACAATAGTTTACTTGCTTTTGAGGATGCTAACCGACCTCAATTCATTCTTATTAAAGCTAAAGATGGTAAGTACGTAGAATTAGGCCCATTTTTTTTAGTTTGGGATAATATTAATTCTCCAGAGTTGCTTGACTTTGTTTCTTATGGTTGGCCATGGCAATCAATTAGTTTCGATTTAGTAACATTTAATGAGAGATTTGGGAAAGCTATTCCACCAGAAGGAAGTTCAGAACAAGTACAAAAAGGTTTTAAATCAACCAGAAAATTTTGTTTAGCTTGTCATACAGTTAATGGTAATGGTGGATGGCTTGGTGGTGATATAGCTTTTTCTGCTAATAAGTTTGATGATGCAACAATTAAAAGTTATATAACAGAACCAGGTGCAATTGATGTAGATGCTAGCGGTAGTATGGTATTACGTGATGAGTTACCAAACCGAGATCAAGTGGCTGATGATATAATTGCTTATTTGAATGCTATGGCACAGTAGCCATAAAATGGTGGATTAATAGTCCACCCTAATAAGATTATGGTATTACTTTAATTCTTTCATCTTTAACAGCACCAGTACTTTCATCTACAGTACCGTTTTCCCTGATATAGGCAATTACCTCATTGCGATAAATCAACCCAGTGTTATTGAATGATAGAGTGGTTAGATCAAAATCAACTTCGCCTTCATCATCATGGTTTTCTTTTTTCCAACCTTCATTACCGTTAGCTATATAGTCAGTAAGAGCTATTTTAAAAGTTTTATCCAACACATTATCAATCGGTTCACCCAGTACGGTAATCTCTGTGGCAATTGTTTCTTCTTTGTTCTTGCCCAATTTAATGGTGTAGCGTAGACCACCAGAAAAATTCAAAAAACCACGGGAAATATAGCCTGATAAGTCAAATTCTTCCGATTCTTCAGGACGCACAATCCGTTTAGCATTGCTTATTAACATGTTCTTTATCTGACTTCCAGTCATTTCTGTCAAATAAACTATGTCTGCATAAGCCATAATACCATACCAATCATTAAAGGTAATATCTTCGCCTGGTGTAATACCATTATAAGAGCCGGTTGCATTGAATACAGCAATATCTACAGCTTGCGAAGTACCATCAGGACCTTCAGGAAAATTAACGCTTCTATCCACAATAGCGTCATTCATGAAATTGAAAATTGCGTTCTCACCAGTATAGCGTTCAGAAATCAAACTTTCTGTGGTCAAATCTTCTGAATTACCTGCTACTCCAATTATTTCGTTCATACGGGACTCTAACTTAGTGAATAATGGCATCATTACGTCTTGCTCGAATTCCATATCATAGTCATCATCGTGTTCATAATCAGAATAAGCAGGATTATCATCAGTCACCCTATCATCTCGGTTTTTTATCGGGATTAGATGAGCCATAGTTTGTGAACGCCATATTGAACCATTGTTATATAATGATATTTCGGCTTCACCTAAATATTTGCCAAATGCACCTGTGTGCAATATTGGTACAGTCTTGATAACACTATCAAGACCATCTTTGTTGAGAACAACATGTTCATGGCCACCTATCAAAATAACTGGTTTATCAGTCATGCTAGCTGCAGTCTCTGCAAGTTGTACATCAGCAATTTCCCCAAGATCAAGTTCATGTTGTTTTATATCTCCGGGAAATGGTCCGTTATAACCGACATGGTTTAAAAGAATAATCACATCAGAAAGTGGTTCAACATACGGTAATGTATTTTGTAAAGTTTTTACAAGGTCACCAACATCAAGTTCTGGTTCATCTACGGTCTTTACATGAGTTTCTTCATGTGTAAGCAGACTGATAACACCTATTCGTAAACCATTGGCAACACCAATAACAGCAGGATAATAATGGTTTGAGTTCAAGAACTTTGAACCGTATAAACTGGCACTAAGGATAGGGAAATTAGCATTAGCCTCAATAGCTTTTGCCAGCAATTCTCCCCCACGATCAAGCTCATGATTACCAATTGCCGCAACATCAAGGCCAGCCGCTGAGTATGCAGTATATGCAGCACTAGTTTCAAATGAATTTGCATCATATCCAAGTAATTCATCAAAAACGGTGCCAATATGATCATCACCTGCTCCAACAAATATCACTGTCTCGTTTTCTTTTGCATTGCTTTTGGCTTCTTTGATAGCTTTCACCATCTGTGACATGCGATGGGTATCACCTTTTTTGCTGCTCTTATCCGTCAAATGACTATGAAAGTCATTAATGTGGAAAACACGCAGTATTTGTTCATCTCCATCTATGTGCTTGGCATTGGGCGGGGTAACACCTTCATCCATACGGAAATCATAAATTTTTTCAGGCTCAAAGTGAACGAAATCGCCTTCAAAAATATAAAGCGAGTCAAAGCTACCATTAGGATTAGGTGTTCCCTTTTTAAGGGTAATCACGTTTTCAGTATCTATAATTTTATGAGAATCATATTCCCAAAAAAAACCATTTTCGTTAGTAGGATAATAGTTAAGTTTTACAAAATATTTAGTATCTTCTACAACACCTTCAATTGGTAAGGTGAGAGAAAAATCGTTATCTAAGGTAGCACAAGAACCTGGAGTCCATTGGCAAGTACTTAGTCCAGAATTATTCCATTTCCAGTATAGTCCATCTGGAGAAGAATTTGTGGGAGTAGCAAAATCAAGTTCAAGACTAAACTGTTGTCCACCAGTTATAGCGCATGGAACTGTTACTTTTGCTGTTTCTGGATTGTATTGTGGGGCAGAACATAATTCTGCTTGTACTACAGCCGAGTTTAATACTAATGCCGAGGTTACAGCAAGTGAGTATTTAAATATTTTCATAATCTACCGTAATTTAAATTGTTAATAAAATTGATCTCGCAATGCACGATTATATCATATTATGGATGGACTCAGGCTATTTTTTATTGTTCCCAAACTTCAGTTTGGAAACGATTTTCACACGGTGAATTATTAGATGCAGATGGTAAACCAATTTTTCAAAATACTGGTGATGATGCTATAGAAAATAACTGTTATCAATGTCATCCGGGTAAAACTGTTAAATGTCAACGTGGTGTGACGGAGCTGTGCGGAGTCGCCCTATGAGACCGGACGTGTCAGGGCAATTATAATCATTTCGCTGAAAAATTGATTAGTTCACGGAATATGGACGTTCCGTGGACATCATGAATTTTCTGCGAAACTCCTTAAGACGAACCTGTTTTAGAGGTAATAGAACAGTGGATTATGAACTTGAAATGTTTTGAAATAAGTAAATCTGATTTTTAGACGCTGTTCCTTTTACAGGATAAAGTTATTTTTTATAAGAAATGGTTGGCTTTATTTAGCACCTTAAATAATAGACATTTTTCCTAAATAGCATTAATTTATTAAAACAAAATTAGTTACAAAAGTACCAACATTCTATAAATCATTTATTTTAAAATATAATTCAAAAGAAAAAATGTCTAATTGCGTATCATGATTTTTTTTCTTCAACACTTCCTTTCAAAGATGCTACAATTTCTTTGCGTATATCCTTAATACTAGGTTTTTCTTCATTGGAAAATGGTAAAGGTCGGCAAGCTTGCATTGCATACATACCAACTCTAGCTGTTAATAATCCACTACCTAAACCTTGAGCAACCTGAGCTGACATAATTGATAATACTGAACCGCCAACAATTTCTGCAACACTATCTGTAGCCATTTCACTAACACCAGCATAAATTAAACTTTGCATTACTGTACTTATTAATTTAAAAGAACCAAAAAATCCTGGTTTTGCTCCATACAATTCAGCAACATCTCTAATCATCCGGCCATTTCGCCACAAAGTTAGCAAAGCATCTAATAAAGCAATTTGGCTAATCATGACCCATAAAGCAGTTTCTTTAGACCTTTTAGTCACAATTACATAAGCTTGTTGATCCATATCCTTCAATATTAAGTCAGAAAATAAATTACATATTTCTCGATCATGATGACTATCGTTTACAGTTAAATAAAAATGTTCTAAACGAGTTTTAATATCTGGTCGATGTGCATAGAATTGAGTAATTTTATTAATATAATGTATGGCATTACCATAACCATCACCAGCTATTAACTGTTCACCTTCTCGTTGTAATTTAGTAACATTTTGTAATCTAATAATTTTTTGATAAGAATTCCAACTTAAAACTAAAGTTGCACCAATCATCACTATTACTAAACTGAAGAATATACTTCCTAATACATAACTATTTTCATATTGTTGAGCTATAAATTGATAAGTATTAACTAATAATAATAATAATAAAGAACTAAAAGCTCCAACTAGCCATAACCAAGGCGAATAAGTTACAGTTTGAATTTCATTATTTTTAGTAATTTCTAAGTTATGAATTGGTAAAGTATTATCTATTTCTAGTTTAGAATCTATCGGCAAAATAATTGGTGAGGTATAGTCCAAGGTAATTGCAGCTTCTTCCTCAGCAATGCTTTCTACATTATTTAAATCAAAAAAAATCGGTTTAGTCCAACTAGTCATTTAAAATTTATCTCCAAGCAAAAATTCTAGAACTCGATCTAATCGAATATGTGGTAATCCACCACCATGTACATTAGCTAAACGTGGTGGTTTAAATTCAATAAAATTAAAACGTCCTTCTACCCAATCTTCTGGCATTGGGACTTCTATTGGTATTTCTCCCGGAAATAAAGCTATCGGTTTATCTGTATTAATTGGCACTCCTTTAATACAGGAAATACGTTGCCCTTGAAAATTAGTATAAGCAGCTTGAGTACATTTTACTGCTGATAAAGCCAAAGTATCGGTTCGTACTCCTTCAAAATTTACATTGTTATTTGAAGCGGCTAACATTTGTTGTAAAAAATGTTCTAAATTAGGTAATTGACTGGGGGTAACATGATCAGCTTTAGTAGCAGCAAATAGTATTTTATCAATTTTTAATCCAAACAATTTATTGATTAAACCAGATTTGCCGTAATTAAAACTCTTTAAGACCATATTTAAAGAATCACGCATATCTATAAAACTGTCATAACCAGCATTAAAAGTATTAAGTACATCAACTAATACAATCTGTCGGTCAAAACTAATAAAATGCTCTTGATAGAATTTTTTAACGACATGTTCTTTATAAGATTCATAACGTTTTTCCATTTCTGCATAGATACTATTATCTCTAATAGTTCCTTTAGGCATTTCTAATACTGGACAAAACTCTAACAAAGGTGAAGTTCTTAAAACATCAGTATTACTTAATCCATCACCTGGCATAATAAAGCGGCCTGGTTGTAATAAATTTAATCCATATTTTGGTTCTTTACAATTGTGCAAAAATTCTGTATAAAGTTTACTTAACTTGCGTAAAACTTTTTCATTTACTTCATTTGTCAGATCAAGAACATTAAGATAAGAACGCCATTTTTCCGACAGAGAAAAACGTGGTTCTGTTTCACACAAACGGGCTACTTGTTCTGACCATTGTTCATAAGTTAGTTCTAATAAAGGTAAATCTAGTAACCATTCACCAGGATAATCAACTATATCTACATATAGAGTATTGATTGGAGAAATATTTTTTATTATTGGATTATTAGTTGTATAACGAATAGCTAATCTAATTTCACTAATACCATTAGTACGTTGCGGCCAAGTTGGTGGGTCTCCACAAAGTTGTTCAATAGCACGATCATAACGAAATGATGGAATGTGCATATCAGGTTGTGGCATAATCTTAGCTCCACGTAAACGACCGCTATTAACCATCTGAAAAAATGGCAAATGCACTCCTTCTAGACCATGTAGCAATTGATGAACTAATGAAGTAATAAATACAGTTTTACCACTACGACTTAAACCAGTAACAGCAAGTTTTACCTGTCTGTCTAAGGAACGATTAATTCTTTCCTCAATATTTTTAGATGGGGAAAAATTTAGCGACCAATTATTCATATTTTATAATACTTTTTGGATATTATGTATTTTCATAGTTTCTTTTCAAGCAAGACCAGTTTTATTATATTGTTAATTGTATCAATTGGGACTGGAATAGGATATAGCATTTTTAGTTTAAAACAAATGCACGTTGAAACCAGAGAATTTGTTAATATAGCAATGTTAGACCTATTTTCTGAATGGAATGAAGACGAATTCCTTAATTATACTAGTAATAGGATGCAAAAAAAACTAACCAATGCTAAATTACAAGAAATCAATGTAGTTTTTATTAGATTAGGTAAGTTATTAAATTATCATGGCGCTTATGGCGGTTTATTTCGTTCTAAAGTTTCTTGGTTACATGTTGTAGTATGTTATCAAGTAAGTGCTAACTTTCAAGGTGGAAAATTTGCCGCATTAATTACTCTAATCAAACAACATGGTAAATGGGTAATTGGTAAATTCGAGTATAAGTATGCTTTTTTCCCAATAAAAAGACAACTTGGATCGCTAATATTAGTATCTATTCCTGCAACTTTTAATTCCGATATGTTATATCAAGATATAAAATAAATCAATTTCTTATATTTATATTGATGTAAGTTAGAATTAATTATAACACGATTAATACTCATTCTCTTACCACATTCTATTGCAAGTTATAGCATTTTCCAATTGAATAAGCTATAACAAGTAATCGATATTTATTATTTAGTAAAAGATAACAACGGGCTTAATTCTAAAGTTAAATTGCAACCATTTTCAATTATCCTAATTTTTGTTATAATAAATAATTTTTAGAACATGCAAAACCAAAAGGAATTTATACTCCAATGAACAGTTCAAGATTGCGTGTGCTTTTTGTGACTTCAGAAGTGTATCCACTGGTTAAAACTGGTGGTTTAGGTGATGTTTGCTATGCTTTGCCTAATGCACTACGACAATTAGATGTTGATGTGCGTTTGTTATTACCTGGTTATTCAGCAGTACTTGAGCGACTGTCATTGGTAGAAGTACATGATAGTATAAATATTTATCCATTATTAGAACCAATTCGGTTATTGGTTGGCATTATGCCTGGAGAAGTAACTCCGGTGTATGTAGTTGATTGTCCGAATTTATATCAACGTGATGGTGGGCCGTATCAAGATATTACTGGTAAAGATTGGGAAGATAATGCTATAAGATTTGGAGTATTATCTAAGGTGGCAGCATTATTTGGAGAACACAAATTTCTATTCAAACCCCAAATAATTCATTGTAATGACTGGCAAACAGGTCTAGCTCCAGCCTGGTTAGCCTTTAGTGATCAAGCTCGTGCTAAAACTATTATGAGTGTGCATAATATGGCTTATCAAGGTATATTTGAAGCTAACACTGTAGAAAGAATAGGTTTGCCACCAGAAAGTTTTAGTATGTTTGGTTTAGAATTCTATGGTAAGGTTTCATTTCTTAAAGCAGGACTTTACTATTCAAATCAAATAACTACTGTTAGTCCTAATTATGCTAAAGATATTCAAACTCCAAATTATGGTTGTGGCCTTGATACTTTATTAACCGAACGTCAATATAAATTGACAGGTATATTAAACGGTATTGATTCAGAAGTTTGGGATCCAAACACGGATGTTCATTTAAATCATAATTACAACACTAGGAATATATCAGCAAAAGTTCGCAATACTCAGAGATTACGCACTAAGCTTAATTTAGCTAATTCTAAAGAAATTCCACTTATCGGTATGATTACTCGCTTAACTGAGCAAAAAGGGATTGATTTAGTTATACCTATTATTCCTATGTTAATTAAAGCTGGAGTTCAAATAGCGATTCTTGGTAGTGGTGATAAAACTTTAGAAATGAATTTACAACGTTTAGAGGCTAAATATCCTAAACAAATAAGTGTCACGATAGGTTATGATGAAAAGCTATCACATCAAATTGAGGCAGGAGCAAATATGTTTCTAATGCCATCTAAATTTGAACCTTGTGGTTTGAATCAAATGTATAGCATGAGTTATGGAACGATACCGATAGTACGTCGTACTGGTGGTTTAGCAGATACAGTCACCGATGCTACTCCAGAAAATATTAAAAATAAAATTGCAACTGGTTTTGTGTTTGAAAGATCAAATGCGAATGAATTACTGCACTGCATAGAACGAGCAATAAAAACATTCCATAATAAGGAAACTTGGAAGCAACTACAAATAACTGGTATGACTAGTGATTTTAGCTGGCAAAAAAGTGCCAAACAATACATATCACTTTATCAGCATTCAATAAATATAATATGACTCTTAAAGATATAAAATCGGTTATTATGGTTTCTTCCGATGAACTGAAAGCAATTTTCGGCAACGATGATGTAGTCCGACTTGAATATCCGGCTGATGAATTTCCAATACCAGAAACTAAAATAATTATTATATTTGCCGATGAATCTAAAAAACAATATATTGAACTTAGTGAATGGTTAAGTTTGTTGGAAGATTATAAATCAGAACAGATAATTGAGGTCTCACCATTAAAAAAAGAAGATTCTGAAGAACATGGTAAAGAATTTGTTTGTGTAATTTCTTTCCGAGTTAATAGTGATGATGAAACAATTGGTAAAACAGTTGTATCACCAGAAGATAGAGATGATTGTATTAAGGCTATTTTAAAAAAATATCCAACTGATAATTTAGATTTATCTTCTGAATTTATGTGTAAACATTGTTTTGAAGAAATCCTTGAAAAAGAATTAGAAGAATTAGAATTTGATTATGGTTCTAAGATGGTTCATTAAATGGAAACTTTATTTATTGCGGATTTGCATCTTTCACCCACTAGACCAGATTCTTTAAAGTTAGCTTTAGAATTTTTATCTGGTAGAGTTAAACAGGCTGAATCTTTATATATTTTGGGGGATTTATTTGAAGTATGGGTGGGAGATGATGATGATGAACCAATTTATAAATCAGTATTGACTGCATTGCAAAATTTAACTATACCAATATTTGTAATGCACGGTAATCGGGATTTTTTATTAGGTGAACAATTTACTAAAGCTACTGGTTGTCAACTAATTCCTGATTATCATGTAATTGATTTATATGGTAAACTAACTTTATTATTACATGGTGATACCTTATGCACCTTAGATACTGATTATCAAGCTTTCCGTCAACAAGTTCGAGATCCAAATTGGCAACAATTCTTTTTGTCCCAATCATTAGAAATAAGAAAAAAATTAGCGAAAGAAGCTCGGAATTCTAGTCAAGCCAAAACTAAAAATACTAATTTTGAAATTATGGATGTAACTGCGGAATCAGTGCATGAACAATTGGGTAAATATAATGTTACTCAGTTAATTCATGGTCATACTCATCGTCCTAATTGTCATGAAGTTGATGGTAATACTAGATGGGTTGTGGGGGATTGGAATAAAGATAGTGCGATTATTTTGAGTTGTGATGCTGATGGTTGTCGGTTGGTGAATTTGTTGGCAACTTCTTAAGTGGATATTTATATTTAAATTTATTTAAAAATGTTAAAAATTATATTTTCCATTAGAATAATTGCTTCTTTGCTAATTTAAGATTGCAACATGTTATTAATATAAAATACTGATGATAGCATAAAAGTAACTATTGAAGCCCCATTAATACAATAATTTTTTATTCAAAAGGATATGGCATGACTAGATTAATTATCTTATTATTTTTTAGCGTATATATTTCCAACATTTATGCTGATGTTACTAAAGAAAAATGTATTGCCTCTAATAAAGGAATAAATGAAACTAAAGCCGAATTACTGGTTTTGGTTAAAAGGGATGCTGTTGAAGAATTATTTGGTAGTTATATTAAATCTCTTACCAAAGTTAAAGACTTTACTCTTCAACAAGATTCTATTGAGACCTATTCATCTGGTCTTATACGCATTAAAGGTAGCCCAAAATATTCAAATGGTAAGAATCTTGGAGAAATATGTATTCAAATAAACGCTTTTGTAAAGAAAGAAGATTTGGAAAGAATGCAACCAAAAAAGCTTTCTAAGAAAACCTGTGAATCTGGAGGTTCTAATAAAACTATTCAGAAACATACTGAAGAAAAAGCCAAATTAGAAGCTCTTCTTGATTATGATTTAAATTTAAAAAAGTTGCCATCTTCAAAAATATTACCATTTTTGCGTGAAGTAACATTTTCTGACAACGGGTTTGTTCCAGAAACATCTTATTATTGCACTAAGGCAACTGGATTTATTTACCCAATAGAACTAGCTTCTTTACAAGCAGAAATTAAAAAACCAGTGATTAAAGAATATGTTCCAGGACTTAAAGGTGAATATTTTAACTTACGGCCTTTTTCTGGTTCTCCTGGAAATTTTACAAAACCTTCATTTGAAAGAATAGATAAGTTAATAAACTTTAACTGGAAAAAGAATGCACCTGCAAAAAATATATCTGCTGATTACTTTGCCATAAAATGGGCTGGAATGGTTAATATACCTATTACAGGGACATATTTAATTAAGAGCCAGTTTCGTAATTCTGGGATTAAATTATCTCTTGATAATAATTCTATTATAGATTCATGGAATTATTGTAGTGGCAAATGTTCAAGAGAAACAAATGTATATTTAGAAGGTGGTAAATGGTATTCGATTAAAATTGAATTTTTCCACACTTCAGATTATGCCTATTCTTATGTTTCTTGGAGAAAACCCGGTGATAGTTCTTTAGAAGTAATCCCTTCCACTCATCTTAGAACTGAAAAAATAACAAAAAATTAATAGACACAAAATCCTTTTATTGTTCAGAGTTCCATAGATTTCACCTATGGCTATTTATATTTAACCCCGTTGGGGTTAATCAACCTAGAAGAGGTTAAATGTGAATAGTCACCTATGAAATAGATGTAACTTTCGCCCGATACAAATTAATATCCACCACTTCAGCACATTTCTGCACATCTAATGTTTTATCTAAAAACTCATTCAACTTTTCAATTTCCAACAATGGACTTTGAATAACATCTTTATACTTAACATAAATAACATCTATATTAGGTTGCTTGCGTAACCAAACTTGAATTCGATGCAATTGCTGTTGAAAAGTCTGAGCTAATTTATCGTTATTTGGTCTATCCTTAGCCAGCATAGTTTGTTGTGATTGCAAAACTTCGTGAATATCACGCAACATAAAAATAACCCGATAATGATAACCCTTATCCAAAGCGGCCAATAATTGAGCAATCACTTTCACTACTTTGCCTTGAGCATCAGTCAAACAACTCTTATCCTTACCTAAATTCTTGATAGCTTCAAGCTCAAAATAACCCTTAGGATTGTTATTATCAGCAGTCCGTTTAGCATCAGTGAGCAAATCCATACTGCCAGCTTGTAATATCTGCATCATCATCGAAGTTCCAGAACGAGGTAGGCCAGAAACTATCGTGATAATTTTTTCTGGATTAATTCCAACCAATTTTTTCGTATTAGCTTGTTCTAAAATGGTTTCCAAGGTATTTTCTTCCTTATTATCTGTCAGAACTATACCCTGTTCTGGAACTTCTACAATTTTATCAATCATCTGCTTATGTTGGGCTGATTTCATAGCCTCGTTCAAATGACGCTGATAAATATCGACTAATCTCTTGTGAGCTTTCCGTAATCCGGGAGCTTGAGTAACTGCAACTTCCCACGATTGAGCTGCCATTTCAAATCTTCCCAACCGATAAAATGCTTCTCCCAAGAAATAATGAGCATTAGGATTATGATAAATTCTGCCAACCGAATCCATTAAAGTTTCAGCCGCATCGTTGAACTGTCGCATTTGAATGTAAACTTGACCTAAACCGGCTAATGCTGCCGCACTGTCTGGGTCAATTTCCAAAGCTTTAAAAAATGCTTCTTCAGCGTCTTGTAATTGCTTCATTTTCAAATAGCTATGACCAATATTGATATGTAAATCTGGTAAGCGTGGATTGGCAGTTTTAGCATTGTTGAAATGTTCCAAAGCCTTCTCTGGATTCTCTTCAGCCAAATAGAGATTACCTTGCAAGAGTTCCATTGTAGGCCGATTATTTTTCCTAATTTGCTCTAATAAAGTAGCATCATCAGACAATTCTGGAGTTTTTTCCTTAATTTCCTTACCTTCTTGTTTAAGTTTATCTAACTGCTCTTTCTGTTGCTTCCAATTATCTTTAATATCCTGCACTTGAGATTTTTCAGATTCAATAATGGATTTATCAGTAGTTTCTCTAGCCGCAGCAACTCGTCCTAAATTAAGATAAACATTAGCCAATCTTAAACCAAACCTACTTTGATCCGGATATTTGTCAAATAACTCTTCTAACAATGGTAGAGCATTGGCATAATCATTTTTGCTCAAATAAACCCTAGCCAGATAATACTTTGATTCTCTAGCATTATTTTCCACCGTTTTCTGCACATTATCACCCGGTGGTTCGATATAACCTAAAGCAACTAATTGATCTAACGCTTCTTGTTCCATCCACGGGTCTTGCTTCTCACCAACCGGATGCATCCCACAATCACCCTCAACTTCTTCCCAAGAATCAATTACTTTTAATTCTGGCTTTTGCTGGAAAGCTTGCAATAAAGGTCGGCCATCCATATCCCGTCCAGTCGGTAAATCAAACATAGTTAGCACGGTTGGAGTAATATCTAACAAAGTCGAACCATAGATAAGTTCATCTCGTTTGATATTTGGGCCTCGCATCGCAATCATTCCATACGGACTATGTTCAGCAGCAGGACCAGCTGGTTCTTTTGGCAATTTAATCGGGCGTAAATGATCGGGATGAAAACCGTGATCGGAACAGATAATTACCGTTGTATCCTCACCAGCCAATTGTAATAAACGTTCCAACATCATGTCATGGAAACGATAGCCACCTTCCACCACACCGTTATAAAAATCGTATAAATCTCGTGGAATCCCTTCCCGATAAGGTGGATGAAATTTCATAAACCCA
This sequence comes from Thioploca sp., assembly GCA_030627235.1. Taxonomy (GTDB): domain Bacteria; phylum Pseudomonadota; class Gammaproteobacteria; order Beggiatoales; family Beggiatoaceae; genus DRQV01. The sequence continues at coordinate 15,460 of DAOUSL010000093.1, forward strand.
TGACAATAATGGTCAATCGCATCGTAATAAACAGCTAAAAAATCCCATTCTTGATTTTCCATAATCCAAGTTGCGGCAGCGTGCATGGAACTAGCTTCAGCAGTTATTTTAGCAATGGAACGTAAACGTTGATCTTTGGTCTGGTCAATCTTAGCCATATCTGGTACAAAAGGTGCGATATGGTTGGCTGTCAATTCTTCCGGATGGACTCGTAAATCTGCTAAAATATCGGCTAATTCAGGTGGATGAACAGTTCCTGGGGCCATTTTCCATTCGTCATCTAAACTACCAGTAGAATGATGGTAAAAATTAGAAATGCACACACCATTGATAGGGTCAGCCGGATGACTTGGCCACCAACCAATAACATGGCTTTTATAACCTTCTTGCATCAAAATGTTCCAAATAGCTTTAACTTTGCGAGAAGTAGATAGAACCGGTTGGATTCCAGAACCATCTTCCCGAGGTTGGGTAAATCCCATAACTCCATGTTTATCCGCAGTTTTACCTGTGCCAATCGAAGTCCACATAATTGGTGATAATGGAGGGTCAAGAGTGGCTAAATTGCCCATTACTCCTTCACTGATAAATTTTTTCAGAGTTGGCATTTTACCAGAATCTATCAATGGGTGCATAGCTTTCCAATCAGCTGCATCCCAACCGATTAGGAGAACTTTTTTCTTAGTCATTTTTAGTTTTCTCGGTTTTAGGTTCTTTATGTTCTTGCCAATGCGAAGGTTCGCCTACATCTTTGCGGGCTTGTCGCCATATTTTTAGTCCGACGGCTCCTAAAGCTAATAAGCCTAAAGCTCCTTCTGGTGGTATGTCCATTTGTTCTCCTTCTGGGGAGATTAGTTTTGTTTTGTCTGAGGTTGTCATTATTATGATAAGGTTGGTGGATATATGGCAGTTGATTATCAATCCATAAGTGTTACTGGGTGCATAATTATGTAAGCCACATGGACAATAAATCGAGTCAAAATAGCTACTAGTAAGTAGTTCTGAATTCTTACTTTCGTGGGGATGATTTTAATTATACACCACAATATAACTATCATAGTCATAGTTTTACTTGTCTATCAATAGCTATTACTCTTGTTTTATCTACGTTTTAATATTAGGCTTTAATTATATTCTTAGTCCATAATTAGTGTCAATATATTTTAAGTAAGATGCGTAGGATACACCTTACTCAATCCAAAAAATATTATAAATTTACTCAGTAAAATCCATTTCAATTACATCTTTAGTTGAGTAAACAATATAACCATCCGCAAGTCTATAACCAACATAAACAATTACGGAACCAGCTAAATCAAGTGGTTCATCCCAAATAGTAA
>DAOUSL010000426.1 GCA_030627235.1 Thioploca sp.
AACAAGAGCTTGTTCTGTATACCATGTGGAGATAACCAATAAAGAGATAATACAATTGGTAAAAAAATAAAATATTCCATGGAATTAAAAAGCACTTATAACATCCTCACTTAAACTATAGCCAATCCAAAGAATATTGGCAGTTACCAATATATATTGTCATAACCAAATTTTTCTTTAAGAACTTCCTTTAACTGATTATTTTTTTGTTTATATATATTATCTAAGAATGATAACTGCGTTATAAAATCATCACGTCGCGCATAAAAACTGTTCTTATTATTTGCAACAACTCCGGCTGCGTCATTTTCTAAATCCTTAATTCCTAAAAAATTAAAAATCCTTGAATATGCTTCAACTGGCTCACTTGCGATTTCCTCCAGCATTACAAGATGAATATTTTCTTTAGGAATCCAGCGAAATATATCTAAAAGATAATCAATAAAAAAACCATGCTCAATCGAAACACCTAAAAAAGATTTCTTATTATAAACAACATCATCAAAGCTAATATCTTTGTATTCTGGGTGCTTATTTAATACAGGTAACAGCCAACTATTATTACTTCTTATTTCTAACATTCTGTATTGATAGAAAGAAAAAAGCCAATCGGACGGATTTCTCATTGAAATAATAAATTTCATATTTTTGTTACTTTTATACAAAGCAAGTAAATTATGATATTCATAGACAAGATTAGGATTCTTAATTCCCATTAAAGAGTAATGATTTTCAGGCCACTCTTGTTTACCTGACATAATATTGGCCACCTGAACCTCATGATCTGGCATATACAAATCAGGTAATTTTTCCAGAGTCTTGTGTATTGATGTAGTTGCGCACTTAGGAAAACCTACCACAGAAAAATCAATATTTACTTTTTTTGCAATAGCTCGTCCATACAGCGAAGACCTAGCAGGTAAAATTAATGTCTTTAAATTCATTTATACAAACCTTAAAATGCATACAAAAAGAAGTACTCAATATTTAGCCTAAGCCAATTAAGCGCCCTACCTTTCTATAATAACCACCTAACGGCCAAATAATCCTTAAAATAATGAGCTCCTTTAATGCCACTTGCCATATTCCACTAATTTTAATGTTATGTCTCTTATAAGTTCTGAGCATTTCTCTAGCATATGTAAATGGATAGGTAAGGCTAGGGAAGTGAACAAAATAAGGGTTAACATCACCCAGCATTAAATCCTTATAAGTACATGTCGCATTATTGGTATTAATTTTAAAACTCTTATTAATCGCACAGCAGGGACTGCCTA
>DAOUSL010000326.1 GCA_030627235.1 Thioploca sp.
TAAATCCATACCTGCAGAGCCACCTAAACTAATTTCAGCAGATGAACTTATATTTGCAATAGGGTCTAAATCTAAATCAAACGCGATAGGTACATCAAACGCTTCAAAGTCATGTTCAAAGCTAAAGGCTAATGTTAATGATTCATCTGCATAGCCTGCAGTAATGTTTTCACCTAAAAAGCCATTAAATACAGTAATTAAATCTTGAACTGAATCAAAACGAGGCACAAGAACCCTGTTATCAATATCAGCAATGTCATCCCATTCAAGTAACTTTGCTTCGCCAGCTAAATCATCAAACAATAAAGCTCTTTCTAAGGTTTGTGCAAAATCTAATACATCCCCTAAATCAGAATCGGTAAAAGGAATTTCAAAGTCAGTAACAGCATCATATCCCTGTAATACATCAAGACTTTTGATGACTTCATTTAATGTATTTAAAAACGTTGTTGTATCTAAGTTATCGAAGCTTAATAAACTATCTAAATCCGGGGTATCTAAGCCTAAATCTATATCAAACCCTGCCGCGCCTTCTTGAAGCTGATTAAATAAATCTGTAGTTGTATAACTAAGACCAACCGTTTGGTTTAAGCCAAGAGAACTAATTGTAACGGGAAGGTCAATTGAAAAACTATTCGTACTCGCAGTAATGTTAATTAAATCACTGCCTGAAAGTGCATTATTAGCTAACGGGTTATATCTATTCCCATTATTAATAGAGGCATCAATAGCAACATCCAATTGAATATTATCTGCTGCTCCAGTATCAACTTCCGCCTCAAAAAAACCAAAATCTATTCGTGTACCAGATAAATCCATTCCGGCTGAAACAGTGGCTTGTGTATTTGTAATGGCAATAAAAAAATCATCATTAACGGCTACTTCATTGCTAGCAGCAGTATCAATATACTCAACACCAAATTCTAAATTAAAATCTAAGCCGGCAGTAACACTAATCATTTGATCTAGCGTTACACCAAACGACTCTGCTTGCACGCCTAAATCTATTAATAAATCTTGGCTATATTCAAAATCAAATGCTATATCATAAATATAAGAAAAATCACCATTAACCGCTGGATTTGCTCCATCAGCTGCTTGATAGGCTGTTGATCCATCAGTGTAAGTTGATGTTAAATCTAAAAAATCAATACTATCATCTAAGCTTTGAATAAATGTATTAAATGCAGCGTTTGAAGGATCTTCATCTGCTAAATAGTCGGTAATCTTATCGACAAATGCGCCACTAATAAATTCATTAAATCCTAGGCGACCATCTTCATTGCTATCCATGCTGGAACTAAAATCGCCAGTACTTCCAATGATGCCTAATGCGTCATTAAGGCTACTATCTGCTAAAGCGCCTAAGTCCTCAATATCCAGCGCAATAAGTTCATTTAATGTTGGCGCATAAGCCCCCTCATCTCCTTGTAAATCAATTCCAGGAAGCGGGGTATTAAGAAATTCATCATTAAAGAAATAATCTAATGTGCCATCTAAAGTATCAACCCCACTTGCTAGTACAGAAAAATCTGCAGATAACAGGACCCTAGGCTCTAATGGCTCAAATAAAACAGGCGCTTTTTGTTTTTCAGTAACTGGCTTCTCGTATGCAGAGAGATCACTCAGTACAGCCTTCCCTTTTTTAAGAGCATTTGATACTGCTGCTGCAATACTGCTCTTGCTTTTTATAGCTGATAATATTTTTTTTTGCGAAGGAATGGACATGGCGCACCTCTATCATAGAATTTATACAACACTGCGATTCTGTCCCTATTCTGTGACTCAATCAACAGTTTTAATTTTTTTCTATCATAAATAAACATTTAACCCTATGTTACCTGCCCTTCAGGAACCCAATTATCTTTTAAAGATTAAATTCTAACGCATTACATGCCGCTAAAATAATGTTATCTACCTGATATTATTACCATTAATTAATTTAATGCTATTTGTTCCGGCTAAATATTTATCTCACAAAAATTAAACGCCCTCGTGCTCTTCTTTATGAAAAACACGGATAACTTCTTTTAATTTTTTTCCAAAAACGCCTGCCACTTGCGCTTAAATTTTTCTTTATCTTTAAAATAAAGAAACAATAAAAACAAAAATGGCCATAAAATTAATAGCGCTATTTTACCGAATGTTCCAAAATCCATTACTAATCCTTGAA
>DAOUSL010000217.1 GCA_030627235.1 Thioploca sp.
TTAAGTAATCTGTATACAAATCTAATTGATATTTATCCATTTTTTGATTATAACTTAATTTACTTTGAATTTACATTATTTATGGTTACATTTATAATACTTTGCGTAACTTCAGTTATAAATATAAACTATAATAAATATGTATTGGTATGTTCAATGCAGCATTTTTATATTAGAATACTTTAAAATTTTAAACCTCTATAAATCTATAAAGGATTAATAATATGCAAAACAAAAAACTTGCTATAGCAATCCAATCTGCTATTTTTACATTAGCAGTTGGTAGTGTCATAGCTGAACCATTAACTTACAGCGATCTATCAAGTTCAATAACAATTGTAACTTCTGATTCAGAAACTACTACCAGAAAAGATGATGACGACGGCAAATCTGGTAAAAAGGATGATGACGACGGCAAATCCGGTAAAAAGGATGATGACGACGGCAAATCCGGTAAAAAGGATGATGACGATGGCAAATCCGATAAAAAGGATGATGACGATGGCAAATCCGATAAAAAGGATGATGATGATAAGTCAAATAATGGAATAAAGATTGATATTGATCTGATTTATGAAATTGGTAATCCTGATACATTAGACGATGACTTGGTCACTATAATTGATTTTTCAGAATTAGATGCAGTATCTATTACTGAATTAGATATATCAATTTGGCAAAATTTGACTGCTGAACAATTGACTCAAATAGCTTCATCTTTAACTGCTGAATATTTCGTCGAATTAAGTGAAGATGTATTAGAAATTGCCGGGTTTAAATTGTTGATGGCATTTGAAAGTAATACTGTCGAAGATATATTATTAACGATTGAAGAATCCACAGCATGGAATTGGATGTCAAATGATGATAACGTACTCGGTTGGGTAGTGTTAAATAATATTGATACCATAGGTGCTAAGTTAGATAAATTCATGCCAACTGGTTGGAATTTAGTTGAAGAAATTGATGAATTAAAATTCGATATTGACATAACTATGATCCCAAATTTGTCAATTGAACTGATTGAATCTTTGACTGCAGAGAATTTATCTTTACTTGATGTAAATGTCGTAAATTATCTTACAGTTGAACAAGTTGAAATTATTCCACCAACAACTTGGGCAACAATTGATACCTCCTACTTAACATTGCTCACTGAATCTGATAAAGAATTGTCTGATGATTTTCTAACTAAGGTTATTGTCAACTTTGATGTTGTAGATTTAGAAGCAAAGTATCAGAAAAAGTATGATAAAGATTATGCCAAAGAGCTTGAAAAATTCTATAAATCTACATTGCCTAAAGGTTGGCAGGTTGATGTTAAAATTAATGATGGCAAAACTTCAGTTAAGATTAAACCGCCTAAACAGACTTTAAAAACAGATATTTTCTTACACAATCTCAATCCTAAGTTTGTAACTGCAATTGAGTTTGAAGATGATAATGATTACAATAGACTTATCACTTCACTGTTTGATTATTCTGAGGTAATTTCTGATGATTTAGTAACTTTTTCAGAAACTCAACCGATTGCTAATCGAATCAATATTTCCTTTAACTTGATTAACCAAGGTAATATTGGTAGAATCGATCAGGTAATACCATCAGGCTGGACATTTAATAGCAGAACTAATTATATTAATATGACCTCAGCTGCAGTTACTCAGTTAACTCCTGATGTTATGGTTAATATTGATGCTAAGCAAATAGTTAAATTTGAACCACAAATATTCAGTCATTTTACAGTTGAACAAGTTACCAATTTACCAACCTTAACTGTGAAGAAATTGAATCGGAAACAGATAGCTAATTTATCTGTAGAATCTTTTGCCGGGTTCACCAAACAACATTTTGCTAGTTTCAGTGTCGATGCTATAAGCGGTATGACTGTTGAGGATTTTGAAGTAGTTCCTCAAGAAGCCTTAGCTGGTTTGACAATTGATAATATTGGTGGTTTAGATTCCGAAGTAATCTACAAAATGGGAGCAAATATCTTAAGTAATATGGAATCAACGACAAAATTATCTGTTGCTGATTCGATCAAGATATTTTCTAACTTGAATGTTGATTCAGTTCAAATTACTGAAATTACCAAGTTTTTAAATCAAGATGTTCAGTTCGATGTCACAACTAAAAAGTTAAAGCTGAAAAAGGGTAAGATAAAATTACCTAAAGCTAAAAAATTAGTATTACCAATTATGGTGATGCCTGATTTACCTGATTTAAATGTTAGTTTGAACTTTGGTGGAGCATTTACTGAACAAACTATATTAACTGATTTAACTAAAGTTTTAGCTTTACCAAAGATTAACTTCCCAGATTTTTCTTTCCAACAATCTGATACTGGTATTGTGAAGATAAAAGGTTCTGGAACTTCAGCAGGTGTTGAATTGGCTTTCAGAGCATCTGTTATCGAACAACTTGAAGCAGGAGTTGATCCAGATTTAGGGGTAGATATAGAAGGTAATTATGCACTTACTACTGCAGAAGGACAACAAGTTACTTTTGTTCCTATGCCTAAAGACCCAGAAATGTTAGCTGAAATTGTTCCAGATGGTGCAATTGAAATTAGCGAAACTGGTGAAGCTAATATTGATCTTGATAGTGAAGATGAAACAGCTGATAAGATAGCATGTGTATTTGATCCAGAAATTAAACAAGCTGATTTAGGCTTAAAAGTTGGTATTAACATCGAAGGAACTGGTGTTGATCAAATTGCTAAAATAGTTTATAACGATGGTACAATGCAAACAGTAATGCCAGCAGTTCAAGATCGTGCAAGTGTTGATATTGCCGGTCCAATAGCCGCAGGTGTATCTAACTTGAAATTTACTTATAATACCAGTGGACAGGTATTCTATAATTTAGATGGCTTCAAATGGAGAGCTAGACCTGAACTGAAAGTAACCAAAGTTAAGGTAAATCTCAACAAACCAGTCATCAAAGTATTGCAAGTAGGTAAATTGGTTGAGTTAACTACTGTGAACGGATTTAGACAGTTGATTCATATTGAAAAAGCTGACTAGATAGTAAAAGTCTTTATCTATTTAATTATATAGATTATTTAATAGATAAAGATGGGAAGTAATTTAAGTTTATTACTAATAATTTTATTTTAAAGGGATAATTATAATGCCAATTGTGAAATTTATTTCATATTATGTTGTACTAATATTTTTATTACCAATAGCTGCGATGGCTGCAATAGTTGATAATGGAAATGTAAGCCCTAGCCATGTATATCAAGTAACTGAGAATATTATTTCAGAAATTGATATTTTACGGGAAGCTATTGGAGTAGATGATGAGCCTAATGAACCAGAAGCTCAACGTGGCAAAACACCTATTCATGTTTATGGTAAAGGATTGGAACTTTTAGAGAAAATTTCTAAAGCCCAACGTAAATTAGGTATGACTCCGGCAGAAGTTGGAGAAATTCCATTACGGGATATTAAACCATCTGATGTATTTGAATTAGTTTCAGCAATTTTATTGCAATTAAGCAGTATGAAGGAACAATTAGTAATCTCTGATACGATTGAGAACGCTAAGTTTGTTGGAGCAAAAATGCCTTCTGATGTTTACGAAAATTTATGGTTAGCATCTTATATGTTAGATGGTTTAGTTCCTTCAATAAAACCAGAAGATGTTTATCGTAATATTCAGTATATACATGGTGAAATGCGTTTAATTGCAACAAAATTGGATGTATCTCTTGATTTAGAACCACCAGAAGTTACTGGTCGTAAAAGAATTAAAAATATAGGTCAGCAAGCTTTATTCTCTTTATACAAGGTAAGTGAATTAGAAAAAAGACTTACAGGGATGGCTGCTGCATCTGTACCAGAAGTTACTCTAGTACGAATAAGATCATCAGATATTTATGACTTGACTAACATGTTGATAGCGGAAATGGTTAGAATTAAAGTTCATTTAAAAATTGACTTACCACGTGGTGAACTACCAACTCCACATAGAGTTAAAACGAATGAAGTATTTGGTCAAATGCACTTAGTGGTCAAGAACTTGGAAAAAATGATTAAAGCTGTAGCCGCTAAGTAACTTAATTATTAAATTTGAATTACTAATGGAGAATTTATGAAAAGACTTTTGTTAAGTATACTGATTAGCATGATTAGTTTGCTACCTCAACTTGTATGGGCGGATAAAACCCATGACGATGTCATAAAAACATTTAGTCAAAAGACTGAAGTTATTGCTGCCATGAAGGAATTTTCTGAAACTTTTGGTCAGTTTCGTTCAGATAATGGTTTAGAATCTGTGGATGAGTTAAAAAAATCCCTGTTTTCTTTTTATGAAGAAAATTTTGCAAAAGAATATAAAAATACAGTAGGCAAGCAACCTGATATGAAAGTTGCAAAATTAATTGATGATGATGCTGTTGCCCTACAATATTATTATATTTCCCAAAATAATTCTAAAATTGGTGAAAAAAATCATTTCTTGGATGCTAAAGATAAATCTAAATGGACTAAAGCCCATGTAACCCATCATGAATTAATTGAAAAATTTACCCATGAGGATAATGGTTTTTATGATTTGTTTTTGATTGATCTTTCTGGTCGCATCGTATATTCAGTTTTTAAAGAGATAGATTTTGCTACTAGTCTTGTTAACGGTCCTTATAGCAATAGTAGTTTAGGAACTGTATTTAAAGATTTAAAAGATGCTACTATAGGCATAACTAAGACTAGTGAAAGTATTCCATACTTTCCTTCTGTTGAAGATAATACCCAATTTGTTGGAACTTCTATTTTTGAAGGTGATAAAAAGATAGGTATTGTAGTTGTACAATTACCTAGTTGGTAACTGAATGTTACACCTAAAAGTTCCATAGGTTTTAATGGCTGTTAATCTTTAATTACTCAGAAATTCAACTTTCAAAGTTAAATATTAATAGCCATCTATAAAATAGATGGAACTTTTATTCCCAATAAAATCATATCTTCAATTTAATACTCACATATATCAAATAGCAATTAGTTGATATTTCATATGAGACAAAACAAATGAAAACCCCAATATCATTGTTAATTACCTGTATTTTATTTTCTACAAATACCATTGCCGATAAACCAGACAAATCAATAATTAATTACGATATATCTATTATAACTGATACAACAGAACGTAGAAGAGAGACTGGCTCAGTAAAAGAAAAACAATCAGGTGTCATGTCTCGCGGTGGATTCGATACTCGTGGTGGGTTTGATACTCGGGGTGGATTCGATACTCGCGGTGGGTTTGATACTCGGGGTGGTTTCGATACTCGTGGTGGATTCGATACTCGGGGTGGATTCGATACTCGGGGTGGATTCGATACTCGTGGCGGATTCGATACTCGTGGTGGGTTTGATACTCGCGGTGGTTTCGATACTCGTGGTGGGTTTGATACTCGGGGTGGATTCGATACTCGGGGTGGATTCGATACTCGCGGTGGATTTGATACTCGGGGTGGATTTGATACTCGCGGTGGATTCGATACTCGTGGTGGATTCGATACTCGTGGTGGATTTGATACTCGAGGAAGTCGTTTAAACAGAGGCATTATTCAGGCAATGAAACAACGTAATACAACAGAAGATAAACATTCTGATAATAAACCTACTGTAAAA
>DAOUSL010000189.1 GCA_030627235.1 Thioploca sp.
AATTTAGTGGAGCCCAAAGCGAAGCTTTGATATTATTAACTTATAAATTAAATACTTACAAAGCTAACGCTTTGAACTCCAAAAACCTTATTTTCTTAACTTAATGGCATTGAACGGCCTCGTTGGGAATGCAGTCATGACGCACCAGCGTCAAGTATAGTGAAAAACAATACTAGTGCTATGGAATAGTTTACCATTAAAGTGAGTTAAGTAATATCAGAATTTTGACATTAGCAAAAGTATTGTAAAAGATAGGATTTTAAACCAACCTGAATTTGACTTAATCATGTTTAATCAGTTAAATCTTGTTCAAATATTTTATCCAATAAACATTAATATTAACAACGACTTTCCCATTGCCAAGCATGAGTTATTATTTTAACTAAATCAGCATATTTAGGTTGCCAGTTTAAAGCAATTTGAGCTTGTTTAGAATCAGCAACTAACCTTGCAGGATCACCAGCTCGACGTTCTACCATTTTAACGGAAATTGCTTTTTCAGTAACCTGTTTAGCAACCTCAATAACCTGATTGACAGAAAAACCTTCACCATTACCTAAATTATAAACATTGCTATTAGCTCCTGCTAATAATTGCTCCAACGCTAATAAATGTGCTTGGCATAAATCATTGATATGAATATAATCACGAATACAAGTTCCATCAGGAGTATCATAATCTTGGCCAAATACACTAATAAATCCACGTTTTCCAGAAGCAGCTTGTAAAACTAATGGAATTAAATGTGTTTCTGGATTATGGCGTTCACCAAGTTGTCCATCTGGATCAGCACCAGCAGCATTAAAATAACGCAAACAAATTGATTTTAATCCGTAAGCATGGTCATAATCTGCCAAAATTTGTTCGATCATCCATTTACTCAAACCATACGGATTAATTGGTTGTTTTACATGCTGTTCATCGATGGGAACATATTGCGGTTCACCAAAAATAGCTGCTGTCGAAGAGAAAATAAAGTTTTTAACTTGATGAGCTACCATTGCATCTAATAAATTTAATGTTCCAGCAACGTTATTTTGATAATATTTACCTGGATTTTCTACTGATTCACCTACTTGAATAAAAGAAGCAAAGTGCATTACTCCAGCAAAATCATAATTATTAAATAGATTTTTCAAACAATTAGGCTCAGATATGTCTCCTAGTACAAAATCTCCTCCTATTACTGCATTTCGATAACCACCAGAAAGATTATCTAAAGTAACCACATGATAACCATTGGTAAGCAACATTTTAACTGCATGAGAACCAATATAACCAGCTCCACCAACTACTAAAATTGTTTTCATATAAAATATTCTCCAATTTATATTTCTGAATTTAATTAATAATTGCTATAACTATACACTTGAGTTAAAATTTTAATTAACTCCTCCACTTTTTTTTCTTAAAATTGGCATAATTATCAATAATATTAACATAGTAATATAATTATTTTCAAATATCTCCATACTTCATCTAACCTACACGAGTTAAATAATGCGTAATCTATTATATTTATTTTTATTAACTATATCAGTAGCAAATGCAGAGGTTGATAATGAAATCGATAAAACTGCATTTAATGATTCTCCAATAATTTCAAGTCTATTAGGTAAACTTGCTCCTAATTTTACTTTGATAGATTCTGGAGGCGAGTCCATAAGTTTGCATGATTTTAAAGGTAAACATGTAATATTAGAATGGTTTAACCCTGATTGTCGCAGAGTTCAACAGCATTATCAAAACAAGTCTGTACAGAAAATATTAAAGAAATACTCCGGTAAAGAAATCATTTGGTTGGGTATTAATAGCTCTTATTATATGAATCAGGAAGATAATAAAAGATGGCGAGATGTGAATTCATTATCTTATCGATTATTGGGAGATTTTACTGGTGAAATAGCTAAACTTTATCAAGCCAAAACCACTCCTCAAATATATATTATTAATCCTATTGGGATTTTAATTTATCAGGGAGCATTTGATGATAATCCAGAAGGAGATAAAGCTGAATCAATTAATTATATAGAAATGGCTTTAGATGAATCATTGGCTAATAAACCTATTAGTAAACCAAAAATAGAACCTTATGGTTGTTTAGTTAAATATAAGTTTGAAGGATAAAATATGAAAACTCGGATTAAATTAGTAGAAAATGTATGCCTTGTCGGAGAATCTGCCAGTGGTCATGGGGTAGTTATAGATGGGTCTGAAGCTATTGGTGGTCGTAATTTAGGCGTACGTCCAATGGAAATGTTATTGATGGGATTAGGTGGCTGTACTGCTATGGATGTGTTGAGTATTCTTAGAAAACAGCGGCAAGACGTTACTGATTGTGTGATAGAAGTTAAAGGAGAACGTGGAGATGAACATCCAAAAATTTTCACTAAAATTCATGTTCATTTTATTATTACTGGAAAAGCTTTAAAAGAAAGTAGTGTAAAACGAGCAGTAGATTTATCAGCTGAGAAATATTGCTCAGTATCCGCCATGTTGGGTAAATCTGCTGAAATTACTCATGATTATGAAGTTATAGAACTCTGATTATAGACTACTATATTAAGACAAATGTTTGATATTTATTTTGAATCATTACACAAACCGAGGTATTTCTAATGCAATTACAAAATCCAAGTTTATTTCAACAACAGTCTTATATTGATGGTTCGTGGATAGGTTCTGAGCAAACGATAGAAGTAACTAATCCAGCAAATGGTTCTATAATCGGGACTATTCCACATTTTGGCCAAGTCGAAACTACAATTGCAATTGAAGCTGCTCATACTGCTGGAATAGAATGGCGAGCTAAACTAGCTAAGGAAAGATCAAAATTATTACGTGATTGGTTTAATCTTATTATGCAAAACCAAAAAGATTTAGCCATCTTAATGACTGCAGAACAAGGTAAACCATTAGCTGAGTCGATGGGAGAGATAGCTTATGGAGCTTCATTTATTGAGTGGTTTGCCGAAGAAGCCAAACGGGTTTATGGAGATATAATACCAGAACCATTACCAGGTCGACGTATTATAGTTCTTAAACAACCGATTGGAGTTGTAGCCGCAATTACTCCTTGGAATTTTCCTAATGCGATGATAACTCGTAAATGTGCTCCAGCTTTAGCAGTCGGTTGCACAGTGGTAATTAAGCCAGCGAAAAACACTCCTTTCTCTGCATTAGCATTAGCAGTATTAGCTGAACAGGCTGGTATTCCTAAAGGTGTTATTAATATTGTAACAGGTAATGCCAGTGCTATTGGAACTGAATTAGCTACCAATCCATTAGTTAAAAAACTATCTTTCACTGGTTCTACTGAAGTTGGTAAGCACTTGATGAAACAATGTTCAAATACAGTAAAGAAAGTTTCCATGGAATTGGGTGGTAATGCTCCATTTATTGTATTTAATGATGCTGATTTAGATAAAGCGGTGGATGGAACCATTGCATCTAAATATCGTAATACTGGCCAAACTTGTGTCTGTGCTAATCGCTTATTAGTACAAGATGGTATTTATGATAAATTTGCGGCTAAACTAGCTGAAGCAGTTAAAAATCTTACAGTTGGAGATGGTTTACAAGGTGAAACTCAACAAGGGCCATTAATCAATATGGCAGCAGTGGAAAAAGTTGAAGAACATATTAGTAATGCGGTAAATAAAGGAGCAACTATAGCTTATGGTGGTAAACGTCATACTTTGGGTGGGACTTTTTTTGAGCCAACAATTTTAACTAATGTTACTTCAGCGATGCAAATTGCCACTGAAGAAACATTTGGTCCAGTTGCTCCATTATTTCGCTTTAAAACTGAAGCTGAAGCTATTAAATTAGCTAATGATACTCCATTTGGATTAGCTTCTTATTTTTATACTAGGGATTTAGGTCGAGCTTGGAGAGTTGCCGAAGCTTTAGAATATGGTATGGTTGGTATTAATGAAGGAATTATCTCAACTGAAGTAGCTCCTTTTGGAGGTATTAAAGAATCTGGTATTGGGCGAGAAGGATCGAAATATGGAATCGATGATTTCTTAGAAATGAAATATGTATGTATGGGTGGTTTATAGTAATTCTTAATGCTTAATTCTTAGTTCTTAATTAACTTCAATAACAGCTACTTATATTAGACATCGTTTCCTAAATAACGAAAGTAATATAGCTATGATTGCATTACAGATTGACTTTTTGTAGTATATAATGAGTTTACGAATTACATCTTTCTAATAGCATTATTGATGCAATTCACTTCGTTCATTGCATCCTACATTTATATTTAGGAAAGATGTCTAATTGATATTTGAATTTAATTAAGAATTAAGCATTCATAATTAAGAATTGTTATATATAATAAGAGGCTATTTTGAAATCACGATCTCGGATATTACTAGTTGAAGATTTAGTTGAATTTGCTGAATTATATAGATTTTTTCTACAAAAAGAACCTATTGATTTGGTACATATAACCACTGGTTCTGAAGCATTAGAAAATATCCAAAAGATAACTCCAGAAGTAATTTTGCTTGATCTAACATTGCCAGATATGAATGGTATGAAGATTCTAAAATATGCCCAACAACTTAATATTACTGTAATTGTTATTACTTCAAAAAGCTCAGTTGATACCGCAGTTAAAGTTATGCGTAGTGGGGCTTTTGATTTTTTAGAAAAACCGGTTAAGCAAAATAGATTGATTGTTACTTTACGCAATGCTTTACATTTACATAATTTAAATAAAACGGTTGAATCATTTCAAAAATTGACTCGTAGTAGCTATTTTGATTTAGTTGGTATTTCTCCTTCAATGCGAACTGTTTATCAAATGATTGATACTGTGGCAAATACCAAAGCTTCAGTATTTTTAAATGGAGAGAGTGGTACTGGTAAAGAATTATGTGCAGCAGCATTGCATAAGCAAAGTCAGCGGCAAAAAAAACCATTTATTGTGCTTGATTGTGCTTCAATTCCCAAAGAATTAATTGAAAGTAAATTATTCGGGCATGTCAGAGGAGCTTTCACTGGTGCTATGAATGACAGAGATGGTGCGGCATTATCAGCTGATGGAGGCACTTTATTTTTAGACGAAATTGGAGATATGGATTTAACATTACAAACTCGTTTGCTTCGTTTTGTACAAACTGGTACTTTTCATAAAGTTGGTAGTGATACTCAGATAAAAGTTGATGTTCGTTTCATTTGTGCCACCAATCGTGATTTGTTAACTGATATTGAAGTTGGAAGGTTTAGGGAGGACCTGTATTATCGTCTCAATGTTATTAATATTCATTTACCACCTCTTAGGCAACGTGGTAATGACATTTTATTATTAGCTCGTAGTTTTCTAAGTAAATATGCCAAAGAAGAAAATAAACCAGCCAATGGTTTTAGTCATGATGTTGAACAAATTTTACTAAACTATGATTGGCCTGGAAACGTGCGACAATTACAAAATTATATTTATAAGCTTGTGATTTTAAATGAAGATATATCAGAAATAACCGCAAAAATATTGCTACCCTTTTCAGATTCGGAACATCAATGTGAAGATGAAATCATTCCATTATCAGTTGATAATATTCGTCCTTTATGGCTCTCTGAAAAAGAGATTATCGAACAAGCAATTAAACTAACTAATGGTAATATATCAGAAGTGGCAAGACGTTTAGAAATAAGTACTCCAACAATCTATCGCAAATTAAAACTTTGGAATAAGCAAGTAAAACGTACGATTGATAACTAAAGTACTGTTCAAAAATTTGGCAATAGGCTACAACACCTCAAATGGTTTATAAAAACCACTTACCGTTAAAATAACATTCATAGCTAATAAAAATGCAGATATGAAAATAGTATAAAAAACTTGACGTAATTCATTATTCATGATCATTTCCTCTTAATATTTAATTTTGCCAAGCAGAGTATGTTCCCTATATTGCCATATGATTGTTAGGATATTATTAACCGTTTGTTAAACTTTTGTGAATTATTATTAAAATTACCACTGCTATTACAATTTAATAATGGCTTTTATAAGCAAATTAATGTCCAAAAATAATAACCAAATGTTTTTATTATTAAAATACACAAATAGCCTATTAAAATCAGCTAAACAACTACTTTAAATTATTATAGTTGTAACATTTTACCACTTCAAATTGAAGCATAAATATGATTATTTATAAAATAATTCTAAATTAATATTATCCTAACTTATGAACAAACTAATCCTAGGCGACAACTTAGAAATTTTAAGAACTCTTGAAACAGAATCAGTGGATTTGATTTATCTTGATCCGCCATTTTTCTCGAATCGGAATTATGAGGTAATTTGGGGTGATGATGGTGAAATCCGGAGTTTTCAGGATAGATGGAGTGGTGGAATTGATCATTATATTGCGTGGTTAAAGGAACGAGTGGAGGAGATGTATCGGATTTTAAAACCAACTGGTTCTATATTTTTACATTGTGATTGGCACGCAAATGCTTATATTCGAGTTTTTATTTTGGATAAGGTTTTTGGAGAGAAATATTTTAAAGGAGAAATTATTTGGCAAAGAAGTTTTGGAACAGGTAGTAGCAAATCCATAGCAAAAAAATTACCTATAAATATTGATACAATTTTTTGGTATACAAAAAGTTTGAAAAAATGTATTTTTAATCTTCAAACAAGACCAATAAATGAAGCTGCCTTAAAACGTTATGATAAGATTGATGAAAATGGTAAAAGGTTTTTTTGGGCAGATATGAGAACATATTCTGAAGAAAGATTACAAAAATTATTAGCTAAAGGTGATGCTAAAATTAGCCCTAATGCAAAAAATCCAAGATACAAAAAATACTTAGATGAGTCAAAAGGAACACCAATTGATTCTTTATGGAATGATCTCAATTTTGTTGGAAATAAAGAACGCATTGGTTATCCAACTCAAAAACCTGAAAAACTCCTTGAACGTATTA
>DAOUSL010000103.1 GCA_030627235.1 Thioploca sp.
GGTAGACAATTTGTTAAATTTCCTGAAAACATAATTATTTCTAATGAAACTAAAGCGTTAATCGACAAACTACTTTTGGAACGTTGGGTATGGCTTGCTATAGACCGTGCTACTCGTGAAATTGTCGGTATGTATGTTGGTAATCGTGACATAACTGGTACCAAGGAATTATGGGATTCCTTACCCCCAGTTTATCGTCAATATGCTGTTTCTTTTACAGATTTTTGGGAAGAATATAAATCTATCTTTCCTTACAAAAGGCATAAAGCGTCTAGTAAAATAGAAACTTTTCTTTTAAAATCGTCTTTTTTTAATTCTTTTGCTTTTTCATATTTCATTACTAAATGTTTTTTACTTTTGCAAGAGGTCTATTACCAGTTATCTTTATATAAAATTGAAACTTTTCCTTATTTAAAATACTTCCATTATTTATTACATTTCCGTTAATAGTCAATGAAATACTAGAAGAATTTATAATGGTTGCTCCTGGAGAAACAGTAAGTCCTGCTACACTTGCACTATAGGTAGAAACAACCCCATTAACCACCACACTATCATTCTTACCCGGAACTTTCCCACCAACCCAAGTCTCCGCCTTACTCCAACCCCCACCGAATGTAGCCGCCCAAACCTGTGGAATCCACAACATAAAACCACACAATATAATTAAATTTCTCATAATATTCTCTTTAAAATTATGTATAACATCAGTTATTAATATAATTTTGCAACCAATTTCTAGCCTCAGACTCCAATTGTGATCCAATCTGTTCTAAAACTTTGGAATGATAATTTTTTAACCAATTAATTTCATTCGTAGTTAATAAGCTAAAATCAACTAACCTAAGATCAATTGGTACTAAAGTTAGAGTTTCAAAACCTAATTGTTTACCTTTTTCTACTACTAAAATTAAATTTTCAATCCGAATACCAAAAGCTCCTTCTTTATAATAACCTGGTTCATTGGATAAAATCATACCTGGTTGCAAGGCTGTTTTATTTGGTCTGCTAGATATACTTTGTGGCCCTTCATGTACAGAAAGAAAGCTACCAACCCCATGTCCAGTTCCATGATCATAATCTAATCCAACTTGCCATAAAGCATGTCTAGCCAGTATATCTAACTGTGAACCAGTAGTTCCTGGTGGAAAATGACAGGTTGCTATACTTATATGTCCTTTCAATACTAGAGTAAAACATTTTTTCTGTTCGGCAGTTGGCTGGTCGATAGCAATAGTTCGAGTAACATCAGTAGTTCCAAACAAATATTGGCCACCAGAATCTACTAAATATAACGAGTGCAATTGCTTATTAGTTTGCTCAGTAGCTTGATAATGAACAATGGCAGCATTAGAACCAGCAGCAGAAATAGTATCAAAACTTAAATCATGTAACTTACTATTTTCTCTACGAATTACTTCTAATTGTTGAGATGCTTGAATTTCATCCGTAGTATCAATTTTAGTATCTAACCAGTGTAAAAATTTAGTTACTGCAATTCCATCCCATAAATGAGCTTGTTTAGCCCCAGATATTTCAACTTTATTCTTACAAGCTTTTGGCAAAATACATGGGTCGGAATCTTCAATAAGATTAGATTTTGTAAGTTGATTAACAATCCAGATAGCAGTCCGTTTTGGATCAATTAATACTGATTTGTTAGTTAATTTTTTTAATGCTGTTGCAAAGGAATTCAAAGAACAAATATTTACTTCAGTTCCTAAATGTTTTAATAACTTATCATCTATTTCACGTGGAATAATAAATAAATCAGTCACTCCAGTGGCATAAAGAATTGCAAAAGTTAGAGGTACTGGCACTCTGGGAATATCATTACCACGAATATTTAATAACCAAGCAATTGAATCAGAAGCAGTTAATATGGTAGCAAAAACTTTTTTTCTATTTAAGATTTCACTAATTCTTTGGCGTTTAGATTGGCTAGTTTCTCCACTATAATAAATAGAATAGGGTATGATTGGTTTTGCTGGAGGAGAAGGACGATCTTGCCAAATTTTATCGATTGGATTATATTCACAAGCAATTAATGAGCTACCAGTAGTTTGGGCAGAACGTTGTAATGGTTCTAATTCAGCTGGGGTATGTAACCAAGGATCATAACCTATTTTACTGGCTGGTTGTTGTAATAACCATTTATTAGGCGGATGATTTTTGGAATTATATGATTTAAAATTTTTAGCTTGCTCACGTACTGCTAAAGTATAACGCCCATCTACAAAAATAGCAGATTCACTATTATTTACAATTGCCAAACCAGCACTACCAGTAAAACCACTTAACCATTCTAATCTTCTAGCATGAGGTGGTAAATATTCACCTTGATATTCATCAGCGTGTGGAATCAAAAAACCATCTAAATCTAACTTTTTTAGTTCTATTTGAAGAGCTTGTAAACGAGCTAAATTCATAAATTATCACGTCTTAATTTAATAATAAATGAGACACCAGTTGTATCCCTATTTTCTACTGTTAATGAACCACCTAATAATTCAATTATATTTTTTGCAGTGGCAGCAGCAGTACCAGGATATCTACCTGGAGCTATTTTATGTTCTAAAGTAGGTATTGTAAAAAAATCTGCTATTTCAGCTTCTCGAATAATACATCCAGTAGCATGAATACCAATTACTAGCTCATCTTGAAGCGGTTCACAAGAAAGCTCTATAGAATTATCATAATTAGAAAATTTTATTGCAACTTTTAAAATATCGGTCAAGGCATCAGCACACATTTTCTTTTGTTGCAAGCTATTTTTATCATCAACTGTTAAAGCGGACAGGTCATTTCGTAATGAATCCTGTTCTATATCATTGTCTACAATAGACATTGTATCTAACATATCAGGTTCTAAACTCTGTCTGCCACATTTAGGCAATTTACCTATTTTCACATGTCTAAATTGAGCAAATTCAGTGGCTGAATTAATTGCTGTTTTTAAAATATCTTGCACCGATTTAATTTCAAAAACTAACATTATCGTGGTTGAATCAATTTGAGCTGATTTTCTGATTGTCTTCATTAATTCATTCACTTCTTCTAATGGAACTCTAGCCGTTCTTTTAAATAAATCTTGTATAGAACTATGAAATCCATAGTATGCTATTTTAATAGCATCTCCTTTTGCCTTAACTAAAACTTCTAATTTTTTATTAGTTTCGGCAAGCTCTCTAGTTTTTTTCTGAACTTGTTCTTCTAACTGTGACTTAGCTTGCTCAATTTGGCGTAGATAATCCTTTTCTTTATCATGCCAAAATTTTCTTTCCAAACATGAGGTAATCTTAGCACGCAACAACACGGTTTTAAATGGTTTAGTTAAATAATCCTGAGCTCCTATTTCAATACAATTTACAGCACTATCCACGTCATCTAATGCTGTAATCATAATAACTGGAATATGTCGCCAAGCAACTGTATCTTTAATATGGCTTAATACCTCATAACCATCTATATTTGGCATCATTATATCTAATAAAACCAGATCAATATCTTGTTCTTTTAGTTTTTCAAAAGCAATCAAACCATCCTCGGCTAGGATAGGCACATGACCCTGTATTTTTACTAAACGGGATAGAACTATACGATTATCTTCTATATCATCGACAATTAGAATATTAGCAGAGTTTAGGCTCATTTTTTTGGCTCACTTTAAAGTAATTACGCAGGATTTTTTTATTGAGATATTTAAATAACTGAAGTTACACAGAAATTTTTAATTGAATAATGGACACTATGAAATATTATGTTGGGTAACCATAAGGGATTACTCCTACGAAATATTTTTCTGGTAAGTTGTGTCATATAACAATATTATAAAACATTTTTTTGGGTTTGTTAATAGTTAAAATCAACAACTGGTTTTATAACTTATTTTAATCATACAACCATTAATTTCCCGTGAAAGGTAAATTTTCATTCCAGCTTTTAATTCTACTACTTGATTAATATGGATTTGTTTACCATCAACTATGGTCAATGAAGTTAATGATAAATTTACTAATAACCATTTATTTTGATAGAAAATACAATAGGCTAAAGGGGTTTTATCTACTGAATAATTTGGAAAAATATTGTCAAATACATGCCAACTGAATAAATATTTACCATCATAGATTACTATTTCATTAATTGGTAACCATTTATCTGGCAGTTTTTGAGCTAAAATTGTTAAAATAGGAATCGGTTTATCAATTGGTATTCGACAAAATGGACATTGTAATTCTGTGAAAACAAACCATTGTTGTTTACAGTTAGCACAAGGATATAATTTATCCCAAGTGGTTATTAAAGCTTTTTCCCATTGATAAGCAGTAGGCCTTAAATGGGGGATATGTAAGCCAATTACAAATGCCTGATAAAATAATTTGGTTAAAGTTGTTCCTAAAATTGTTAAAGGTAAATTTGTTGTTATATTGTTGGAATAATCAGTCGGATTTTCTACAAATAAGGCTTTGCTGCCCATACTAAGATATTCATCTTCTTCAGCAGAATTAGTAGAATTAACTTTTAAACCTCGTAATGGATGCCGATTGAGTAAAAACTCATAGATTAATACTGCCAAAGCATGTTGATCAGCATTAATATTAGCTAAATTTTTATTATTATCATTAGGTGATAATTCAATTGTTGTAAGAACTTCGGGAGCAATATAACCAGGAGTACCATCAACTACAGGAATAAATATTTGCGGGATTGCTAAAGTATCAAGATCGGTAATTAATATTTTGCCAGTTGGCGGATCAATTAAAATATTGTTATCAGATAAATCAGTATGAGCTAATCCTGCTAAATGTAGACGATTAACAGCCCTAGCCAGTAAGATACAAAGATTAAAATAACTAAGCCAGTTACTCTGTTCTATAGCAGGTAAATAATTTCGTAATTTAACACTAATAAACCAACGACTTCTTTTTGCCTTATTTTGCCAACGGCCATTACTAAAAAAAAAGTTAGTTGGATAAGCTGGTAGCAACACTCCTAGTTTTGGTTCTACAACAATATCTAGTGGCCAACAAAATAATTCTTGCCAATATTTATTATCAATAGTAGGATTAAAAACAGTTAAAATTTTTTGCAAACGAGTTAAATTATTATTGTTATTTTTATAGAAACATATAACAAATTTCTTATCTTTAGTAAAATAAGCTTGCTTGGTTGCACCTTCTCCTATCACTTCTGGATAGTATTCAATAGTACGTCCATTATATAATTTAGCGATCAATGTTATAAAAATATTTTTTATAGTTATGAAATAAATATTATTATATCAAGTAATTTATATTTTAGTTAAATTTAATTAAGAATTGCTATATATAAAAAGTTTGTAACTACCTATCTATATGAAATAACAAAAATATATAAAAAAAAGTAGAAATGGTAAAGTAAAAAATGGTAGTCCTAAATATAGTAGTGGTAAATTTGATAATAGATTTATTTTACTATAATTTTAAATGATTGCCACTACTATATTTAAGACTACCCATAAGATATTATAATTGGTGTTACGCAGAAATATTTAATTAGGTAAGGAATTTCTATAACTATTGAGAAATCCTTTGCTTGTAATCACATCAGAAAGGAAAGTAAAATGAAACAATTAGTCGAGTTTGATTTGGAAAATGATAAAGGTACAGTATTGGTTGAAGTTAATGAGCCTGAATCGGCTGGAGGTGCTGCTAGGGTTGGGAGAGTTGAAGATACGGTTAATAAAGCTCCAGAACCGCTTGAGAAAAGTTTAAGTAGGATTAAACCGGTTGCAAGATTTGAGTCAGAAACCAGATACCATGACAGTGGAGTTTGGGGTTAGTTTTGGAGTAAAAGGTAATATGGTTGTTGCTTCTAGCAGTGTTGATAATAATTACAAAATCACGTTATCTTGGAGTAAGGTTAATATTGTTAAACTAAGCCCAACAAGTCGCCCTGTCGGACTCGTCTTCAAAACGGTACGTGAGACTTTCATCTCATACCGCTCCTCTCTATATAGTGTTGTCTTACCAACGTTTGAAATCTTAAAGATTAGCTTTGGCAATGTTTTGCAAAATAAATTTTACATTCCATAATATTCAATAGGCATCTTTCTTAAATAGCGTATTGGTTCCGAAGGTGTTAAAATACTTTATGATAGCGGTTTAGATAGAAACGAAGTTAAAATTTGCTTAACTTAGGATTAGGATTTAATAATTGTCGAAACTCTCAGGTCTTAAGTATCATATTGAGTTCTAATTCCTTAATGGCATTGAACGCGTTGGGAACGAGAAAAATTCTCCTCAGTAAGAAGTTGATTTTTATTCATTAATGTAGTAGCATTCCATACTTAAACTTAAGAGTAGGAAACTAAATATGAAATTATTATCAATCATTACAATCATTTTTCTCGTCTTTTCTCAATCTGTTTGGGCTGGTGATCCTCCTCCTATTCTAACCGTATCACCTGCCGACTTAGGATTAACATTTAATCCTGCTGCTTGTAATGCAGGACAACAAGTTATTACAGGAAGTTCTGCTATTATTGTTACTGAGGCTTCAACTTTTTCAAGTTATAGTTATGATTATGATATCCTAGCCCTTGAAACTGGGCAAGCAACACAGACCATAAGTAATCAAGCTTGGAGTGATTCTTCTGTTAATAATCCCCATGATGTTGCTGTTGATTCACAGGTTTATAATAATGTTGGTAGTCACACAACAGGTGATACTTTAACCGTAAACTTAGTATGTAATGAAACAGGTTCTACTCCCGGAAATTGTTATGGTAATTTGAATGGAAGTGCTTTGTCAGCAGGTTCTACATTTCCACTCAATACCATGACTTATGCCTGTCCTCCTGCTCCTCCTCCTTTTAGTGCTTCAGTGAAAAACAATTGGGTATTAGCAATCTTAGCATTATTCATGGCTCTATTAGGTGCTGGAATATTATTTAAAAAGAATCGGCAAGTTTGATGAACCGCCGTTTACTACTACAACGTTTATTAGGTGGTAGTTTATTGATCAGTGCAGGTTGGATGCTTAAATCAATTTTCTTACCTGTAACTAATCATGAGAAACTGATTTGGCGTAGCTGGATTGACCATTTAATTCCGACTGACCAAACACCCGGTGCATTAGACTTGGAAATCGACCATAAACTTTGGCAGGAAGCTGAACAAGATATAGCTGTGTTAGTTTTAGTAAGACAAGGCTGTTCGTGGCTCAATCAAGTTGCATTACAAAACTATAATTTATCTTTTGTAGAACTAAACGAAACCCAAGCTAATACTATTATCACCTTTGCCACTCAATCTCCATTCCATTACCTACCCAACCGATTTTTCCGTTACTCGCATCTACGAGCTATGCAACTCTATTATACCGACCCACGCAGTCGCATTGGTACAGTATGGGAACAAACTCCACAACCAATAGGTTTTATAAATTACCAACAACGGTGTACCCATGTCTGATTACGATGTAATTATAATCGGTGCTGGTATGGGAGGTGCTGCTTCTGCATATGCTTTAAGTAAACGTGGCTTAAAAGTATTAATATTAGAAGCTGGTCCAACTTATAATCCAGCTACTGATTACCATTTAAACCAACCAGATTGGGAAAAAAAACGCTTTCCATTCAAACCCAATAGTCAAGGTAAATATACTTTTGGTACTGAGCAAGTTTTAGATGATACAAAATGGAGTAAATTACGCTCTTGGAATCATCAACTTGGTTTGATAAATATCACTAGCAAACGTAAATTCGCTGCCTATCACCATGTACGTGGAGTAGGTGGTTCAACTTTACATTTCACTGGCGAAGCTCACCGTTTGCACCCAGAAGCTATGCAAATGTATACTCATTTTGGGGTAGCGGCAGATTGGCCTCTTACCTATGCAGAATTGGAACCTTATTATGTTCAAGCCGAAAATTTAATTGGTGTAGCCGGAGATAATTCTGGTGTACGACAACGTTCGGCTCCATTTCCATTGCCACCTCATGCTCCCAGTTATGCTGAACAAATTTTAGCTAAAGGTTTCAATAAGTTAAACTTGAGTTGGACACCAAATAGTTTAGCTGTATTATCAAAGCCTTATGCCAACCGTCCAGCTTGTAATTACTGTGCTGCTTGTAATTTGGGCTGTCCTCGTAGTGACAAAGGTAGTGCTGATGTAACATTTATCCATGCAGCCTTACAAACTGGAAGATGTGAAATAAAAACCGGAGTACAAGTATTACGTTTGGAAACAGATAAAAATGCTAAAATTAGCAGTGTAATCATAGCAGATAATAAAGGCCAACATAAATTTAATGCACCATTGTATGTTCTAGCAGCAGGTGCTATAGAAACTCCCCGTTTACTATTAGCTTCTGAAGTTGGTGATGACAGCGGACAGGTTGGACGTAATTTTATGGAAACGCTATTTCACACTAGTTTGGCTTTACATCCAGAACCATTAGGCAGCCATCGTGGTTTACCAAGTGGATTTATCTGTTGGGATTACAATGCTCCAGATGCAATTCCAAATATAATCGGGGGTTGTCGTTTTTCACCCGCAGTAGCCGAAGCTGGTTTTATTGGTGCTGGACAATATGCCACTCGAGTTATTTCAGGCTGGGGGCGAAAACATAAACAAGCGATGCGGCAAAGTTGTGCCAATGTATTGGGTATAACTGGCATTGGAGAATTTTTACCGAATAAAGATACTTATATTGATTTAGATACCAAACAAACTGATGAACATGGTATTCCTTTAGCTCGTATCCATAGCCAATTGACAGAGCTAGATAAACAACGTTTAAGTTTTATTGCTAATACTAACACTGCTATTTTACATGCCTCTGGAGCAGAAAAAACTTTCGAGCGTTATAGTAATTACGACTTTTTCAATACAACTCATGTATTTGGCACTTGTCGCATGGGTATTAAAGCAGATAATTCAGTGGTTAATGCGAATTTGCGTAGCCATCGTTGGCAAAATCTTTATATTGCTGATGCCTCTGTATTTCCTTCATCTGGTGGTGGAGAATCTCCTTCTTTGACTATAGCTGCATTGGCATTGCGGATGGCAGAATTCATTTAAATTTCCGATGTTACTTAGTTTTCGAGAAATACGCTTCGCTCCATTCCCGAAATAACCATCAATTAGGATTCGCCGCTAAAGATAGTTTTTTGCATAAATTATGAATTTAATATTATCTTGAAGTTCATTAAGGATTCAGGATTTAATAATTGCCGAAACTCTCAGGCAGACCTGACAGGTTTTGAAAACCTGTCAGGTCTTTAAGTATCATATTTTATTGAGTTCTAATTCCTAAGAATTAAGCATTGCTATAACTGCTTACAAATATAAATAATATCGGCTTCTGTGAGTGAGGTATGAAATGGTATACCCAATAAATTTAAATTTTCGGTTATTGGTAAATAATCATTGGCTTGAGGTGAGAATTTTGCTATATCGATAAAAGCTGGATGTTTATCTAATGGCGGGTAATACCAGCGTCGAGTTTGAATCTGGCATTTGGCGAATCGTTCTATGGAATCATCCTTGATTTTAATAGATAAAATAGCTGGAATATGGTTTTCCGGCATACTCTGTAAAGTATCTCTATCTAAATAATATCGATAAATATCCCAAACAACCTGCCGTTTCTGCATAATTTTAGACCAACGTTCTAATGATGAATGTAATGATGCATGGCTGATAGATTTTTTCCCTGTTTCATTGGCGAAACACGGGCATCGTTTCAATGCTAAAGTTATACCTGTACTTGCAAATGCAGTGCTCCACTAAAAAACTATTATGGAGTACGAGTTCATATCGTTAGACGTTCCCAGTCTGGTACTTTGCCACGCCCTGAATACATTGGAGTTACTGGTGCAAGTCATAATGACGGCAAAATTTTTGAGCAAATACGTCCATTTCTTCATAACAATTTATGGTGATAAAGCTTATAAACTACCAGATGAAGAAGATATTTGGGCTAAACAATCTCTTGTTGTATATACACCAATTAAAAAATGTAAAGGGCAAACTCGTTTAGATTCTGCTGATAAATTGTATTCAACAGCAGTATCACGAATACCTCAACCTATAGAAACATTATTCGCTTGGATTGAACGAAAATCGGGGATTGAATCTGCTGGTAAAGTTCGCTCTTACGCTGGACTTCTCGTTCATGTTTTTTGAAGACTCTCTGCTGCTTTTCTGGGGAAATATTCGATTTAGCTCTTAATTCACATTATAATAGGTTATTTCCAATTTATCATTCTGAGACAATGAACATAGACGACCTGCCCAACCAAGTTTTTGTTCATCTCTAATTATGTTTACAAAAAAATTATCTACAAAACAAATTGCTATATCTTTCATAATTATTTAGATTCAGACTTCATGCCAGAATCATCATCAAGTCTAACAGTAAAGTCCATATTCATTTTATTAAATTTATGAAAGATATTTGCAAGATGATTAGATAGATTACAGCAATATAAGTAATTGATATTTATTTTGAATTTAATTAAGAATTAAGCATTCATAATTAAGAATTACTATAATACCATTTTTACTAATTCATGCTGGGTTAATTCCATATATAACGAATCTAATTGAACCCGGCTTTGTGCAATGAAATTAATTGTTACTGACTTGTATTTTCCACCATTTGAATTCCGGTATTTTACCGAATTGAAAGAACCAATATGGCGTTGGATAATTTCTACCATCATAGTTTCAAAATTAGGATCAGCAATTCCCATGATTTTAATAGGGAATTCACAAGGAAAGTCAAATAACTCTTCAGAATCAGTCATTAGAATATAATCTTTGTTTATAATCTTGATATATTTCGCAAACTTGAGACCAAACTCTACCTGGTTTTCCAGTCCCAATTGTCCTACCATCCAATTCAATTATAGGAACGATTTCTTTAGTAGAACTAGTAATCCAAATTTCAGTTGCTGCTTCAAGTTGAGCTACTGGAATATCAGCTTCTTTGCAAGGTAATTTAGCAGCATTCATTGCCTCAAGAATTAAATCACGGGTAATTCCTGGTAAAATAAATTGGCTTTTAGGAGGAGTAATGGCAATATTATCAACAATAACAAATACATTACTAGCTGCTCCTTCCATCACATAACCATCCCGAAGTAAAATTGCTTCTGTAGCTCCAGTTTCTACCGCTTGGTTGCGCAATAAGATATTTGCTAATAAAGCTATTGATTTAATATCACAATTCTGCCAGCGAGTATCGTTACAAGTGATAGCTTTTACTCCAGTGGAAGGAGGCAATGATTTTAATTCTTCACTCATCACAAATACGGTTGGTATAATCTGCTCAGGAAAACTATGATTTCGTTTTGCTGGCCCACGAGTTATTTGCAGGTAAATTGATTGATTAGTACCAGAATTTTTGGCTATCACTGTTTCCAGTATTTCAATCCATTCCGACTCAGTTAGTGGATTTGGCAATTTAATGCTATTTAAACTATTTTCTAAACGTTGCAAATGTTCTGATAGTCTGAACAATTTCCCGCCATATGCAGGTATTACTTCATACACACCATCAGCAAAAATAAAACCACGGTCTAGTACGGATATCTTGGCTTCTTCCAAGGGTAAAAACTTACCATTTAGGTAAACTATCATAGTTATTAAAGTATGTATAAATATCAAACTGTTATAATTCAGATAGGCAGCTGATACTTTGCTTATCCACTATACTTAAAATATACAGTATTTCCTAATTAAATTATTGATTTTAAACTTAATTAAAAATTACCATATAAATTATATCTTATCTCTCAGGGTAAGTACATGAACCAGAATAAACCATCATGATATCTTTTAATTCTTGTAATAAACGTATTTTTTGTTTGGTAGTTAAATGTTCTATAATATCAACTGTTTGATCATTTTCTAATTGATTAATTATTTGATTTACCACTTGGCAACCTTGATTACAAATATTCTCTAAACATGAATCAATCTGATTATCGTTGGTAAGCATGATTGTTAGGCTCTATAAAATTATGGACAAAGTTAATTGCAATAATATAGAAGGTATTATGAATGGGATATTGGAGGTATTTTAGACATTAAATACTAATTAATAAAAAACTAAAGTCAGCTATTTAACCAACTTTAGTTCAATATTTTATGCTATCGCTGCTTTGGCTTTTTCAGCTAAAACTGCAAACGCATCTTTATTAAATACTGCTAATTCTGCTAACATTTTACGATCAACTTCAATCTCTGCTCTGTTTAAACCATTGATAAAAAGGCTATAAGATAAACCATATTCTCGAGCAGCAGCATTAATTCGAATTATCCATAGCTGTCTAAACTGACGTTTCCGTTGTTTACGATCTCGATAAGCATATTGACCTGCTTTAATTACAGCTTGTTTGGCAACCCGATATATGTTATTTCTAGCTCCACGATAACCTTTAGCTTGGTCTAGAATTTTTTTATGTCTGGCATGTGCAGTAACACCACGTTTTACTCTTGGCATAATATCCTCACGTATATGGTAATAAGCGTTTAATCATATTCACATCCGCCTTATCCAACATAAGTGGAGAACGTAAATGACGTTTTCGTTTGGTACTTTTTTTGGTAAGAATATGGCGACGGTGACTCTGGCCACGTTTAATACCACCAGCAGAAGCACGAAAACGTTTTGATGCTCCTCGGTTACTCTTTATCTTAGGCATGATTTAGCTCGCATTGTTTTAATTCTTAATTCTTAATTCTTAAAAACGTAATTTAAATTCCATTCTTAAAATGCCTTTGATTTCAATTAAGCATTAAGAATTAAGCATTAAGAATTGCATTAATTTAATTCATTTATTCTTGATAGGGGCAATTGTCATTACCATTTGTCGACCTTCCATTTTAGGGTGTTGTTCAACATTCCCAAATTCTAATAGATCAGTTTCTACACGTTTTAGCAAGTCACGGCCTATATCTTGATGGGCTATTTCTCGACCTCTAAAACGTAAGGTAACTTTGGCTTTATCCCCTTCTTCTAAGAAACGTGTCAGGTTGCGTAGTTTTACCTGATAATCTCCTACATCTGTATTTGGACGAAATTTAACTTCCTTGATTTGAACTTGTTTTTGCTTTTTCTTGGCTTTATTCCGTTTTTTATTTTCTTCAAACAGATATTTACCATAATCCATTACCCTACAAACTGGCGGTTTGGTATGTGGTACAATTTCTACCAAGTCCAATGTGGCTTCCGAAGCTTTTTTTTGTGCCTCTTCAAGAGGAACTATGCCAACTTGCTTACCGTCAACATCTATGAGACGAACTTCAGTTGCCGTAATTGCCTTATTTAGACGGGTACGTTTAATTTAAGTTTCCTCCTAAACATGATTAATTATATCAGCTTCCAATTGCTCAATGAAGGCTTCCAGCGATATACTACCTTTATCTTCACCATTTCGCAATCGTACAGCCACTTGTTGGTTTTCCACTTCACGTCCTCCAATTATCAACAGATAAGGGATTTTTTGTAAAGTATTCTCACGAATTTTAAACCCAATTTTTTCATTACGCAAGTCAGTTACTACTTTAAATCCAAATTTTATTAATTTTGTTGCTATATTTTGAGCATATTCAGCATGAGCATCAGTGATATTCAATACTGCAACTTGAACTGGCGATAACCAAACTGGTAAAACCCCAGCATGTTCTTCAATAAGTATACCAATAAATCGTTCTAATGATCCTAAAATAGCTCGGTGTAACATAACTGGGACTTGTTTACTACCATCGCTGGCAATATATTCAGCTCCCAATCGACCTGGCATAGAAAAATCAACTTGAATTGTACCACATTGCCAAAGTCTTCCGATACAGTCTTTAAGTACAAATTCTATTTTAGGACCATAGAATGCACCTTCACCAGGTTGTAAATCCCAATCCAACTCTTTATTGTTTAAAGCTAATTCTAATGCCTGTTCAGCTTTATCCCAAACTTCGTCATCTCCAACTCGTTTCTCAGGTCGGGTAGATAAATTAATAATAATATCGCTAAAACCGAAGTCAGTGTAAACTTTAAATACTAAATCAATAAAATCAGATACTTCTTGTTGCAATTGATCTTCAGTACAAAAAATATGGGCATCATCTTGAACAAAGTTACGAATTCGCATTATACCATGTAGAGTTCCAGATGGCTCATTGCGATGACAAGACCCAAATTCTGCCATGCGTAATGGTAAATCACGATAACTTTTAATTCCACGATTATAAATCTGGATATGACATGGACAGTTCATTGGTTTAACTGCATAATCCCGATTTTCGGAACTAGTGCTAAAAATCATATCACCAAATTTATCCCAATGACCAGATTTTTCCCATAGACTTTGATCTACTAATTGCGGAGTATTGACTTCTTGATAGTCATTTTCACGCAGTAATTTTCTAATATAACTTGTAATCTGTAAATAAATTTTCCACCCTTTATCATGCCAAAATATCATTCCTGGGGCTTCGGGTTGCATATGAAATAAATCTAGTTGCTTGCCCAATTTGCGATGATCACGTTTTTCTGCTTCTTCTAATCGATGCAAATAGGATTTTAAGTCTTTTTTATTAGTCCATGCTGTGCCATAAATGCGTTGCAACATTTCATTATTAGAATCACCACGCCAATAAGCACCTGCTAATTTCATTAATTTAAAGGCTTTTATCTTACCAGTATTTGGTACATGTGGTCCACGACATAAATCGGTAAATTCTCCTTGTTGATAGAGAGATAATTCTTCATTATTAGGGATGGATTCGATAATTTTAGCTTTATATTCTTCACCACCTTCCCGAAAAAATTTAGTTGCATCATCACGAGACATTACAGAACGTGTTATAGGTAAATTTTGTTTTACCAATTCTTGCATTTTAAACTGGATTTTTTCTAAATCATCAGGGGTGAAACTTTCTTCGTAGGCAAAATCGTAGAAAAAACCATTTTCTATCACTGGTCCAATAGTAACTTGAGCAGTAGGAAACAGACTTTTAACTGCTTGAGCCATTAAATGGGCACAGGAATGACGGATGATTTCTAATCCTTCTTCATCTCGATCAGTAATAATTGTTAATTTAACATCAGTTGTTATAACTGTTGATATATCTAACAAGCATTCATCAATTTTGCCAGCTATGGCTGCTTTAGCTAGTCCAGCACCAATGCTATTAGCCACTTCTGCTATTGTTACTGGAGTTTCAAACTGGCATTGATTGCCATCAGGTAATGTGATAATAGGCATAAGAAAAAAGCACGTAACTTTCAAAAGTCCGTGCTTATTTTAGAAATTTAGTTGGTAGGCACGAGTGGGATCGAACCACCGACCTCTACCATGTCAAGGTAATACTCTACCACTGAGCTACGTGCCTGTTGAATTCATATATTTATTGGGTATGCTATCATAAGTTTATCGTTAATGCAAGTCATATTTTGCTATATATGCGGTGGTATGGTATGGCGGGTATTTATAATTTTATTAGTCTCATCTAAATAAACTAAAATAGGTCGCTGAGTTTTCACTTCTTGAGCGGTTAAGCCGATATAACTACAAATAATAATTCGGTCTCCTGGATCAGCTTTATGTGCTGCAGCTCCATTGATTGATATTATTTTAGAACCATCTTCGGCTCGAATTGCATAGGTAATAAACCTTTCACCATTTTTAAGGTTATAAATATGAATTTGCTCATATTCGTATATGCCTGCAATATCTAATAATTCACCATCAATAGCACAAGAACCTTCATAATCTAATTCTGAATGAGTTACACAAGCACGGTGAAGTTTGGTTTTTAATAGAGTACATTGCATAAA
>DAOUSL010000399.1 GCA_030627235.1 Thioploca sp.
CAAAACAAAAGAACTCTAAACAGTTTGTTTCAAAATCGGACTTGCTTTCTAATCCTTCAATATACGACAACTCGTTTCAACTAACAAAGTCAAAGTTTACTGTTATATATAATTTACTCATAATCTTTTCCTTTCAATCGCCTTAAATCATAGCATTCTAGTCAACTGAGCTTTGTTCGTTATAAATTTAAACTTCTTTAATTTCCTTTTGCAATTCAAATAAAGAGTTACAGCTATTCATATTTTCCCAGTTTTAGTGGCTCTAATTATCGCTCTTAGTTTGTGCATATAATCAACAGTCTCTTCTTCACCGTGGACAGCTGTCAATCTTGAATGAAGCCACATTAAAAATTCTCTATCTTCCATAAATCACCTATTACCTATTTATAACTATACAATTACATCTGAGCTAGATTTGTTTAAATCATACCAGCTTCATTAAACTATTGTCAAGGTTTATAAATAACAACTAAATCTGTGGCTCTGGTGATTGCTACGTAAAAGGCTCTTCTAGCTGCATCTTTATCTGGTGAGCGGAAAATGTTTTCAAAGTCTACAAATACGTTTTGGAAAGTTGAACCTTGTGATTTATGAGCGGTTAATGCGTAATGTGGTCGTAGGTCTACTATTGAGTTTTTAATTTTATAATACTCAGACCAGTATCGGTAATTACCATCAGTTACTTTTGCATGAGCCGTTAATATACATTGATTTGCAAGTCGTTGCATTGTTTGCGTATACGATTTACGATCTTCATCATCAATCACTAATACTTCATCTCCGTTGATGCCTGTGCCTGAAATTAAGAACTTCCAGCACATGAACCCAGCGTCATGTTGAAATTTTACAGGAGTGGTTTTAACAGATACCTCTTGTCCATTGTTATAAAGTATTGCATTACCATGCTTATCTTCCACAGCTTCGTTGAAAACTAACGTATCATCCTGCTCAAAGGGAACTGATAAGTCCTTTTTATCGGGGTTAGTAACCTGCCTACGCGCTAAAGTATTGTATCCACATACAGATTCATTAGTGCCACTAACAACACGGACATAATCCTGTTCAAACTCTGAATCGTATCGATTAATATAAGTTTCTAATAAATCAACATACTCTTGGTAATTACTAACGACCTTAATTCCTTTAACAATATTTTCATCATCAGTTATGGTCATGGTTTCAATTGTAGGTTGAACTCTTTTAGCTCGTTCGGGTTCTTCTAAATATGTACGTAATTCAGTTGCTAATTTAATAATGGGATTATCAGCAGCTTGTCTAACGATTGTATGCATATTAACTCTTAACTTAGAGTCCGAAGGAACTAAATCAAACACGGGAGATAGCAACGTATCACGAATTATTGGCGGCAATTGCGCAGGATTACCCACA
>DAOUSL010000003.1 GCA_030627235.1 Thioploca sp.
ATTTGTTTTTTATTATACATCACTACTTCCTTCAGGACTACCAAAATTTATTTGTAATATGTGTTTTTATATCATTTTGTTATAAAATAATTTTGCAATATCAAATATATTTTATTATGACATAATCTTATTTATAATATTACATCTATAACACTACCTGATATTTTAATTGAAACCTCATCACAGACTGAATTTAATGAAGCAAATATTGACAATATCACTATCAATGGTGGCATCATAGCAAAGAGTTGGGCAGTATTATCAAATATTGAAATGGTTATAAATATTAAAATACCTTCTCAAACTAATCTCGATTTTTATGATATTAAAGTCGTAATAATTTCAGAAGATGGAAATGAAGAAATAGTTGGTGGAGAGAGTATACTTAAGGTTGTAAAACCATCTGGTAAACCTTAAATATTAAGTATTACTCCATCAATTATATCTGATAATGCAAGTAATTTGGAAATGCTAATCTATGGGCAAAAGACTAATTTTAATGAAAATTCTATATTAGATTTTGACTATGATACCATAATTGTTGTAGATAAAGTTATCAAAAGTCCTACCTTTATGACTGTATTTATCGATATTAATAAAGATAGTTTTAAGGGTTTTCATAATCTAACTATAACCACTGATGAAGAAACTGCTAATGATGATAGTATTGGACTTCTACTAGTTAGAGATGATTCTTCACAACCTGCCACGATTAATAATATAGTTCCAGCTGAAAGCAAACAGGATAGTGAGTTAACTTTAACTATTTCAAGTAGTAATACTAATTTTATTGATGGTATAACTGAAATTACATTTTTAAATGATAATGGTATTGAAGTATTACCAGTTGAAGTAATCAATAAAACTCAGGCAACTGTTACAATAAAAATTGCTGCTAATGCTTCAAAAGGAAAGCGTGATATTTATATTACCACTGGTGGAGAAATTGTTGCTCTTTTGAATGCTTTTACTGTGACTGCTTCACCGGTAATTGATGAACCTAATGCTCCTCCAACGGTTCCTGATGTTGAAGTTGATAAGCCTAATATTCCCACTTCTATTCCTGAACTTGAAGAGACTGAAATCACACCAAGTATTATAGAATTAACCGAAAAAACAAAAATAGCTTTTGAAACAACTGAAGTTATTATTGTTGTGAAACGTACTGAAAATACTGTTGACCAAGTAACTGTAAAATTTACCACATTAAATGGTTCTGCCAAAGCAGGAGAAGATTTTATCATAACTAATGGCACTTTAACTTGGGAAGATGGTGACAGTAAAGATAAGGAAATAACAATCTCTATCTTAGCTGATGAAAATATAGAAGAAGATGAAACGTTCACTCTTAAATTAACTGATGTAACTGGTAATGCAAGTTTAGGTTTAACTGCAATAGAAATAACTATTTTGGATGATGATATAGAAGATGATTCTACTTCAAAAATTCCAGAAGATGATTCTACTGAAATAGAATCAGAAGATAAACCTGTTGAACTATCAAAAGATGAATTTGCTAACATTTTAACAACTACTGAACCACCCAAAATTACCACAACTTCATCACTACCAAAAAAATGCCCAGATAGAAGTGAAATTCATACATACTGCACTTTCCAAAACAGAGAAGTAGGAGACACATATTTATTGCTGAAAATGCTAGTGTATCCAATGCAATTGTAATTGGAGATATGATAATTTTTGGTTGGGCTTCTAATTTAACTATTGAAGCTGATGTAAAAATAACTGGTCTGAATTCAAATAATAATGAAATTGAAGGAGTGTTAACTGGCACAATTATCAATAATGGGATGATTGAAAATATAGCCTTTCATGGTGCTTCTATTTCAGGCGGTACTTTAGGAGGGACAATTTTTAATAATAGCGAAATTGATGGAATCTGCGATGTAGATTTAGAATCAAATACTATAATTATTGGAGAAATTTTATGTGGACAAATAATAGGTAATCCTGAATATCCTGCAAAACTAGAAACTCTAGTTATTAAGAAAGATAGTTATCTCGAAAATGTTATAATCGCTAATGATGTTATATTTGAGGATGAAAACCAAGTTACTATTGGAGAAAACGTTATTTTTAATCCTTAATTTTTACTGTAGATATTCAATAAAACCCGAAACTAAACCTGGCAGGTTTTTAAAACCTGCCAGGTTTGAACCTCAAATTTTGGAGATTATTAAATAATAAAACTAGGAAAATAACCCTTTAATTCCTTTTTGTAATTTTTCTACTACATCTGGCCCTTCTATATCAACAATCTGTTGACTAACAAAATGATTATCTTGTAAAATAATAGCTATTTGCTCACCAAAATAACGCAAAAAGTCAAATCCAGCTTCATCATTATTAAAACTCAATTCTGAATAATCTTCTGAACGTTGATTTAATAAGTTAATAAAAGTATCTGTACCTGCAAAATCACCAACATCCTTTTGATTATCAACTAGAGTATCAGCAACATGAAGAGCTAAAGTTGTAATAAATAATTGACGTTGTTCAGTATTTAATTGTTCATAAACTAGTCTATCAGCAACTTGTAGTAAAAATATTAAGAATTCTTGAATAATTTTTAAACGTTGAATTTGCTCATTAGTTTCATAACCATTATTTTCCAATTCCAATAAACTATTAGTTGCTATTTGCCAACTAATAAATCCAACAGCTTTTGCAATTTCTTCAATAGATTGTGGTTTAGCACGTTTATTCCATTTACTTTTAATGCGCATAATATTTAAGATTTTTTAATAGTGAATGCCTGTTTTATCTCAGGTTTAGTTTTGTTATAACAATCTGATAATTGCTTAACCAATTGTGTTATCTCAGTATAATCTGTAGTTTCTATCTTAAGGCATAATTGAGCTAATTCTTCTGCTCCCAAACTAGCAGATGTTCCTTTTAATTGATGAATATTTTTAATAATTTGTGGGAAATCGTCCTGTTCAAGAGCCAAATTAATTTCAGTAATTAATTCAGCTGAACGAACTAAAAAATTATCTACCAATGAATTCAAAAATTCAGGGTCACGTTTTGCGGTCGCTATTTTTATTTTTTCAATAATATTAAGATTTAATACTTCTGACATAATTAAATATCAATTTCATTATTAAGTTCACGAGCAGCAGCTAATAATGCTAAACGTGCAATTACTCCATAAGCATAAAAACGATTAGGATAAGCATCTGGAGCTTGGCGATTATCTGGGGTTACACATGAGTTAATACAAGCTAATGGTTCAAATTGCATACCAGGAGCATTTAAATTTTCATTAATGCCACGTTTAGTATGGACTCGGTAAAAACCTCCCACAACAAAATGGTCTATCATATAAATAACTGGTTCAGCCACTGCATTATCATTGCCCCAAGTTTCAAATGTGTAAATACCTTCTTGTAAAATGACTTGACTAATAGGTTTACCTTCTTTAGTCTTCGACATGCGAGTACGTTGTTTACGATTTAATGATGTTATCTCATCAGTGCTATGAACTGTCATAACTCCCATACCATAACTTCCAGCATCAGCTTTAATTATCACAAAGGGTTGATAAGGTACATTATATTCTTTATATTTATGTTGAATATTATTTAGTATAGCATCAACATTATCAGCTAAACATTCATAACCTTCATTTTTCATAAAATTAAGTTTGCCGCAATTTTTAAATAAAGGATCAACTAACCAAGGATCAATTTCTATTTGTTCAGCAAACTCCTGAGCAACTTGCCGATAATGGGTAAAATGATCTGATTTTAAACGGGTTGCCCAACCTGATTGTAATGGTGGAATTATAGTTTGATGAATATCTTTAAAAATAGAAGGCTGGCCTAAAGATAAATCATTATTTAATAATATAATACATGGCACGAATCCATCAACACTTATGCAATGATTTTTTTTAATTAATGGTTCTAAAACTAATTTAGTAGATGGTAATTCTAAAGTAAGAGGTTTGTCTAAATCTGGTAATAATGAGCCAATTCGTACTTGATAACCAGCTTGTTGTAAAATATCTCGTAAAGTTGCTAAACTCTCTAAATAATATAGATTGCGAGTATGATTTTCTGCTATTAATAATATTTTATAAGCAGTTTCTTTTAAACGTTCAATTGCAGATTGTACAGCTTGTACACATAATGGAATAGTAGCTGGATTTAAATTGTTGAACCCAGCAGGAAATAAATTGGTATCAATTGGAGCTAATTTAAAACCTGCATTGCGTAAGTCTACTGAAGCATAAAATGGAATTTGGACATTTTTCCATTGATTACGCAACCAATATTCAATTTCAGATTGTTTGCTAAGTAAATGCTTTTCTAAATGCTCTAATGGTTCATGTAGAGTTGTGTTAAGACGTGGGGCAAGCTTTTGATCAGAAATCATGTAATTAATTTGTTGTTAGTAAATATACATTGTACAATTAGAATATAAAATAGTAAATAAACATTATTGCAATATCAAAGCTAAGATACACTAAACAGTTATAAATATGTATATAATAGAACTGTATAACCTGAAAAATATCAATCAAATCTTTATTGAAAAATTACCATATTCAAATAAATAAGATTAGGTGTATAATGTTATTAAACAGTTATTATATAATAAATCAAAATATCAAAATATTAATATTTCCTATTAAAGCATTTTATATTTAAAATCTGCTTAACCTTATAACTTTTATTTAAGCAAAACTGAATGTTATAGTTATTTAAAATATATTATTTACTTATAATAATTGCTATTTTTAGCATTAAAGTGATAGACTAGTTACCTAAAAGCATGATATAAAATTTTATTTTTTATAGTAACTCATGCTAAATTTTAAGATTTTAGTTATATTAATTCAATGGTATTTGTACAAGTAATTATTTGAATTAGATAAATAAAGTCAATCACCTAAAAAATGACTTTAACAAAAGTTATATACAAAAAATTAATTAAATCACGGTTTAGCTTGAATAACCGGATATTCAAAACAGAATTTAGATTATGAGCGACATTAATTTTAAAAATATTAAAGTTGTTGTTATCGATGATAGTAAAACAATTCGACGTACTGCTGAAACATTGTTGAAAAAAGCTGGCTGTCAAGTAATCACAGCAACTGATGGATTTGAATCTTTATCCAAAGTAATGGAAGCAAAACCAGATATTATCTTTGTTGATATTATGATGCCAAGACTTGATGGATATCAAACTTGCGCATTGATTAAAAATAATCCTAGTTTTAAAAAGATTCCTATAGTGATGTTATCAAGTAAAGATGGTTTATTTGAACGTGCTAGAGGCAGAATTGTTGGAGCAGAATATTATATGACTAAGCCTTTTACCAGAGAAGAATTGTTAAATACCATTAAAACTTATGTAGTGGAAACTAAGACTGCAGGCTAATTATAAACCGTTTTAGAGTATATATATGACCCACATATTGATAGTAGATGACTCACCAAAAGATGCTAATGAAGTTAAGGCTATTTTAGAAAAAGAAGGTTATCAAATTACAGCTGCCTCTAGTGGTGAAGAAGGTGTTCAAAAAGCTATAGATATTAAACCTGATATTGTATTAATGGATGTTGTGATGCCAGGTTTAAATGGTTTTCAAGCCACTCGTAAGATCACTAAAAATCCAGAAACTAAACTTATTAAAGTTATCATAGTTTCTTCCAAAAATATGGATAGTGATAAGGCATGGGCTAAAATGCAAGGAGCTAGTGATTTTTTAGTAAAACCTGTTTCATCAGAAGACTTATTGAGTTCTATTAAAAACGTATTATGACAACAAGTTCACCATATAAATGGCTACAAGACCTTGAACGACGAGTTAAACAACGTTCTAAGGGATTGCCACATCAGTCTACAATTGAACAGATTTGGCGAGGAATTGCATTTCGATTAGGAAAAATCTATTTAGTTTCACCTTTAGATGAAATATCAGAAATTATTCCCTATACTCATAAT
The DNA here is from genome assembly GCA_030627235.1 of Thioploca sp. Lineage (GTDB taxonomy): Bacteria > Pseudomonadota > Gammaproteobacteria > Beggiatoales > Beggiatoaceae > DRQV01. The sequence goes on from DAOUSL010000003.1 coordinate 5,980, forward strand.
TTAGCCAAAGTTCCAGGAGCTAAAACGTGGGTCAAAGGCCTAGCTAATGTAAGAGGATTATTATTACCGATAATTGATTTAAATTCCTGTTTGGAAGGAGAATCTATTGTGATAAATAATCGTTCTCGCATGCTGATCATCAATCAAGCCGGTATTTCAGCTGGACTATTAGTTGATGAAGTAATTGGCATAAAGCATTTTTCAGAACATCTTTTAGACTTAGATACTCCATGTAAAGATGTTTTAGTAGCCCCTTTTGCTAAAGGTTTATTTGTTCATGAAAAAATTACTTGGACAATATTTGATATGCGTAAATTAACTAGCAATAATTTATTTCTTAATGCAGCTTTATGAAATTACATTTTAAAATTAACGGTAGCCAACATGAATCTATCTTTTAAATCTTTAGGTAATAAAAATACATGGCTTATTGCCTTTATAATTGTATTGCTGTTATCATTTATTTCGCTTATCAGTGTCTTTACATTATTAGTCAAATACGATAAATATGATGAAGAATATTCAGGTTATATAACCAAATTACGTTTACTTTCTCAGCAAATTACCCAACAGGCATCCCAATCTGCAACTGGAGACGCTGCTGGTTTTAAAAATATTATTAAATCTCAGAATGAATATAATGAGCTATTAAATAAATTGCTTAATGGTAATCCAGATTCAGGAATGCCAGGTACACCTCAACAAGCGTCATCAACCTTAGATTCTTTGATTACTTTATGGGAAAAAGATGAAACTAATACCCAAATTAGTATCAAAAATTTATTAGCTACTCAAGAATCTGTAATTCGTCTTTACTCCGACTTAACAAATTTACAAAATATGACTGTAGATTTAGTTGAAAAAACCGAAAATATGATTAAAGCTATGATTAACGGAGGAGCAACCCAAATCCAAATAAGCCTAGCTACTAGAGAATTAATGTGGTTAGAAAGGATTTCTGATAGAATTCGTTTATCATTTGTTAATGATTCCGATGATTTGGCGGCAGCTGGTCAATTAGACGATGCTCTGTCAATGTTTGGAGATATTTTATCAATTTTGCTGAATGGTAATGAAGAAGAAGATACAGATGCAATTATATCATCACCAGTATCAAACCTAGTAGCACGTCAAGCAATTGAAGAATTATCTGATTTGTTTAATGAGAAAATTGAAAAAATTGATTTCTTTTTAGATAAATCTGAAGAATTATATAAAGCCAAAGATGCATTACAAGATATAATAGAACTTAATCCAAAAATTTTGAATATTATTGAAGATTTGCAAACAGATTATATAAAAGCAACCAAAGAACGTCCGATATCTCCAAAATTGAGCTATTTCTTGGCATTTTTCGTGCTTATTTTATTAGTAATTTTTGGTTACCTAATTATTAGGATTAATAAAGCTAGTTCTTTAGAAACTAGTTTGCGCTTAAAAGATACTCAAAATGAACAAAAACGTAATCAAGAAGCAATTTTACGTTTATTGAGTGAAATTTCTGACTTAGCTGATGGAGATTTGACAGTAAATGCTACTGTTACAGAGGATTTTACTGGTGCTATTGCTGATGCGATTAATTTCTCAATTGAGGCATTACGAGATTTAGTTATCAGTATTAATAAGGTCGCTGTCCAAGTTTCCAGTGCTGCTCAAGAAACTGGAACAACAGCTGGTCAACTTACTCAAGCTAGTGAAAGACAAGCTCAACAAATTGCTAAAGCTGGTCAAGCTATTATTGGTATGGCTAATTCAGTTAAAAAAGTATCAGCAAATGCGGTTGAATCTACTGACGTAGCTAAGAAATCAGTAGATATTGCTAGTAAAGGAGCTAAAGCTGTACGAGATACTATCGCAGGAATGGATTCCATTCGAGAACAAATCCAAGAAACATCTAAACGAATTAAACGCTTAGGTGAAAGTTCGCAAGAAATTGGAGATATTGTAGGTTTAATTGATGATATTGCTGATCAGACTAATATTTTAGCTCTGAATGCAGCAATTCAAGCGGCTATGGCTGGTGAAGCTGGACGTGGTTTTGCAGTTGTTGCTGACGAAATTCAACGTTTGGCGGAACGTTCTAGTAATGCTACTAAACAGATTGATGCGTTAGTAAAAACTATTCAAGGAGATACCAATGAAGCAGTAAACTCGATGGAACATAGTACTGCTGGAGTAGTTTCTGGAGCATCTTTAGCTGAAAATGCTGGTGAAGCATTGACTGAAATTGAACAAGTATCAGTCCAATTGGCTGGTCAGATTGAGAATATTTCTCAGACTTCACGTACTCAAGCGGCAGTGGCTTCTAATATTTCTGGAACTATGACAATTATTCAGGATATTACTACTCAAACATCTAATGGTACTAATGAGACAGCTGCTTCTATTGAACGGTTGGGAATCCTTGCTAATGAATTAAAGACTTCTGTATCCGGTTTTAATTTACCAGATACTGCTAAACAAGAAATTGAAGCAATGAGTGGTTCAGTTTAAAGTAATTCTTTAGTTGTGAATGCTTGATGCTTAATTAAAATACTAAAACCAATTCTTAATTATATATTCTTGATGTTAAAGCTATAATTTTAAATGTTTTTCATTAAGAATTAAGAATTAAGAATTAAGAATTAAATAAAATATTATGAAGTATTCGGCCCTTACATGGGTAAAAATAACAATTGATGACAGTTTGAAGCAAACACGACAATCTTTGGAAAAGTTTGTGGAATGTCCTAGTGAAACTGCTCCATTGCAACAATGTGTAACGTGGCTACATGAAATTTATGGAGCTCTTAAGGTATTAGAATTACAAACAGCAGCACTATTAGTTCAAGATATTGAATTAACAATTAAAACTATATTAGCTGGTAAAATAGAAAATAATGAAGCAACTTATGATATTTTAATGAGAGCTTTAATTCAATTGCCTAATTATTTAGATCATTTAGCAATTGTGCAACGTGATATTCCTTTGGCATTATTACCATTATTAAATAATTTGCGAGCTTTACGAAAACAAAAACCGTTAACAGCTAATAGTTTGTTTACGCCAGATTTATCAGTTACTGTCACCCATTTTAAGCCAATCAAATTGACTGATGATAAACTGAAAAAATATATGCATCAAATGCGAGTTGCTTATCAAAAAGGGTTAGCTGTATTATTTAAAAATCCTAAGCAACCAGTTGAAGGATTAAAATTTCTTTATACAGTGATGCAACGTTTACAACAGGCTACTGGAACTGCTCAAATTACTAAAGTTTGGTGGGTAGCAGAAGGAGTTATAGAAGCATTATTACAAAAAGGATTAGCTCTTAATAAACCAATACTTAGTCTATTTAAACAAATAGATGCTTCAATAAATCAAGTAATGACTCATGGTAATGCAGCATTAAATACTGCTCCACCGAAAGCATTATTGAATAATTTATTATTTTTTGTGGCTCAGGCTCGTTCCAAAGGCAAACAAACTGTAGCTATCAAAGTTATATTTCAATTAAATGATTATTTGCCATCAGAAGCCTCTTTGTCAGCTGCAAGATTGATGTTTGCTGGGCCTGATATTGAATTGATGAAAGTAGTGGTAACTTTGTTAAAAGATGACTTTGCTAGAGTAGAAGAAACCTTAGATATATTTAATCGAGCTGATAATCCTTCTATTTCGGAACTTTCTCCATTAGTAGACTTACTAAGAGATATGGCTAATACTTTAGGTTTGCTTGGACTATTAGTTCAACGTAAATCTATGTTAACACAAGCAATGTTGTTTTTGGATATTACTGAAGGCCGCAAGCCTCTTAATATGCCGACTTTATTGAAAATTGCTAATGCGTTATTAAAAATAAGTTCAGCGGTGGATATTTTATCGGTACAAGGTGTACATGCAAAACAACGTTTACAACAAAGTCCAGATACTGAATATTCTGAAACCCCACAATTTGGAATTGTATTAGGAGTTGCTGTTGATGAAGCTAAAACTGAATTGGCACAAGTAATCCAACCAATAGTTAACTTTATTGATACTGGAACTCAAGATGATAGCTTACTAGAAGTTCCAGGTCGGTTAAAACAAGTAGAAGGTTTTTTAGCTGTTGCATCTCATGATCGAGCTGCGAAACTACTTAGACAATGTAATAACTATATCGAACGAATATTTATTAAAGAAGCTACTGTACCACCAGAAGATAAGCTGAAGTCTTTGGCGGATGTGTTGATTGGGATTGAATTGTATTTAGATACTTTGGCTGGTAATCCTATGGATACCGAAGATATTTTAGATGGAACTAAGAAACGATTATTGATTCTTGGGTGATTAAATATAATAGTTCCAAAATTAGGAGCTATTATATTTTATATAGGATTTTATTCTTCTAACTCAATTTCTTCAGCTGTAGCAGATACGAGTTTACCTTCATTAAAATTAAGTTCTTGCAAAAGATAGGGATTTTCCTCAAATTCTAATTTTTTTAAACTTCCATTGGCTGAAACTAAAAAACCTTTTCCTGTACGTTTCCCATCCTTAAAGTTACCTTCATAGCGATCACCACCACTGGATATATAAATTCCTTTCCCTGTACGTTTACCATCTAAAAAATCGCCACCATATAATTCACCGTCAATCCATTTTAAAGTTCCTTTTCCATGACGTAAACTAGAGTTAAAATCACCTTGATAACGATCTCCACTAGTCCAAATATATAATCCCTGACCAGTACGTTGGTCATTCAAATATTCACCAACATAGTTATCACCATTTTTCCATTTGTAGATACCAACTCCATGTCTTTTACCATTTACAAAATCACCCAAATAACGGTCTCCATTAGCCCAAGTATAAATTCCGTTACCAGTACGTTCATCATTAATATAATCACCATCATAAGAATCACCATTTGGCCAAGTTACCTTGACTCTGCCAACAAGATTAATAGTAGATTTATTATTAGTAATTGTTATTTCAGGATCAATATCTGGAATATCTATTTGAGTAGGAATTGAAGGCTGATTGAATTTGGCACTGGTAACTACTAATGCCAACATAGCTTTAGGCTTAATATCTATAGAATTTTTATCAATTTCAACTTGTTCTGATTTAACCTGAATATCTTTTTTATCTTCAGATATTATCTCATTATCTATCTCAGTTAGCTTAGAGGTATCTTCTTCAATATATTCGGAGTCCATTTCAACCAATTTTTCATCAGTATCAATTTCATCTTCAGAAATATCATTTGATATATCAATAAGCTCTTCATTAGATTCAGATAATATTTCATCTTCATACTCTGCTTTGACTAATGTAGAAGTATCTTCTTCAACATGTTCAAAACCATCATCAATTTTCTCTTCTGAATTATTCGCTATTTCTTCATTGTAGTCTTCTACTTCATCATCTTTCTCAATTGGTTCTTCTGCAAAATCTGTAGTATCCAATTCATCGTCAGAATCATCATATTTTTCTTCTGTAAAATTATTTTTTTCAGTATTGCTAGAAGAAGCTATTTGCAACTCATATTTTTCGGCACTATCTTTTGTAGTTGGACGGTCAGGTGGGAGTTTACTTCTAGTATCTACGTCTATTTCAATCTTAGGTATTTTAGGAGTGTAACTCAATGTTTTTAATTTACCTTCATCACGTTTCCCATCAGAAAAATCACCTTTAAAACGTTCTCCATTAGTCCAAAAATAACTGCCTTCACCATCCCGTTTATTATCTACATATTCTCCTTTATAATATTGGTCATTAGCCCAAATATATATTCCCTCACCATCACGTTTTCCTTCAAAAAATTCACCTTTATATCGATCTCCATTTGCCCAAATATAAATCCCATCGCCATTACGTTTTCGGCCTTCATAATCACCATAATAACTATCACCATTAGCGAATCTGACATACTTTTTTTCGACTTGTATATCATCGTTAGCATATAATTTTGTTACCAAAGAAAAAATAAATATTAATAACCAATACTTGGACTTAATCATAAAAATAACCTATTTAATATTGTTCCATGCACCAATGCGATTGGCACATGGCGATATAAAAATACTTAGTGATATTTACTAATATATAATTAATTGGGAATGAAAGTCAAAATCATTAGTAATTAACTATTCTTCATTCACTAATTCACAATTATCAACTATGACATAATGATTTTATTATCTTTTATGTCTTTTAGAGTTCTTTTTACTACTTTTAGATGGTTTAGGAGTTGAAATCTTTGGAGTAATTTTTGGAACAATATTCTCTATATCATTATCAATTAATAGTGTAGGCTGCTGCTCAATAATAGGTTTATTAACTAATTTAAGTACAATACCAGCTAAAGGTGGTATCACAACTAACATAGAATAAGGTCGTTCCATCCAAGGTTCATCTTCAGTTTCCAGTATCATAGCACCATTACCAACATTACTACCACCATAACAACCAGCATCAGAATTTAAAACTTCTTCGTATGTTCCTTTGGTTGATACTCCAATTCGATAATTATGTCTTGGCACTGGAGTAAAGTTGACTGCAACTATCATTTCTGAGTCATCACTTTTACGCAGATAAATTAATACTGACTGTTCAGAATCATGGCAATCAACCCATTCAAAACCCTGCCATTCAAATTCATATTTATATAGAGCTTCAGAATTATGATACAGTTTATTCAAATCTTTAACTAGCAGTTGTATACCTTTGTGACCCTCATACTCCAACACATACCAATCCAAAGTAGTTGCACTATTCCACTCAGTTCCTTGACCAAATTCAGTTCCCATAAATAATAATTTCTTACCAGGATGGGTAAACATATAAGTGTAAAGCAACCTTAAATTAGCAAACTTTTGCCATTCATCACCTTCCATCTTGGTAAGCATAGAACCTTTACCATGCACAACTTCATCATGGGAAAATGGTAATAAAAAGTTCTCAGTGAAAGCATATAACATACTGAAAGTTAACATGTCTTGATGATATTTGCGATGCACAGCTTCTTTGGACATATAACTTAAAGTATCATTCATCCAACCCATATTCCACTTAACACTGAAACCAAGTCCACCACCATCTGCAGGTCTAGTAACTTGAGGCCATGAGGTTGATTCTTCGGCCATGATTAATGCTCCAGGGTGTTCAGCATGAGCAACTATATTTAACTCACGCATAAACTCTATTGCTTCTAAATTTTCCCTACCACCAAATTCATTTGGAATCCAGTCTTCTCGTGAATAATCCAAATACAACATCGAAGCAACAGCATCTACTCTTAAACCATCTAAGTGCATTTCTCTTAACCAGTATAACGCACTAGAAAGTAAGAAATTTTTAACTTCATAACGACTATAGTTATAAATTAAAGTTGACCAATCTAAATGTTCACCTTTACGAGGGTCTTCATGTTCATATAAAGGAGTACCGTCAAAACGACCTAACCCATGAGCATCTTTAGGAAAATGAGCTGGCACCCAATCTAAAATTACACCAATGTTATGTTTATGACAATAATCAACTAAATAACGGAAATCTTCTGGAGTTCCATAACGACTGGTTGGAGCATAATAACCGGTAGTTTGATAGCCCCAAGAACCATCAAAAGGATGTTCAGTAATTGGCATTAGTTCAATATGACTAAAACCTAAATCAGTCACATATTCTACTAGTAATTTAGCAATTTCTCGATAATTTAAAAATTCACCTTCTGGGCCACGTTTCCAAGAACCTAAATGTACTTCATAAATCGACACAGGAGCATGTAACCAATCCCAATTTTTACGCTTCTCCATCCATTCTGCATCTTTCCAATCGTATGGAATATTATCCACTACAATAGAAGCAGTATTAGGACGTAATTCAAAACATTGTCCATAAGGATCAGATTTTAAAAGAATTTCACCAGTTTGTCGATTACGAATTTCAAATTTATATAAGGTATTAGGGCCAATATCTGGAATAAATAATTCCCAAATTCCATTATTTCCATGTGATCGCATTGGGTGGGAACGACCATCCCAACGGTTGAAATTACCAACTATACTAATTCGTTCTGCATTTGGAGCCCAAACCGCAAATAATATTCCCCCAATACCATCAGTTTGGTGGACATGAGATCCTAAAAATTGGTAAGCATGCCAATGTTTTCCTTCACTAAACAAGTGCATATCAAAGTCAGCTAATTGTGGCACAAAGCTATATGGATCATGAGTAATATGCTCACGATGGTCTTTATCTCGCCAAATTAACCGATAATGTTCTGGTATCTCAGCTTTACCTTGCCATTCAAATATATCAGTTCCTTTTATGCGTTCCAGAGGTAAGTCACCTTCTGCGATAGTAACTGTTTCAGCATAAGGAATATAAACACGTACCGTAGTTTTACCATTAATGGAATGTTTGCCCAACACCGAAAAAGGATCATGGTGACGAGCATCAACAATTTTTTGTAAATCGGTATTAAGTTTTTGGGCTGTCATTATTTTTGTTCCTATAGATAATTAAATTTGGTGTCGTTTTTATAATTATATTTATCTAAAATAAGATATAAAATATACTGTTTGAGCAATATAAAACACTGAGGAAAGTTATACAATCTATTTTATCATCTTTATATTTTGTTGTATAGGATATACTTATTAAAGTTTAAATAACATTGATAATTAAACTATTAGTTATGAGAAGATGTTGTCTTAGAAGCATAAATTTTCCTAAGGAATAAGAAAAAAAATTTGAATTAATATAACCATTTTTTCTTGAGTCGCATAATTCTATTATAAGATTCATTAATTCTATCTTCACTTATTAATTTTTTGATAATATTAATCATATGTTCAACAACACCTTTATCATGTTGGGAATTATTGCCTGTTAATATAATATCAACTCCGGCTTCTATAGATTTTTGTATAGCAATATCAAAACTATATACAGAAAGAATAGATTGCATCTGCATATCATCAGATATAATTACTCCATTAAATTTTAATCTTTTACGTAACAAATCATTAATAATTATTTTTGAAAGAGTAGCCGGAAACGCAGGGTCTAAATTTCTATTAAAAACATGAGCAGTCATAATAACATCTACCATACCATTATTAATAAGTTGGATATATGGTTTAAGCTCAATATCTTTCCAAGTGTCAGTAACATCTGTTATTAGTAAATGGGAATCATCGGTTGAACTGCCGTGTCCAGGGAAATGTTTGATAACATTTATGATTTTATGATTTTTATGAGCTTCAATAAACTTAGAAGCATGATTAGTAACAATAGTTGGATCGGCAGAAAAACTACGTTTAAAATTCCCAATAACAGGATTTGTTGGATTTATATTTAAATCAACTACTGGAGCAAAATTTAGATTAATACCAACATCTTTCAAAGTGTTGGCTATAATTTCAGCATTTTTATAAGTCCTCTTTAAATCATTTTTTTTACCTAAAAATTGGGCCGAAAAAGTATTTGGAAAACCATATTCCTTTTTTAATCTTTGTACCATTCCACCTTCTTGATCAATGGCAATAAATAATGGAGTTTTAGCAGCAGCTTGCAATTTACTCACTAGAGTTTTTACTTGTTTAGGAGATTGAATATTGCGTTCATATATTCCTAAAGTATTATCATAATCATAGAGTATTACTCCACCCAAATTATATTTTTTAATATCTTTTATAATAGAAGATTCATTATTCAGAGAAAATCCATAAAATCCAATAATTAGCATCTGTCCAATTTTTTCATCTATGGTTATTTGTTTTATGTTTTTAGAGGATTCTGCCAATGCTAAATTAGTTAAAGCATTTGTGAAATTTATTAATATTAATATAAAAAATATTTTCATAAAATTTGAACTTAATTTGTAAAGGTATAATTTTAGAAGCAAAGTGTATAGACGAAGTGTCATACACCAAAACTAATTGTTAGGAAATATCAATTAATGTTTCCAACAATACATGAAAACTATAAGAACGATTAGATTCTTTTGAGTTTCGTTGTTCTAAAGACATAAAAGGAGCTATTTTTTCTGCAAATCTAGGTTTATTCGCATAATCCTTTTCCCAGCCAGGCACTATTTCTTCGAGAAGATTAGATGGTTTAGGGCCAGAAATGTTATCAATATCACGATATTTTTCCTTACCTTGAAAAAAATTAGCTCTAAATCTAGGTGAACATTTAGAAATCGCTGCCATATCTCCTAAAAACCAGGCTTCTAATTCATAACAAGCAATTCGTATTTTATATTCACAAACACAGTTAACCATTTTATCAGTTAATTTACTTTTCAATTTTATACAGTTTTGGTTGTCTTGATCAAGAATGATTATAATTTGTTGAGCTCGTTTGGATAGGCTTGGAATTATTTTTTCTAAATTACTAACTAAGTCCTCTTTACCACGATGATGTTTAATTTCAAAATTTTCAAAACCTAAACGTGGTAGAATACCTTCCAAAAATTTTCGAGTGGAATAATCTTCTACTAAGAAAAATATCATGGATCAATTCCTTTGAAATACTTATGTTGCCACAACCAACCTAATTCACAACCATCTTCACACATGTCTACTATCATTTTATCATTTTTTGCCGGAGATATACTACTGATACCATGTTCTTTTTTTACTAAAAATAATTCTTTTATATTTAAAGCATCCACAAAATCAGGTGAATGAGTGGAAACAAAAACTTGTCCACCACGTTTAGCATAATCTCGTAATTCTTCAGCTAATTCTCTTAATAAGGTAGGATATAAGTAATTTTCTGGTTCTTCAATACTCAATAATGGACGAGGAGTTGGATCGTTCAATAAAACTAGATAGGCAAACATTTTAATTGTGCCATCAGATGTATATTTAGAAATAAATGGATTAGTAAAATTATCATCTCTAAATTTCAGAAAAATTTGACCAGCTTCATCGATACTAACATCAACTTTATTAACACCAGGAACTCGTTTCTGCATTTTTTCTAAAATATTATTGAAAATCTTCCTTTCATATTCATATAGATAACTAGCTACTTGACCAAGATTGTTACCAGACATAGAAAGTTGGCTATCAGCACCTGTTTCGTTGATTTTACGCATTTCTTCATTTTGCAAATTGGAAACTGACCATTGTTCTAATAAAGTACGAAAACTTTTAATGGTTTTATAACGTTCAAATTGGCCTAAACCTTTTAATGCTAAAATGTCTTCCGCACCTAAAGGTTGTTCTTCACGTTCTTCTTCAGTATTCCATCCTTCACTATCATAATCTTGTTCATTTTTAGTTGCATAACCAATCCCTCTTGAATAATCTAAAAAATGCCAAGACTTACCATGTTGTCCACGTCGGTATTTTAAAATTTCTTTTTCAATAAATACCTTACCTTTATTAAATCCAATTTTTAAATGGTAAGTAACCAAAGAACCTTTTTCTTTTTGTTCAGAATTACGAAACTTAATTTCAAATTCAATAAAATCTTTTTCTGGATCGCTATTACGGGTAATAACTTCCTTAAAACCACCTTCACGATTAATTGCAACTGTTACATTTTCTTTTAGACAAGTGGCTAAAAAACTGAAAACTTTAAACAGGGTGGTTTTTCCTGAGCCATTTGCACCTAAAAAAACATTTAATCTTTGTAAATTAGTTATATGTAAATTTTTATACAATCTAAAGTTTTTTACTTTAATTTGTTCAATTTGGGTTTTCATGATTTTTAATTTTGCTATTTTAATATAAATTACGACTAAAAATTGTTAATAATTACAATAAATTTTAAATTGTTTATTTTTTAATTATCTTATTCATTTATCAAATATTCTTCAGTAATAATATATTTTTCAATATTTCCTAATATCTCTTTCAAATAAGAAACAACTTCTTTTTTTATTTTTAAAATATCTTCGACTGTATAATCTTTTCCACAATCGCAAAAAGAAAATACACCATGTGCTAGATCATTTCTCTTATTCTTTACGGTTAATAACTCATCTCCATTTTTTGTAATTCTGGCATCTGTTTGATATGAAAAACCATAATTTTTTGCAAAATCTTTAATTTTTCTTGCATCAAGATTTCCCGAAATAATCTTTTCTGAATCAAAACATTTTGAAACAATATCAATTGAAATATTTTCTATCATTAATAAATTATTGATATTACAATCTTTAAAATTTTTAAGTACAATTTTTTTTAATTCTGTCCGAATATCTTCATAAGCTACATTTTTATTATTCAATTCAATATATATTTCTTCAATTGCTTTCTTAATAGAGGATTCAGCAAGATTATAAAGCAGTAAAAATCCATTGGCTTTTAATATCTTAATCATTTCTCGATCAATAGGTTCATATTTTTCAGTATCAGAATAAAATAATTTGGGATTTCTGTTTATTATGTTCTCTAAAAAATTAAAATAGATTTCAATTTCCATCACTCTTCTATCAAAATCTTGTAAAGTGTCAATCATTGTTTATTATCCAATAATTTATCCCTAACAAATTCAATTCTAGCCTTAACTTTAGGACGAGAATTACTTGCATAAGATTGGGTATGACTTTTAAATTCTTCAGAATCTAACCAATTTATTTCAGGAGGAATCAGATCTGGATTTTCTTGTAATGAAAGATGTACACCCACGGATAATGCTTCAAAACGCACTCTATATGTAGTAGTTGCTTTTGCAGATTTTTTAAAACCATAGGGAAAATAATTATCAACAAAATCCAACATATTTTCAAAATCTTTCTGAAGCTGTTTTTTATCAAAATTATCTTTTTTTTCCTGAATATATATGTCTAAAAACTTATTTACACTATGTTTAAATGTAAGATATTTTTCTGAATAAGCAAAAAATCTTAAAATTAGTTCTGTAGTTTCTTCTCTATCAGCACGTCTTTTATTGATTGGGCATAATTTAGAAAACTTTTCATTTGTGGCACATTCAGAAACAAAATCATAAAATTTTCCTGCAAAAACTCCTTTTCTGATTTCCATATCCTTTAAAATATCACTACCAGTATTGATTCTATCAAAGATATCTAGTCTAACATCTGTGTCTGCTTTTTCAGTCAACTCAATCATTCTTAATGTTTTTCTATTAAATCTTCGTTGGCGAGATAAAATTAAATCATCATAAGTAAATCCATTTAAGGTTTTTAATTTTTCTAAATTTTCTAAAATTAATTTATTATTCAAAAATGCATCAAGTGTTCGTACTCTTTGTGAACCATCAACTATTTCAAAACGCTCACCACAATCAGCTGTAAAAAGATATGGTATAGGTAAACCTAACATAACCGATTCGATAAATCTTGATTGTCTTTTTTTATCCCAAATAAATTCTCTTTGGTAATCAGGAATAAAAAGTTAATTTTCATCAGTTTTAATATCTTGTGTGTATTTTTGAACAATAATTTCAACTGGATATTCTTTTGTATCATAGTCTACTGTTTTTTGTTCTTTCAATATTTCTTCTTCTGCTGCATTTTTTTCGTCAGTAGTAATTATTTCTTTCTGAATTTTTTTAGAAACCATAAAAATCATCTCTCATTTTAAAGTGTTATTATTAATAAGTGAATTAACTATCATAGCTATTATTTTAGGTGGAACTGCATTGGCAATCATATTATGTAAATCACCTCTAAGGGTTACCATACTAAAATCAAAAAAATCAGAAAATCCTTGGATTCTAGCTGCTTCATGTGGCGTAATGACTCTTTTTCGTAAAGGATGAATATATCGTCCCTGGCCCATTGAACCAAAACCACTGGTAATAGTTTGTGCTGGTTTATCCCAATGTAAACGTCCATAACAAGATTTATAGCTGTGAGTTTTATTTTTATGACAATTCGGTCTCATAGAATCAGGTAAATTATATAAATCATGTTTAAACAAATAATCAATACGTTCTTGATTTTTAGTTGTTGAAGGTGTAAAAAAGATACCTTTTTTTGATTTATGTTCATCTATCAAATCATTAATATAATCAGATAAAGGAACAACATTTAAATATTTGAATGATGCTAATGATGAAAAATTAAAATTGTCATTTAAGACAGCTACTTGAATATGTCTTTTTCTAGTCTGTGGTAGCCCAAATTCAGCAATATTAATAATCTGAGATTCAATTTGATAACCCAATTTTTTTAAAAAATATTCACTTTTTTTAACTACTTTATTTTTATCATGTATAACAGTTGAAACATTTTCTATAATTGCTATTTTCGGTTTAACAATCTCAATAAAACGAATTACATTTAAATATAAATTATTTCTTGGGTCATTTCTTCGTGTATAATTATTTAGATCAGAGTGGCCTTGACAAGGTGGACCAGCTACTAAAATATCCAAATTTGAATATTTATTTTGTAAAATAGTTTCATTAGTATTTAGTTTTTCCCCTATACTACATGAAACTAATTCATTAATATCACTGTTAGAAATTGATTTATCATTAAGTTCAAAGTTTTTTTGATAAACCGTTAAAGCTGATTTGTTGTTATCTAAAGCTAATTTTATATCTATAGAAATATTATTTTTTCTTAATGCTTCCCAAATACCTAAAGTCATTCCACCACATCCACAAAACAAATCTACAATAGAAAAAGATTTATTCTGTGTTGGCAAAAATACTGGTTTTATAGATTTACGAATCCAGTTTAAATTACAAAGATTATCTGATATTAAATTTTGATAGTTTGGCATTAATTAATATTTTATTTATTAACCTTCTGCACAGATGGATCTCGCCGTATTGTGCGTAAAAAAGCTATAACTTGTAAGATTAAAATCAAGCTAAATGGAATTGCTCCTGAGATTGCCATGGCTTTAGCAATTGTAACTGAACCAGTAAATAAAGTGCCTGCCGTGATTATTCCAATCAATACACCCCAAGTTAATTTAAGCTTAGTAGATGGATTTAAATTACCTTTAGAAGTCATCATACTGACTACGAAAGTTCCTGAATCAGCACTAGTAACAAGGAATACAAAAATTAAAATTAATGTCAATCCACTTAGTATTTCAGACATAGGAAACCAAGTAAATAATGCAAATAATGCTTTGGAAACGTCTTCTAATACTAAATCGGCCATTCCACCACCTCCAAACATTTCAATATAAATGGCTGAACCTCCAAATGCGGCAAACCATAGAATGGAAAATACGGTAGGAACTAAAATTACCCCAATCACAAATTCTCGGATAGTGCGACCACGACTAATCCTAGCGATGAATATTCCTACAAATGGTCCCCACGCTAACCACCAAATCAAATAAGTCAAAGTCCATCCTGAAGTCCAACTGGATAGTTCTTTATAAGGATAAAGTTTGAAAGACATGTTGATCAATTGACTGAAATAGTCTCCAATTGAAGTTATGAAAACTTCCATGATAAAGCGGGTTGGTCCAGCTAGAATAATTATCATTAAGATTGATATAGCAATTATCATATTTATATTACTAAGAATTTTAATACCTTTATCCAATCCAGTGCTAGCTGAAATTAAAAACATTACAGTCATCAAACCTAAAATTATGAGGCTTACTCCATCAGTAGCTGGTATATTAAATACCTCACCCAATCCAGCTCTGACTTGTAATACTCCCATAGCTAAAGAACCGGCTAATCCAAAAATTACTGCCAATACCCCAATTATATCTGCGCTGTGACATACAATTGGATATTTGCAACCAAATTCACTTCGTATAGGGCTAGAAATTAATGGTGGAGCGTCTTTACGAAAACTGAAATAAGCGATAACTAATGCACAGATAGCATAAATTGACCAAGCGTGTAATCCCCAATGTAAATTAGTAATTACCATTGCGAAACGAGCTGCTTCCGCAGTTTTACCTTCCATACCAGGTGGAGATAAATAATGAAACATCGGTTCAGCAACGCCCCAAAAAATTAACCCTGCTCCCATCCCAGCGGCAAATAACATAGATAACCATGAAATATTAGAAAATTCAGGTCTGTCTTCATCTTTTCCTAAGCGAATATTAGCATATGGCCCAAATGCCATATAGGCTCCTAAAATTAAAAAACTAGTACATAAAGCTAAAAAGAACCAATCGAGAGTTTTTAATGCAAAACCCGTCAGTCCCAGTGCTGCACTAGCCATAGCATCAGGTGCTACAACACCCCAAATTCCAATAATACTACATAAGGCAATTGATATTAAAAAAACTAAATTATTTTTCATGGTTTAGGTAATCTTAATGATTGTAAGCAAAAGTATAATTAATCATTTTACAATACCTTCGCTAATGTTAAAATTTGTTACTTAGGTTTCGGGAAATCCGCTATGCTCCATTACCGAAATAACCATTAGCGAAGGCATTGATTTTATGGATATATTTTAAAGGTAATCCTGTAATTAAATAATAGTTTGATATTTTATAGTTTTAACTTTTAAAGTAATATTAGCAATAATACAATATTTTTTGTTGAGAACAATTTTAATTTAATCAAGATTTATTCAATCCTGCGGCATATAAACTATTTTTACTAATTCCGGTGATTTCACTGGTTAGTTTAGCAGACTGTTTTAAAGATAATTCTTTTCTAAGTAGTAGAAAAATTCGTTCTGCTTCTGGAGTTATAATTTTATTATCTGGTGGAATAAAACCCTGAACAACTAACACAAATTCACCTTTTGAACGCTCTGGTTTATCTTGTAACCAATTAAGAATATTAAACAAATTATCCCGATATATAGTTTCAAATATTTTAGTTAATTCTTTGACTAAAGTTATTTCTCGTTGTTCACCAAATATTTTTATTATATCTTGGATGCAAGCGATAATTCGATGGGGAGCTTCATAAAAAACTAAAGTTCTAGTCTCTGTTTTTAATTCTTCTAAGCGTTGTTGCCTAGTACTAGTTTTGGCAGATAAAAATCCATCAAATACAAATTTATCCGCTGGAAAACCAGCCACTGATAAAGCACTAATTAACGCACTAGCTCCCGGTATTGGTATAACATTAATCTGTTCGGTCAAAGCTAACTGTAACAAATATTGGCCTGGATCACTAATTAATGGAGTTCCTGCATCACTTATTAAAGCAATATTATCACCATTTAATAATCGTCGTAATAATACTTGTGCCTGCTGTTTTTCATTGTGTTCATGCAAAGATTGCAGAGGAGTGTTAATACCAAAGTAATTTAATAATTGACGACTATGACGAGTATCTTCAGCGGCAATTAAATCAACCTCAGTTAAAATAGTTTTTGCTCGTGGACTCAAATCCTGTAAATTGCCAATTGGAGTAGCAACTGAGTATAAAGTTCCATTATTCATTTAGTATTTTCCTGAAAGAAATCGTAGATATTTTGAGCTAACTGTTGGCTAATTCCTGGAACTTTGACTAAATCAATAACTCCAGCTTTAGAAATACCTTGTAAACCACCGAAATGAATTAGAAGCTGTTGTTTTCGTTTAAGTCCTATACCTTCAATCGTTTCCAAAATTGAAGTACGCCTTGTTTTAGCTCTCCGTTTCCGATGCGAAGTAATAGCAAATCGATGAGCCTCATTCCGTATTAATTGGATTAGATGTAAAGCTGGCGAGGTTTTATCTAGAATAAAAGAATTATCTAATAAAATTAAAGTTTCTAACCCTGCTTTTCTACTCACTCCTTTAGCAATACCAACAATATATATAGTTAGCTTTAATTCTTGTAATACTTCCTGTGCCACTTTCACTTGGCCTTTACCACCATCAATAAACAGTATATTAGGTAATTTGGTAGCACGTTTATAATGACGTAGTAAAGCTTGTCGCATGGCTGCATAGTCATCTCCTGGAGTGATATTTTCAATATTATACCGTCGATACTCATTCTTACAAAATCCATTGTTATCAAAAACTACACAAGAAGCTACTGTTGCCTCTCCAGAAGTATGACTGACATCAAAACATTCCATTCGTTGTGGGATTACTTCTAGTTGTAAAACTATGGCTAAAGCAGCTAAACGTTCATGATATTTATTATGTTGATTTTGTAATAGACTAATATGAGCGTTTTCGATTGCCATTTTTAGCCATCTAGTCCTTTTATCTCTAACTTTTGAATGTATTATAACCTGCCGTTTACGCTGCTGACTGATAACTTCAGTTAATAATTCTAAATCTTCAATATTATGATTGATAATTATTTCTTTGGGAATATCGTTACTTGGATTAAGATAATATTGAGATAAAAATGCAGTTAATAATTCAGTAATTTCTTCTGATAATGGTAGTTTTGGAAAAATAGCTTTGCTACCAATATGTTGTCCAGAACGTATGGTTAAAATTTGGATACAAGCAGTTTTAGTTTGGATAAGTGCGGCAATAATATCAACATCTCCAGTTGTAGAACTGACATATTGACGTTCTTGAATTTTTCTTAAACTACTAATTTTATCTCTAATTTCAGCAGCTTGTTCAAATTTTAATTGTTGAGATGCAGTCTGCATTTTACTAATCAATGTGTCGATAATAATTTGATTTTTACCAGTTAAAAACAAAATTGCTTGATTAACTGATTCTTGATAATTAGTTTTGCTGATCAATTCAACACAAGGAGCTGTACAACGTTTAATTTGATATTGCAAACAAGGAGAAGAACGAGCATGAAAAAAACTATCTTTACAACGTCGAATATTAAATATTTTTTGGAGTAAATTTAATGTTTCATAAACAGCACGAGAATGTGGGTATGGGCCAAAACATTGGCCATTTAGTTTGCCACGTCGAATATTTAAGCTTGGAAAAGAATGGTTTGATAAACAGATATAAGGATAGCTTTTATCATCTCTAAGTAAGATATTATAACGAGGCTTATGAACTTTAATCAAAGTATTTTCTAAGATTAATGCCTCATTTTCCGTATGAGTTACAATTACTTCTATATTATCTATCTGTTTGACTAATGCTTTAGTCTTAGAACTAGTAATATTTTTGGTAAAATAACTAACCAGTCGTTTTTTTAGATGCCTAGCCTTACCCACATATAATACTTGCTTGGTAATATCTAACATCATATATACACCAGACTTATTAGTTAAATTAGCAAGAAATTTTTGAGGTTGGAAAGCCAAAGTAAGTTCAATTTTGAGTGATTAAAATGATTAATCTATTGTTAATTATAAAAATTAAGATTAAAAACTAAAAATAGATTTATCTAAAAAACTATAGTATAATATTAGTTGAATCTAAACATATTCCAATGGATTCTATCATGTAATTCTCACCAACACTAGAGAATATTAATTTAATAATAGAGTAATTTATGAACGAAGAGACAGAAATAACACTTGATCCCATTATTGATGATGAAGCTACTGAAAATGAATCAAATACTAATGAAGAAAGTAACAATACTGAAATTATAACAGTAGAAGATAAATTTCCAGAAACTCTGCATATTTTACCTCTTACTAATCGACCATTTTTTCCACATCAAATAATTCCACTAATTATAGAAAAGGAGTTATGGGAAAATACGGTTAAAGCTATCACCAATTCACCTCATAATATGTTGGGATTATTGTTAGTTAAAAAAAGCAACATAGATAATGTAAAACCAGATGATTTTCATAAAATTGGCACTGTTTGTCGGTTACATCGGATTGTACAAGCTGATGATAAATTACAAGTTGTAATAGAAGGTTTGCAACGATTTCGGGTTACTAAATGGGAAACTTCTGAACGACCTCTAATTGTAACTCCTAAATATTATCCAGAAAGTGATTATGAAGATGTAGAAGAAATCAAACCATATGTGTTAGCTGTTATTAATACTATAAAAGAGCTATTACCGTTAAATCCATTGTATAATGAAGAACTTAAAATATTTTTACAACGTTCTAGTCCAGAAGAACCATCTCCATTGGCAGATTTTGCTGCTAGTTTGACAACGGCTAATAAATCAGAGCTACAAAGTATTTTAGGAACTGTGAATATTTTAAAGCGGCTAGAAAAAGTTCTAATACTGCTTAATAAAGAATTACAACAGGCTCAAGCTCAAGTAGAAATTCGTCGTCAAGTCGAAGAAAAAATGGAAAAAAATCAACGGGAGTTCTTTTTACGAGAACAACTGAAAGTAATTCAAAAAGAGCTTGGAATCGAAAAAGATGATCGTACTGCTGAAATAGATAAATTTAGTGATCGCTTGAAGAAGTTAAAAGTACCAAAACCAGCTAAAAAACGGATTGATGATGAGTTAGAAAAAATGTCTATGCTGGAAATGGGATCACCTGAGTATGCTGTTACTCGTAATTATTTAGATTGGCTAACTCTATTACCATGGGGCAAACTTTCTAAAGATAAATTGGATATCAAACGAGCCAGAAGAACTTTAAATCAAGATCATGAAGGTTTAAAAGATGTTAAAGACCGTATTATAGAATTTTTAGCAGTTGGTAAATTAAAAGGTAATATAAATGGAACTATTTTACTATTAGTTGGACCGCCAGGAGTAGGCAAAACATCTATTGGTCGTTCTATTGCTGAAACTGTTGGACGTTCATTTTTCCGTTTTTCAGTTGGTGGTATTCACGATGATGCTGAAATAAAAGGTCATCGCAGAACCTATATTGGAGCAATGCCTGGCAAGTTTATTCAAGCAATGAAAGATGTTGCGTATGCTAATCCGGTTATCATGTTGGATGAAATAGATAAGATTAGTTCTTCATATCGTGGTGACCCAGCTTCAGCCTTATTAGAAGTGTTGGATCCAGAACAGAATGTCGATTTTTTGGATCATTATTTAGATGTAAGGTTTGATCTGTCTAAAGTTTTATTTATTTGTACGGCTAATCAATTAGATACTATACCAACTGCTTTATTAGACCGGATGGAAATAATTAAATTATCTGGTTATTTAGCAAGTGAAAAATTACAAATTGCCAAAAGACATTTAGTAAAACGCCAATTGAAAAAATCTGGCCTAAAACTTAAACAACTACCATTAAGTGATGAAGTATTATCACGTATTATTGACGAATATGCTAGAGAAGCAGGAGTTCGTTCGTTAGAAAAAAGTATTGCAACTATCGCTCGTAAAGCAGCTCTTAAATTGCTAGAAGATAAAAAACCATCGGTAAAAATAACCACAGATAATTTAGATAAATATTTGGGTAAACCTTTGTTTGAAGATGAAAAATCAATTAAGGGAATAGGGGTTATTACTGGTTTAGCATGGACTCCAATGGGGGGGGTTACTTTAAGTATTGAAGCTAGTAAGACTCATAGTTACGCTCGTGGTTTCAAATTAACTGGTCAATTAGGCGATGTGATGAAAGAATCAGCAGAAATCGCTTATAGTTATTTGATGTCTCAATGTGAACTGTTTGATATAAGCCAAGATTTTTTTGAAAAAGCATTTATTCATTTGCATGTTCCAGCTGGAGCTACTCCTAAAGATGGTCCTAGTGCTGGAATTACCATGGCCAGTGCTTTATTATCGTTAGCAACCAATAGAGAAGTTAAAAGAAAATTAGCTATGACAGGTGAACTAACTTTGACTGGTTTAGTGTTACCAGTTGGCGGCATTCGGGAAAAAGTTATTGCTGCTCGTAGAGTGAAAATTTATGACTTAATCTTGCCTAAAGCTAATAAACGTGATTTTGATGATTTGCCTGAATATGTGCGTAAAGGTATAAATGCTAAATTTGTAAAGAAATATCAAGAAGTAGCAGATATTTTGTGGGATTGATATTTTATAACTTCATATATCAGAATGATATTAAAGAACTAATTTAGGAATTAATATGTTTAATTATAGACTGGCTATTTTACTCAGCTTGATATGGGCAACTAATACTTTAGCGAATGAAATTACTACACCATTGCAACTTGCTCTGATGGGAACTGAAGACCAATTATCTATAAATAATGGCCTGATATCATCAATTATTCCTGCAAATTTAAATGTGAATGAACATAAAGATGACATCCGTTGTGAAGATCATGATGTATGTCGTCAAGTAAATACTAATTTACCTTTGCAAGCTTTGCCCAGAGCTTTATCAGCATTATATAATAAACCAAATATTAATTCTGAGATTTTAAATTCTAATGTTAAAGCTTTTTGGCCAGTCTATGTATTTCAACGGCAAGATTTAGATTTTTCTGATCCAACCTATCCTAAAGGCTGGTATCAAGTTGGGCTTACTATTAAAAAACCGATTGGCTGGATGTTAGCTAAAGACATTATAGAATGGAAACAAGCACTTATAGTGTCTTATACTCATCCTGGAATTGGAGAAGAACGGCGTAATTCTGTATTAATGTTTGATAATAAACTTTCTTTGCGTAAAATAGTAGAGGCTGAAAACCGAATACAACAGGTTAAATCTATATACGCTAATTTAGAATCTCAAACAGCTGAAATACCTACTAGTATAATAAGCAGAGAGCCAGCTAGATTTGTAAATATTGATGAAAAATTCTATCTATTGCCAGTTATTGATTTTGAACCAGTCAATATATTTGAAGATAAAGCTAATTATTTAAAAATAGTTGCTGCCACTCCGCTTAGCCGTGCTAATGCGGCACATCCAGATACTTTAGATAATCGTAAATTTGCTAAACAAGCCAGTCAAACTGAAACTATTCAAGGAGTTAAGGAAGAATCATTAGGTTTAGATATTAAATTTGTGATGGATATGACAGACAGTATGGGGCCTTATCTAATACATACTAAAAAAGCCATTGCTAAAGTGACGCAGATGATTATTGACACTAAAGTACGTTATGGTCTAATTGGTTATCGAGATGATATTAATACAGTTCCTGAATTAGAATTTGTCACTAATAATTTCACCCCGAATTTAGTAAATGCTGATAAATTTATTGATATAATTGCTAAAGCTAAACCTGCAGTTACTACAGATGATGATTATCCAGAAGAGGTTTTCGCTGGAATAAAAGAAGCTATTACCTCTAATTGGAATGAGAACACTATAAAACTAATTATATTGATTGGAGATGCTAGTTCACATATGATTGGACATCCACAAAATACTAGTGGTTTAGCTGCTCAACAATTGCGTAAATTAGCAAATAGTAATAAAACTAATATTATTGCAATTCATCTTAAGCAACCTCAATTTAAAACCGATCATAAATTAGCTAAAGAACAATTTAGTCTATTAGCTACTAATCCTGGTAATAACGCACCTGCTTATATATCGATATCGGCTGATAATCATCAAGAATTTGAAATAATAATAGCTAAATTGGCTGAAACTTTATCAATGATTATAAGCAAAATTCGTAAAGGGGATATTAATATTGTTAACATTGCTCCAAATACTAATTCCAGAGATATTGAAACTAAAGTAAGTAAAATTGCTAAAACCACTATTGCAACTGCGTTAGTTGATTATCTTGGTAACATAGCTATTCCGCCTAGAGATATAACAGCATGGGTGATGGATCGAGACTTGCTTAACCCTAGAATTAAATCATTACAAGTACGAGTTTTATTAACCAAACGGGATTTAAATGATCTGATTGTAACTTTAGAAGTTATTTTAGAAGCAATGCGACAATCAAAACTGACTAGTTTACAATTTTTTGATGCTTTACAGAGTGTTGTTACTCAAACAATAAAGGGAAACAATAAAAAAATAACTCTGGCAGCTGTACAAAAATTAGCAGAATCTGGTTTAATACCTAGTTGGATTAATAGCTTACCTTATAAAAGTAAATTATTAGAAATGAATAATGAATTATTTGCAGTTTTATCAGCAGAAAAAAGAACAGCTTTAGAACATGAAGTTGAAGCAAAACTCCAATTTTATCGTGAAATTAATGAAAATACAGATTTATGGACAATATTAGATGAACGCAATACTGATGATATAGATAGTGTATATCCATTAAGTTTAGATATGTTGCCATGAAGAGGACAAATGCCCTCTTCATTATATTAAACTACTGATTTACGTTCATAGACACCGCGTTGAATCAAGAATTCTAAGATTTGATTAACACATTGTTCTAAATTTTCATTGCTGGTATCAATCACTAATTCTGGATTTTCAGGTTTTTCATATGGTGAAGAAATACCAGTAAAATCCTTTATTTCACCTTTTCTGGCACGATTATATAAACCTTTGACATCACGTTCTTCACAAACTTCTAAAGGACAATCACAATAGATTTCAATAAAATCATCATTACCAACTAGTTTTCTAGCTTTATCACGATCGGCTCGGAATGGAGAAATAAATGCAGTTAGAACAATTACTCCTGCCTCAATAAATAATTTAGCAGTTTCACCAACTCGTCGAATATTTTCTACTCGATCAGCATTGGAAAAACCTAAATCTCCACATAAGCCATGGCGTACATTATCACCATCTAATACAAAGGTATGATAACCCATTTGATAGAGACTTTCTTCCAAGGCATGAGCTAAAGTTGATTTCCCAGCTCCAGATAGGCCAGTAAACCATAACAAGGTACTTTTGTGATTATTTAAATTAGCACGACGTTGTCTTGTTACTGTAGCGTGATGCCACACTGTGTTACTACTTTTTATATTTGTTGTCATTATATTAATTAATGTGATAAGTTGTATTCAAAATTTATAACTAAAAACAATCTGCAATTAAAATACCATTTTTTAGTCTAAAATATTTAATCGAATGATTTTTGGATAGACATTACCTAGTATATTTTGGTATTATCCAAATGTACAGATTAATAATAGTTTATATATTGTAACCAAAACTAGTAAATTGTCATATTAATTTGTAATTTATTAAGAATAAATGGCCTTATTTATGCAGATTTGCTTTATGAACTAGATATATGCTGTAGAATTAATAATTCTGATTTAAATAATACTTTAGCCAATGGTTATTTCGGGAATGGAGCATAGCGGATTTCCCGAAACATTTTGACATTGGCGAAGATATTGTTAAAGTAATAGATTTATATTGTAATTTAGCCAAATAATTTTATATTATTTTTGATAATTATAATCTAGGTAAGTATTAAAAATCACTTTAGATATTTTTAGATTAAGTTATTTAGTTATAAAAATTTTATTTTAAACATTACATCAAGTAATAATTTATTTTAACAAATAATTTTACATAGATGATATGATTTCTTATGATCTAAAATATTACTATGAAAATTATCCCTATTTTAAAGGAGACTATGAATGACAAAGCTTTTGGTAGTAGAAGATAATGAAATGAATCGTGATATGTTATCCAGACGCTTGAAACGAAAAGGATTTGAGGTTGAAATTGCTGTGGATGGTGGACAAGGTGTTGATATGGCACATAGTAGCAAACCAGATTTGA
Organism: Thioploca sp.; assembly: GCA_030627235.1. GTDB lineage: Bacteria > Pseudomonadota > Gammaproteobacteria > Beggiatoales > Beggiatoaceae > DRQV01. The sequence continues at coordinate 31,278 of DAOUSL010000003.1, forward strand.
TTTTAATGGATATGAGTTTACCAGTAAAAGATGGTTGGACAGCAACTAAAGAAATTAAAGCAGCAGATGATACTCAAAATATTCCGATTATTGCTTTAACTGCTCATGCTATGTCTGGTGATCGAGAACAAGCACTTGCTGCTGGGTGTGATGACTATGACACTAAACCAATAGAATTGCCACGTTTACTTGGCAAAATCGAAACCTTACTTGCACGATAATAGGACGCTGAGTGTTATGAGCGTTGCAGGTATTAACAGTTCAGAGCTAAATAGCTTTAATAAAGATAATGAACTTATCGATATGGGGCATGATTTACTAACTCCCACAAGTACAATTATCGCTTATACTGAAATGCTATTGGAATATGCTAACGTTCATATTTTAGAATCAGGTTTCATTTCAGATCTAAATAAAGTGTTATCTGCTGGTGAACAACTATCGAATTTAATTACTCAATTATTTTCTAAAAAAAGTGTTTCCCAAGGTGAAATTGATCTTAATAACATAACTTCTGAGATTCGTCATAATTTACGTACTCCAATTAATGCAATTATTGGCTATGGCGAAATGTTGCTTGAAGATATGGAGGATATGGATGCTGAAGAACATAAGGATGCTATGCTTGATTTACAAAAAATCCTTAGTTCTGCTCGACGCTTATTAACATTAATCGGTGATTTATCCAATCTATCCAAGAAATCAAAGCCACTACTAGATCAAAAAATATCAAATATAGGAATAGTAAAACCAAAAAAACCAGCTTTTAAAATTAATAAAGTTGTTCCATCTACATTAGGAATTGATATCCCTAATATTGCTGCTGAAGATGATATAAATAATTTATCACAAAACGCCTCACTATTAGTTGTAGATGATGGAGAAAATAATCGTGAATTGCTATCACGTCGTTTGAAAAAAGAAGGATTTGAAATTGATGAAGCTGAAAATGGTTTACAAGCTTTAGAAAAAATTCGAACTAAAAAATTTGATTTAGTGTTGCTTGATATTATAATGCCAGAAATGAATGGTTATCAAGTTTTAGAAACTATTAAAACTGATAAAGATTTAGCTCAGATACCAGTTATTATGATTTCAGCTTTGGATGAAATTGACAGCGTAGTCCATTGTATAGAAATGGGAGCTGAAGACTATTTACAAAAACCTTTTAATCAAGTTATTTTAAATGCAAAAATTTCTGCTACTTTAGAACGAAAACGATTACGAGACCGAGAATTAGCTTTTCTCAAAAAATTACAAATAGAACAAGAAAAATCAGAGAAATTATTGCTAAATATTTTACCAAAAGCAATTGCTGACCGTCTAAAGATTGGAGTGCATACTATTGCTGATAAATTTGAAGATGTTACAGTATTATTCTCTGATTTAGTTGGATTTACTGAATTATCTGCCGGAGTTTCAGCTTCCGATTTAGTAGAAAAATTAAATCAGATATTTATAGCTTTTGACAGATTGAGTGAGAAACATGGCTTAGAAAAAATAAAAACTATTGGTGATGCTTATATGTTGGTTGGTGGTTTACCAACTCCACGTGACGATCATGTTGAAGCAGTTGCTGATATGGCGATAGAGATGCTAGATGAAATTGCTTGGTTAAATGAACAAAATCAAGAAGATTTTAAAATTAGGATAGGAATGCATACAGGCCCTGTTGTGGCAGGGGTTATTGGAAAGCATAAATTTAATTATGATCTATGGGGTGATACTGTAAATACTGCTAGCCGCATGGAATCACAGGGTATTCCAGATGAAATCCAAGTTTCAGAAGTTGTATATAATCGGCTTAAGGATAAGTTTTTTTTAGAAGAACGAGGTTTGATTCCAATAAAAGGCAAAGGTAAAATGAATACTTATTTACTTAAAGGTAGGAAATAATGGATTATTTAATATTAGGTGTTGAATGTTTTTTCCTAACTTCATAATGTACAATTATTCCAATAATATTTTGATAAGGTAAATTTTCCAAACTTTTGAACTCAAGTAGAGCCTGTTTTAGCAAAGAATAAATGCTTAAACTTTCATCACTTAACTTCAAGGAATTTCTTATACCTAACAAACCACCACATTGTATCTTCATTGCTTTATTATGAGTTAATTGTGTATTAATATCTGTTAAATGTAATGCAACTTGGGAATTTTTTTCTAGTAATTTTAATAAATTAAAACATATTTTATGTGCATTTTCAGAACTACAATTAACTGTTTCACGTTCTGCAATATTTAAATGTTGAACTTTTTCACAATCAAACTTATAGCTTAAAATTGCTTTCCTAAAAATACAAGGTAATGGGTTCATTTCCCGATAAGTAGTTTTAAATTTTGCTTCATCCATAGTTTAATACCTAAACAAATAATCTTCAGCTTGGATTAATTTAAGAAAATATTTGCAATTAAAATCATATCTAATTAGTTCTTATCAATCAAAGACGCTTGCCAATGAATAATATGATTTGGTTCAATTATATTTTGAGTATAAGAGAGAATAGATTCATACCAAGCGATTGTAAATTCAATCAAAAATAACTATATCTGTTTTGCTAGTAACATTCCCATCCAGGTTGCTAATAAGCATAAACCTACACTAAAAAAAATATTTAATAAAGCTTTAGCTTGTTCACCATCTAACAGCAAATTCAGAGTTTCTATAGAAAAAGTAGAGAATGTGGTAAATGCACCAAGCAAACCTATTAATACAATAGCTCTTAATTCGTTACTAACTATCCGTTCTAAAAATAAAATATATAAAAATCCCATCAAAAAACTACCTAGAATATTTACAGCTAAGGTACCATAAGGGAATTCTTTACCTAAAATAGAATAAATCCCTGAAGATACCCAAAACCGTAATACTGCTCCAATAGCTCCTCCGATAGCAATCGCCGCTAAATTCATCATTTAATTTTATTAATTGTTGGTCTAACTCCTAATACTCTACGCAACTTATTTTTTTGCTGTTGGGCTATGCTACGCTCATTTTTTGGAGATAATCGTACTGCAAGCCAATTTCCAGTAGCAATAATATGCACTTCAGTCGCTATGTTTTTCTCCTTAATTTTATCTACCAAACGTTGAGCACGACTTCTATCTTTAAAACTTGCCACTTGTACATACCATCTATCTTCACCTGTAGGAGCATAGATATTATCAGAAGAAGCAAAAGATGTCATTTTATTTGTATCTTCAGGTTGTATAGATTTACCGCTCAAATCTAAAAATACAAATTTTCTAGGTATAATAGCTGAAATTTTTTGAGAAAGTTTAGAAGTCTCAATTACATTAGTATAATCAGCATCATTTAACACATTTTTAGAACTAACAATACTAAAATTTTCAAATTCTAAAGCTTTATCTATTGCAAATTTATCTGGAGCGGAAATACCTAACAACATTTTCAAAATTACATAAATAAGCAACATCATTAAAAATAGTACGATACCACCTACAACACGTTGTTTAGGATCGTATTGTTCAGCGGCTATATGATGATGTCGTCGTATGTTGTGTAATGACATATTAATTTAACTATCTTATAGTAGAATTTAACAAAAATTGCATAGATTCAGCCATTGAAGTTCCCAATTGTTTAGCAAATTCATCTAAATAGTTTGGTTTAGAAGTAAAACTTTTTAACTTTTCAGCTTTAATAAGTTCACGAGCTACATAACTGCTGCTCCCTAAACCATCCACTAAACCCATTTCTACTGCTTGTTCGCCAGTCCAAACCAATCCAGAGAAAATTTGAGATTCATCAGCATTTTGCAAACGTTCACCACGACCTTTTTTTACCACTTCAATAAATTGAGTATGAATATTATCTAAAGCAGTTTTAATATGAGCTATATCTCCTTCTTTAGTTGGAGAAAATGGATCTAAGAAACCTTTATGTTCACCAGCAGTTAATAACCGACGTTCGATTCCCATTTTTTCCATTGCTCCAACAAATCCAAAGCTACTCATTAATACTCCAATTGAACCTACAATACTAGCCTTATCAGCATAAATTTTATCAGCAGCAACCGCAATATAGTAACCTCCTGAAGCACAAATATCAGTAGTAACTGCATATAATGGAATTTCCGGATATTCTTCTTTTAAGCGAATTATTTCATCATTTATATATCCGGCTTGCACTGGGCTACCACCTGGACTATTAATACGGATTATAACTCCAGCTGTATTTTTATGTTCAAAAGCATCTTTTAAATTAGATATAACTTTTTCAGCACTAGCCTCAGTTTCACTGGAAATAACTCCCTTAATTTCTACTATTGCTGTATGTTTACTATTTCCAATAGTTTCACTAGAAATATTCCATTCTGGAGACATTATCGCAAAGTAAATAAGAAATAAATATAAAAATGTTAGGAATACAAAAAATATTCTCCACCGTCTTGCTCGCCTTTGTTCATTAAGAGCCGCAAAAGCTAAGCGATTTAAAATATCTCGTTCCCAATTTTCTTCATTAGTTGGAATTACAGTTGACATGTTGTATTTAACCTGATTTTTGATAAGATGCCTTATGCATCTTGAAATTAAAGTGAATTACTAATTATTATCAAATTGATGATATTATATCAATGCACTTTGAAAAATAAACTAGTGCGAGGTTTAAAATTAGTTTAAACGAATTGGTATAAATATAGCAAATATTGTTTAGTTTGGCTGATTTTAGTATATCGTACCAGAATTTTAATTAGATTAACAAAATCTAATACTAATAATAGTTGAGAGTGTTATACTATTAAACAAATACCATTAAGTATTTTAGGATATTGTATAAATGTTGTACAAAATATTTTAACAGCTTTTAAGTAAAGAACTATATAAAAAAAACTAATAAAATTTAATATAAAACATACTATACAAAATTATATCCTAATTATTTTACACCTAACTATTGGAAATTAAAACCAAACAATCTAAAATATATTTACTTTGGAATTAATCTAAATTGGTTAAAAACCGTTGTAAATTTTCTGGTAATGGTGCTTTAATAGTAAGATGATAGTCAATTTCAGGTAAATCAATTACTAATTTTTCTGCATGTAGAAATAAATTTTTAAGGTTTAACTGTCGCATTTGTTGATTGAAGTCTTTGTTACCATATTTATTATCACCAGCGATAGGATGTCCTTCATGAGCCGTATGCACTCTAATTTGATGAGTCCGGCCAGTTTTTAGCTGAATTTGTAATAAAGATGTATTGGTGAATTGCTGTATAATATGGAACTTAGTTATTGCTGATTTACCATCAGAACAAACCCGCACAATGCGTTCACCTGATTGTAAGACGTTTTTGCGTAAAGAAACTGTTACTTCAGTTTTACTTGGATTCCAATGGCCTTGAACTAAAGCAATATATTGTTTATAGATATCACCATTACGAAATAAAGTATGTAAACGTCGTAACATACTACGTTTTTTGGCTATCATGAGACAACCAGAAGTTTCACGGTCTAAACGATGTACTAATTCAAGGTAAGGAGCGTTAGGGTATAAAACCCGTAAACTTTCGATTGCACCAGCATTAATACCACTACCACCGTGCACTGCCATACCAGCTGGTTTATTGAGAATTAATAAAAAATTATCTTCGTACAAAATGGAATTTGTCAATGCTTGTTTACGATTAGTATTTAAGATTGGCAAAATTAATGGCTTAATTTGTATTGGTGGCACACGTAATCGATCACCTACAAGCAAGCGATAAGTCGGTTTAATCCGTTTTTTATTAACACGTACTTGTCCAGTACGCAAGATTCGATAAACATGACTTTTAGGTACACCTTTAAGATAAGTGTGTAAGAAATTGTCAACACGTTGGCCAGCTTTTTCTGCTGAAATATCTAAATAAGTTATGGGTTGGTATTCAAGATTGCTCATATTAAAAATTATAACAGTTTGGACCGAAGTTCAAAAGATGAGTATCTAAGATATAGAAGTTCGCTACCTATAAAGTAAACAATATTTATATTAAATTCTGATAATTAATATATACATCAGAACAATTAAATTATCGGGTACAATTTTATTTATAATAATGTGCATAAACTTAATGAGTTTATCGTTTCTAACTTGGAGTAATCAAGTAAACCTTACAAATACATAAGGAAGAACTCCATAAAATATTATTTAGAACAAAGATTTAATGCACATTTTATAATAATTGAACGAAAAGATTCCCCCGATTTATGACTAAAACTATATTAACTGGATATTATATAAAATTTGAGCTCAATTAAAAGTGATAATTTAAAACCAAGATAATATCAGTTAATGCTCCCAATTAAGGAAAATTGGTTGAGCGGAACAAGGATTAACTTTAAATGAAAAGAATATTAATTAATGCTACGCAACCGGAAGAATTACGGGTTGCATTGGTTGATGGTCAAAGACTATTTGACTTCGATATTGAGACAATAAGGCGTAAACAAACTAAATCAAATATTTACAAAAGTAAAATTACTCGGATAGAACCTAGCTTAGAAGCAGCATTTATTGATTTTGGAGCTGATAGACACGGTTTTTTACCACTTAAAGATATTTCTAGATCATATTTTAAAGCTGATACCACAGAAACTAAACAACGACGTACTATCAAAGATGCACTTGAAGAAGGTCAAGAATTAATTGTTCAGGTTGATAAAGAAGAGCGTGGTAATAAAGGAGCAGCTTTAACCACTTTCATTAGTTTGGCTGGTCGATATTTAGTTTTGATGCCAAATAATCCTAGAGCTGGTGGAGTATCACGGCGGATTGAAGGTGAAGATCGTAGCGAAGCTAGAGAAGTCCTTAGTACCTTAAAAATACCTGATGGTATGGGTGTTATATTGCGTACTGCTGGAGTTAATAAAACTGCTGATGAGTTGATATGGGATTTAGAATATTTATTACAATTATGGCAAGCTGTAGAAACTTCAGCCGAAAAACATGTCGCTCCATTTTTGATCTATCAAGAAAGTAATATTATTATTCGGGCAATTCGTGATTATTTACGAGAAGATATTAGCGAAATCTATATTGATGATCAGGAAATCTACGAAGAAGCTTTTGCTTTCATGCAACAAGTAATGCCACAACATTTGAATAAGGTTAAACTATATCAAGATACAGTACCATTATTCACTCGTTATCAGATTGAAAGTCAAATAGAAACTGCTTTTCAACGAGAAGTAAAATTACCTTCTGGTGGTGCTATTGTCCTTGATCATACTGAAGCTTTATTATCTATTGATATTAACTCAGCTAGGGCTACTAAAGGAGTTGATATTGAAGAAACAGCATTAACCACTAATTTAGAAGCTGTTGATGAAGTTGCTCGACAATTACGCTTGCGAGATTTAGGCGGTTTAGTAGTAATAGATTTCATAGATATGCTTAGTCATAAAAATCAACGAGAAGTGGAAACTAGTATCAGAGAAGCTTTGAAACTAGATCGAGCTAGGGTTCAAGTTGGACGTATATCTAGGTTTGGTTTATTAGAAATGTCTCGTCAACGTTTGCGGCCTTCTTTAGGCGAATCAAGTCAGATTTGCTGTCCTCGTTGTGGTGGTCAAGGTAGTATTCGTAGTGTTGAATCATTGTCATTGTCTATCTTGCGTTTAATCGAAGAAGAATCAATGAAGGATAAAACCAATAAAATTATTGCTCAAGTTCCAGTAGAAGTAGTAACTTATTTACTTAACGAAAAACGCCAAACGGTATTAGAAATCGAAGGACGACAGAATATTAATATTTTGTTAATACCTAATCCAAACATGGAGACCCCTATGTATGATGTACAACGGGTACGATTGGATAATAAAAGTGAAAATGAGAAACTTAGTTATAAACTGATACCGCCTCCTAAAAAATCAGAAACAGATAGTTATACCAGCCCTAGCAAACCTGAAACTCCAGAAGAACCAGCTGTTAAAGGAGTTACTCATAATGCTCCTCCAGTATTAGCTAAAAATAAATCTCCTGGATTGATGAAACGTTTTTGGGGTAAGATGTTTGCTAAGGAAACCACTGAAACTAATCCAACTTCCCCACGACCAGCTCCATCCAAGCCTAAACGTGGTAAAACTATTGGTAAACAAGCTGCACAAAAACGTACTCATAGTTATAGTAAAACCCAACGTCCAGCGTCATCAAATAATTTATCTGTGGATACGAAAAAAACTGAGAATAACAGCTCTGACAATCCTCCTTCTTCAGAAAATCGTCCTATTTTAGAAAATAAGCCTTCAGAAACTCGTTCTTCAGAAAATAGACCTAATACAGCTTATGTACGTCGTAATCGTAGACGTAAACGGCCAGATGTTCCTAATAACGATTAGGAATTATTGAATAGAACTTCAGTTATAGAATTGAAGTTCTATTTTTGTACCGACACAACCTGATTACGACCTTTATTTTTAGCTGTATAAAGAGCATCATCAGCATGTTTTACTAATTCCAATTCACCCTCAACATCATCTTCTGGGAAAGAAGTAATTCCTAAACTAGCAGTAAAATTAATATATTGTTCTCCATCTTTAACTGTAGTTTCAGCAATTAATCGTCGTATTCTTTCACCTAATTGAATACTATTAGTACTAGAAGCTCCTGGTAAAATAATCAAAAATTCTTCTCCACCATAACGCACCATTAAATCACCTTCTCGCAAGGCACGGTAAGTTGACTCAGCTATTCGACTTAATACTCTGTCTCCAACTAAATGTCCGTAGGTATCATTGATTGATTTAAAGTGATCAATATCCATCATAATAATTCCCAATGCAGTATCAGAACGTATAGCACGATTAAATTCTTCTTTTAATCTGGTAAGTCCAAATCTCCGATTGTAAGCACCAGTTAATACATCAAGAGCTGCAATCCGTTGTAAATTACTATGAGCTAAAGCATTATTAAGAGCTAAACCAAAACTATGCCGGAATAATTGTAATAAACGGGTGACATCTTTATCGAAAATTTTATTAGCAGCTAAAATTATTACACCTAACGGGACATTTTTAAATTCTAATGGAATTATAATAACTTCTCTAGGATTAAAATTTGCTAACACAGCTTCAATTTTTATATTTTCTGGAAATTCAACTCGTTGGCATTTAAGTGTACGCAATGCTTTTCGTATATGGTCACTATTAGCTAATAGTTTAGGATCACTAATCCCATGATGAGTCAAAACGGTCAATTCTCCAGATGATTCGATCAAGATAGCTCCTGCAATAGCATCTGTATATTGTAAAAATAAATCAAGAGCTTGTCTGGATAAAATGTCTAGTTCCAACTGACTAGATAATGTTTTGGAAAAATCATTAACCGCTGTTTCTATTTTATGTGCCTGAAATAATGCTTCAACTAAATTATTAAAAGCTCTAGCACTTTCTCCAATTTCATCATCAGAATCGGCTTCAAGCCTACAAATATCTTGTGAGCAACTAGACCAATCACCAGTAAAATTAGCATCACTAATTGTATTTTTAACAATGTGCATATGTTTAGCTAAGATTTTTAAGCGTGGCCTAACCACTAACATTGCTAAGGTATAATTAACTATTCCAGCCAGCAAACCAGCTGTGATAGTTGCAGCCCAAAAGGTTATAGTGAAAACTTGTTCAAACTCCATTCCCAACTGATAAGCAAAAAATGGAAACATAGCTCCGTTCAATAGACCAAATCCTATCATCCATATGGCTAAATCAGTAAATAATTTTTTAGTAATTCTCGGCATTATTCAGTCCCAAAAAGATAGCCAACGTTTATATTTTGTCTTAGTTTCAACTTCAGCTTCAAGGATTTCTGGAACAATACGAGTTAATATCCAACGTGGCAGGATTGTTGATTTACCAATTCCACATACAACTCCAAGATTTTTTGGATCAAATATTTTAATCATTGTTGGAGCTGCTTTATTATCAGCATAGACAATTCCACAATAATCATATTTATGTTCTTGATGCAATAGTTGATCAGTTTTTTGGACAAATTCTTGTAATCTGTTTTTATCTACGGATTCAATAGGTGGTTGTTCCCTTGTATGATAAACATACCAACCTTCAGGTTCTGCCATAACCTTTTCCCAAAGTTCATCTAATTGATGCCAACGTAAAGTACTAGTAAAATTACCTTTATAATATTGTTGAAATTCTGTCATTTTATTGAGTTTATATTTATTTATAAATTTTTATTATAACATTTCCCAATTAAATATATTATAGTAAAACTAAATAATTGATTTTTTTGAATTTAATTAAGAATTAAGAATTACTATCCTATTCCCCAAAATTTTCATATCTTGGTAATATTGGGTTAACGCTAACAACAGTCTTAGAATTATAAATTTTTTCCTGTTCTAAAAATTGCCACAGTTGTTTCTTAAATTTTAATGGAGCTACAATATGGTGTACTGTAGTTTGCATTCTACTCATACCAGTAATTATTATTGTTCCATAATTAAAAATTCTCCCAGCAAAGCTTTGTTTAACTATTATGCTTTCAAATCTTATCAACTTTAATTCAATAACAGTACAACTTAATAAACCAGTTTTATGCAATATTCTATTGGAAGTTATTACTAACTCTGTAGTTTTATTATCAATAAATGCTTCCCAAATAACCATAACTCCAATAAATATTAAAATTCCTAAACCTAAATTCCATACTGAAATATTTAAATATTCGGTTGATAACCATGGAATCCATAATAAAATCTCCGGAATATTTTCTTGAATAAAAACCGGCTCATTTAATAATAGATAACTACAAGTAAGAAAAAAAACTAAACCGATTAGATCAAGATAAAATAACCAATGTGGATAAGCTTGATAAATAATTTTTTCATCAGTTATAAGAGCTGTACGAATATACATTGAAGCATCTTTAGTTTCTAAAGTTCTCCAACCTGCAAAAGTTAATTGTTCACCAACTTGAAACTTTCGGAAGGCTCTTATTGTAATAAAAAACCATATTTTTAAATTTCTCCATGTCCACCAAGATTTATGTTTAGTTATTTTCCATGCAATAAAGCTAATTATTTTAATAGACTTCTTTTTTGCAATAAATTGTTTTCTTGTGAATTGTAAAATGAAAATACTTGCTGAAGTAATAAATACCCATATTTTGTTATTAACATAGACTAATTTGCTAGTTTGTTGTTTAATATTATCTTTTATTAATTCTATATTTACTTTCTTGTTATTATTTTTAACCTCTTCATATTGTTGTAAAAAATTATCATAACTAGCTCGTCTATATGGATTAGATACTACTTGATATGCTTCTTTAATCTGATTAAAACGCAAACGAGCAGAATGATCTCTCTCACCTCTAGTTGCATATTTTTTGCCTAATTTTATCATTGCCGCTTTAATTTCTTCTTGGCTGGCATTTGATGTAATTTCTAAAGTATCGTATAAGTCAGTTCGCATCTGTTTTTCTAAGTAAAATATAATTTAAGATTATCAACCAATTTTAAAACATGAGATTGAGTAATATTTTTATTAAACAATTGTGTTTTAAAAAAATTTAAATTATACTCTGATAAAATTAATTGTTATAATATTTTTTTAACTTGTGATTTATAAAATCTAAACTCACTTATTATAAGTAGTGATTCTTAATTGTAAATAATTGCCACGTTTATAATATATACCACAAAAATATAATCCTACCTATTTTAGGTATAACCCCATATTAACCTTTGACCATAATAATGAGGTTTGAAAATGTTTATTAAAACTATTATAAGAATGGTAATTCTGCTCTTATTAACAGTAAATGTATATGCAGAAACTGAATTTTGTAGCACTACCACTCCTACCACTCCTACCACTATCCCAAATAACAATGCTACCGGCATAACTGATACTATCAATATTAGCGATGCTGGTAATATAACAGATTTAAAAATAGTGCTTGATATTAGCCATGATAAAGTTAGTGAGCTAAATGTTAATCTAACACATGATAGTACCGTTATAAATTTGCTTGATCATCCTGGTGCTTTAGATGACTCTGCTGATGGTTGCGAAGGCCAAAATATTTCTAACTTAACGATAGCTGATGATGGAACTAAATCATTGGAAACTGATTGTACCCTAAATGAGCCAGCATATACCAATAGCACTATTTATACACCAAATGATTCATTATCTAATTTCACTGGTGGAGATATTACTGGTGATTGGGTATTGGAGGTTAGTGATAACAATGTTTTTAATACTGCTGATGGAACTTTAAATAGTTGGTGTATAAAATATGAGCGTGAATCAAAAGTAATTTTAGATCCTAAGCCACCATTTGCAACTCTGACTTTTGGAGGAGTAGATATTGGAAAATCTGGTGATACGCCAGCTACTTTAACTGGTACTGGTGATAAAATTGTAATTTATTCAGCTGATTTCACTGGTGCTAATACAAGTGAATTCACCTTAACTTCACATAATATTATTAATGATTTTGAGATGGAAATTCCAGCTAATACTACGAAAACTTTTACTATTGAATGTGCGCCAACTCAAATCGGTACTAGAACAGCAAATTTTAATTTATATACTAATATTCCTAGTTATACAACAATAACTTATCCATTAACATGTGAAGCAAAAGGTGGAGCATATAGCGATAATGGCACTAGCCCGATGGATTTTGGCTTAGTTGAAATCACAACCACCAGTATAGAAAAAACCTTTGATATAACTGCTGGTGCTGGAGCAAATTTAGAATTAAGTTTTACTAAGAGTGGTTCAAATTTTAGCATTACTCAATTTCCTACTAGTCCTCTCCTAGTTGGCAATACTGGTACAGTTGGAATCACTTGTACTCCAAATAAAGTTGGTAGTAGTACTGGTAAATTAAAAATAACAACTAACGATCCTGCTAATGCTCTAATTACATATAATCTAGAATGTACTGGTGAAGGAGTTGTTTTTAATTCAACGCCAGTTGAAGAAGGAGAAGAATTAGAATTTGGTACTGCTAAACCAGGTAAAGGTGGTACTAGTAGAACTTTAAATATTGGCAATGGCGGTAATATAGACTTGGATATAGTTAATATGTCAATCACTGGTACTAATGTTGCCTTGTTTAGCTTCTCCCCATCAGCAACATCCTTAACTTTAGAGTTTGGGCTTGATTATGATATTGACATAACATGTAATCCAACAACTCTTGGAACTTTTTCAGCTAGATTAGAAATACCACATACTGATCCCCATTTGAAACCCAACACTTTAACTTATGATTTGTCCTGTACTGGTACTGACAATCTAACAGAACCTTTATATTATTCCATCCCTGCTCCTGGAAATACAATCAATGTTGGTAGCACAGTAGCAGCATCTTCAACAACCGATGGTTTAACAACTTACGACTTAAATATTAAAGAAAGAGGCAATGCTGATTTAGAAGTTGATTCTTATACCATAACTGGAATTAATGCTAGTGAATTTACAATTACTAATAGTTTTCCAATAATTATTCCTGAATCCCAAGATGATACTGGCACAGATATTACTATTGAATGTAGGCCGCAAGTTAATGGAGTTCGTACTGCTGTTTTAAATTTTGTGACCAATGATCCTACCAATTTTCCTGCTCCTAGTTATACTTTAGAATGTACTGGATTAGTAGCCGGTTATGATTCTACTCCTATATCTCCAAGTGGAACTATAAATATTGGAACTAAACCAATTAATCAAACAATTAGCTATAATTTACAAGTAAAAGAAGTTGGTGATGCTGACTTGATTGTCAATTTGGCTGATGACCCATTAACTGGTTCTGAATCTGCTTATTTTGCTGTTGATGAAAGTTTCTTCCCATTTACTATACCAAATGGTAACAGTAGTAAAAATATAGTTATTGACTGTTCGCCAGTACTTATAGGCTTACATCCAGCTCAATTAAATTTAACTACTAACGATCCAGCTCAACCAGAAATAAGTTATCCTTTAGAATGTAATGGTGAAGAAGCAATTGGCCCAGCCTTTGGTTCTTTCCCACCACCATATGAAGATATGGATTTTGGTAATACTCCATTAGAAACTTATGTGGAAATGACTTTAGTAATTAAGGAATTTGGTAGTACTAAACTTAACTTATATTCAGCTATTATTGATGGTGCTGATGCTAGTGATTTTAGTATTGAAAGTATTACTCAAAATGGAATCCAAAAAATCCTTCCAAGTTTTATCGGTAATGGAGATGCTAACTTTGAAATAGTAATACGTTGTACACCTTCAGCAGAAAAAAAACATTTTGCTACTTTACATATAGATCATAATGATCGATTTAAACCTAACTTTACTTACTTACCTTATCCTTATCCTTTAATTTGTACAGGAACCCCAGAATTAATCCCAGTCTATACTTCCTATCCTGACATCAATAGCACCATAGACTTTGGTAACATACTAGAAAATAGTACGGTACTCACTAAGACTATGACTATTACTGAAGCTGGTAATACTGACTTAGAAATAACTTCAGCAACTCTAACTGGTGATAGTGAATTCACTTTAATCAGTCCAACTTTTCCTATAACAATTGCCGACGGTGGCGATGCTGAAATAGTGACTTTGGAATGTAATCCAATAAATGATGGAACTTATACCGCTCAATTGGTATTTACTACTAATGATCCGATTAATCCAAATCCAAGTTATGACTTAACCTGTGTTGGTAATCCTAGATATCCAATTTACAGCTCTACTCCAGATATAGATAGTTCTATAAACTTCGGTTCTGATTTAATAAATAGAAGTAGTACTGAAATAATTATTATTACAGAATCTGGTACAGCTGATTTAAAGGTAAATTCTGCTTCGATAACTGGTAGTAGTGAATTTTCTATAATCGATCCTGAATTTCCATTTACCATAACGGATGATAGTGGTGATTCTCAGACTATAACTTTACAATGTAATCGAAATAAAAGTGGAACTCATACTGCTCAATTAAATATTGTTACTAATGATCCAAACCAAGCAACTGTAACTTATAATTTAAAATGTATTAGCGATTCACCCGAAGGTGATGTAACCATAATTTTGCCATCTACTTTAAATTTAACTGTAAATTTTTCTGGGGATGGTACTGGTAAAGTAAAAAGTAATATAGCTGGAATTAATTGTACTAGCAATTGTTCGTCTGAATATGAAGCTGGAAACAAAATAGGACTCACAGCAACACCTGATTCTGATTCCATATTTGAACGTTGGGGTGGCAATAGTGATTGTACTGATGCTGAAGTATTTTTGACTGGTAATATAACTTGTACTGCTTATTTTACTTTAAAAAATAAACCAGTTGAACCAATTGAACCAGAAATTCCAGAAGTTCCAGAACAAGAAATTATAGTTGAGCAACCAGTAATAAAACCAAATTGTACGCAAGCAACTGAAATTTTATATGTAAATAATGCTGCTAATGGTTATGACAGTGGATTAAATTGGCAAGATGCTTTTATTGATTTGCAAGATGCTTTGGAAGCAGCTAGAAATACCTGTCCTAATATTAAACAGATTTGGATAGCTAAAGGAACTTATTATCCAACTACTGATGATAATCGGAATATAAGTTTTGCTTTAGTAAATAGAGTGAAAATTTATGGTGGTTTTACTGGTGATGAAGCAGGATTATCAGAACAAGACTGTAGTAAAAATTTAACTATTCTGAGTGGCAATATTGGGATTAAAAATAATAATACTGATAATAGTCAGCATGTTATAACTGCTAATCAAGTTGATAGAAATACCTTGCTAAATTGCTTAAGCATAATAGCTGGTAACACGGATGAATGTGGCGGTGGAATGTTTAACGACAATGCTAGTCCAACTTTGCAATATATATCTTTCAGTAATAATCAAGCTAAATATGGTGCTGGTTTATGTAATATTAATGGTAGTAATCCGTTAGTACAAATGAGTTCTATCAATAATAATAATGCTATCAAAGAAGGTGGTGGCATCTATAATAAAACTAGTAATCCAGTTATATGCCAAGTGTTTATTCAAGCAAATACTGCTACAGATGGAGCTGGAATTTTCAATATAGAGCAATCATCTCCTGTTTTAAAACAAGCCAATATTACAGATAATAATGCTACTCAATTTGGTGGTGGTATATTTAATAATACTAGTACCCCACTGATAACTCACAGTATTATTAGCAATAATAAAGCTGGACAAGGAGCTGGAATAGTGAATCTGGATAGTAATCCATTGATTAGCCATCTGGTTCTGACTGCTAATAATTCTGAAGCAATGTTGAATGATAATAGTAGTCCATTAATTACGCAATCTACTATCGCTTTTAATCAAACTGGAATTGTGAGTTATTCTAGCTTTCCAACGATAAATAACAGTATTTTATGGGATACTACTCCGATTGTTAATAAGGAAAACAGCACTACTACAATCACTTATTCCATCGTTAAAAATGGTTGGGATGGTAAAGGTAATAAATCTTCTGACCCATTATTGACTAAAAAACCTAATAATACTTTGCAAACCATGGCGGATAATGTGCATTTACAACCGCAATCCCAAGCTATTGATGCTGGTAATAATGATTTAGTTCCACAATATTTAGCTAGTTCTGAATGTGATATTTTTGCCGATAATAATGGCATTGTGGATTTAGATTTTAGTGGTAAGACACGGATATTAGATGGTAATTCTGATGGTATTGATATTGTAGATATAGGAGTTCATGAAGCTAATTTTTCTTTTACCTATATGCTTTCTGTCGAATTGACTGGGACAGGTTCTGGTTCAGTTACATCCGATAAATTTGGAATAAATTGTGGTGCTGATTGCTATCATAACTATTCCAGTGGGATTGATGTGTTATTAACTACACAAGCTAATCCGGATTCAATTTTCAATAACTGGAGTGGAGATTGTAGCAGTAATGGCAAAGTTAAAATGATTGGAATCAAAAAATGCCAAGCAAAATTTGACCTAATTACAACAGAAAGTTATCTACCTGAATCAGTAGAGGATATGATTTGTTCATCTGGCAATGTGATTAATACTACTTGTAATTTCAGTTGGGATTCTGCTGAAGATATTTTGATTGGAGAAAAAGGCAATGTTTCCAATTTAGTTATCATGACTGACGTTAAAAATAAAGGTAGGATGGCTAATGCCGAAATAACTAAAGGCAATACAGTTAGTGGTGGTATTCTTAGCGGTTATATAAAGAACGATGGTACTTTAACTGATTTTGAGTTTTTAGGTGCAGAAATTAAAGGTGGAATGTTAGCTGGAGATATTTTTAATAATAGTGAAGTTGATGGAATTATTATAGATGTGTTGTTAGCTCCTAATACTCGTATTACTGGTGGCAGATTAGGTGGTAAAATCATTGGTAATGCTAGTGTACCAGCAATTTTAGAAAATTTAAGTATCGCTGATGGAAGTTATTTGAGCAATGTAATTATCGGTAATCATGTAATTTCTGAAGGTGATGTTGAATATGGCTCTGGTATCCAATTCTATTTTGATGCTAAACCAGTTCCGTTTGAAAAAACGATAGTCAATGATGAGACAATAAAAGACCTCACTTTCCGAGGTAAAAATTTATCTGGTGGTACTTTGGATGGTGATATTAAAATTACCATGGGTGGAACTATTAATAATGTAAAATTGACTGCTGGAACTAGAATAACAGGTGGTAATTTAAAAGGTAGAATTATTGGTAATGCTAAAAAACCAGCGATATTAACCAACCTCAGCATTGTTGCTGGTAGCTATTTAGAAAATGTGATTATTGATAAAAATGTTTACTTACCAGATGATGTTGAGCTAGGGCCTAACGTTACTACGTATAAAGAACCAGAAATTGAAATTTTACCGACAGCTTTATTGATTGATAAAAATTTAAATGTGTATGATTTATTTGACTCTAGTTTTACTCCTAAAATTAAATCTGGCAAATTTACTTATCCTAATCATACTATGTTGACTTTTGAAGAAGCTAAGAATTTAGAATTATCAACAACTATTAAAGTTTTGCCGGATGATATAGGTAAGTCGGCTGATATGTTGGTTATTGTGGAGCATCAGGACAGAGATAACCCAGAACGCAATTCTGTTAAAGTGCTTGATCCACCAAAATGGAATAATTGGGATAATGATATTTTGAATTTAAAATCAATGCAACATTATCAACAACTACCATTAAATTTCAAATTACCAATTTATACTGGTGGTTTAAATGATATTGCAGAAAAAGTATCTTTCATGTCTAATGGTCATCGATTATTTTTAACTGATGTTTCTGGAGAGTATAATTTTTATATTGGTTATCGTTTACCAGATAAATCAATTGTTTATAATGGTCAAGAACCACAGAATTTTTTTGTAAATACCGCTCCTGAATCTTGTATTTTATATGCTTTACACGATGATAAATTAAATGATTCTCAAGTAGTTACAATTGATTTAAGTGCTGGTTTGGAAAGTAGTATGAAGCCGTTAGGTCCAATGAGATATGGACGGGATATGGAAGGTTTAGCTATTCATCCTGATAATCCTGATTTACTATTTGCTAGTGCCGGTAATCATGCTGAAGTAGATGGTAAGGAACTAGATGGTTATTTATACACTATTCATCGTGAAACCGGCGAAATGAAAGTTATTGGACCAACTGGATTTGAAAAAACTGCTGGTTTAGCTTTCAATCCGGTTGATAGAACTTTATGGGCTTGGGGTCGCAATGAAGGTGGAACGGATAAATGGCGAGGAAATGATAGTAATTGGGAAAGAGAAAATGGAATTACAACCGATAAATGGACTGGCTTAATTACAATCAATACTACAACTGGTAGAGGTACTCCAGTAAAACAGATGGATTATAAACTTCATGATATGGGCGGTTTAGCTTGGAGTTTTAATGGTAAGAAAATTTATGCTTCTGGGGATGAACATTTATGGGTTTATGATCTAGCAACTCAAATATTTGAAATTGCTTGTGATTTTGTGGATAATGGTCGGATTGAAGGACTTGATACTCAACCTAATGGATTCTTGTTGGTAGGAATAGATAAGAAAGGTAAAAATGGTCGGGAAACTCGAATTCTTGCTTATGATCCAGTGGAATGTAAAATAATACATAAACAGGTCTATAAAGGTTTGAAGTACGATGACATTGAATCAATAGTATGGCCAGCCACCGAATGTAATGATACTTCTTGGTTGTCGGATCATTGATTTAGCATAATCCAAATGGTAGTCATGCCTATGGCTACTTCAGTCAGGTAGGATAAAGTTTTATCTTGCGTACCAAAATAACAAAGTATTTAAGGACATTTATCATATGTTGTGAAATGGTGGGCAACGGTAAATAGTGTTGCACACCCTACCTGTCTAAACCAGCTTGTAGCACCGGACTTGGTGTATGACGCTTCGCTTATACACCTTATGAATTTATTCATATATTTACACATTGAGAAAGATATATTATGATTAAACATTTTGCTAAAAATTTTATTGCCGGTATGATTGCAATGTTGCCAATTGCTAGTACTGGTATTGCTATGGCTTTTTTGGAAAGAAGTCTTTCATCGTCTGGTATTGCAGATTTAGAATTTTATTTTCCCGGTTTAGGAATTGTCATAGCGGTTGTAGCCTTATATTTAATTGGTTTACTGGCTACTTCATTTATTGGTAAATATGTTTGGAAAGGTATTGATTCTGTTATTGAGAATGTTCCTGTAATTGGGCAGATATATAAGGCAATTAAGGAAATTCTTGGATATGATACTGGTGATGAAGCTGTGTTTAAAGCAGTTGTGTTGTATAAAGATAATTCAACTGGCTCGGAAGAAATAGGTTTAGTGACTAAAGAATATCAAGAGGATGGTTGTGATAAAGCATTTGTTTATATTCCAAATTCTCCTACACCTACCAGCGGTAGATTGGTTATAATAGAAAAAAATAAATTGCAAGAAATTGATATTACTCCTAATGAAGCACTTAAAATAATTTTAGCAGTGGGAAAAATTGATATGAAAATAAATGCTGTCAAGTAAAAATGGAACAAGCGTGGACTTTTGGAAAATGAGTCATTAGGCTCGTTCCCAATGGCTTCGTTGGGAATATATTTATGACGCACCAGCGTCAAGTATAATAAGAAGCGACGCTAGTGCGTCTGGAATGGATTACCACTCTGGTGAGTGGTAACCAGAAAAATATATCTAATTGATATTAAATGTAAAATACTTAACTTAATGGCATTGCAGCCCAGCCTACGAGCTGACTCCAATTATTTGACCTCAATTATTTATTTTTAGCCAAAAAGATAATCACGAAAAGCGTTATAATCTCGATAACTAGGTAACGAAAAGTAAATATCTATTTTTTTATTCGGCATACGTTTTCTAAAATCTTTTGCTGCACTTATCATTAATCTTGCACAATGTTCTGGTTTTACTCGTCCTTCTCCTGTTCCCATTGCTGAAAAAGCGATTGAGCGTGCATCTTTATCATAAGCTAATTGAATACTTTTGAAGACACCATCATATAATTTTTCTGGAGAGGGGCAATATGCGCCTTGTGGAGTGTATTTGATAATTGAAATGAGGTGACAAACGAATTTTATACCACGTTTTTTTAGATTGAAAGAATCTGTAATGACGACATCACCGACATTTTTTGAAGGCAATAATGCCAATTCTTTTCTCGCAGCTTCTAATATTTTTGGACCAGCTTCTTGGAGAATAGATGAGGCGGCGCCTCCTCCCATTTCACCAGTATCTTTAGCACCATAAGTAATAGCATCAACTACTATATTTTGGAGAAATTTATCAGTTAATTGAATAGGTTTCATAGTATTTATTTTTTGTCTCGCGTTCCCAACGGCTTCGTCTCATCGTTATACATAAGTCTATTTGGCACTTGTAAGTTATTGATTTTGATGTATATACAATAGTATCTTAGAAAAAGATAATGCATTTAAAATCAAGTGCTTAAATACTTGTGTATAACGATGAGACGGCTTCGTTGGGAATGCAGTCCATGACGCACCAGCGTCAAGTATAGTAAGAAATGACGCTAGTGCGTCTGGAATGGATTACCACTCCGGCGAGTGGTAACCAGAAATTATTTTGTCTTTTTGCAAGATTTACGGTAAAGAACCAAGTTGCTCCTGGAATGTATGCACGTTTGTATTTTGCCATTTTGGATTTAAGTTTTAAAGCTGGGCTTCCTTCCATCAGCCCAGCCTACGAGCTACCATTATTTGAAAGTATAACCATTCCAGCGTACTGTACTTTTTAAATAATCATGAGACATTAGATGAATAATTGGTGGATTACCTGCTTCAACAGAAACTCCTATAGATAGAATTTCCTTTTTCTTAATTAAAAGGTTTCCTTCTCTAACATAAAATAACACTGAACAAGCACGAACACCACAATTCATACTATTATGTCTATCTGGTAAGCAATTTAGTCCACCATGATCAATGATGAGGTCTTTTTGACCATCACCAGTTAAATCTTGTTCAAATATTGAATTAGGTGCGAATTGGCCTTTGCTGTTTTCATCGCAACCTTCTACAATTTGCTCATTTATTAACCATTCGGCTGCCTTGGATATAACCTGTTTATACGCTTCATAAGCCTGTTTAGTTTTTTTACCATAAACACCATCTACAGGCCCCGGATCATAACCAGCATCTTTTAACATTTGTTGGAGTTTCTTTGTTTCCATTTTGCGGTAACTGTTTTTATTAGGCTTATCATGCTGATAAGCCGGTGTAGGTTCAGTAATTCCTGCTACTTTAAGTCCACCTTGATAGCAAGCATCAATTTGATTGTATTGTGATGTAAAACGTTCTACACAGCTATTGAATAATCGTTCACGTGTAAGTAGTCCTAAACTAGCTTGAGCTTGTGCATATGCTGTTCCAACAACCCATGCTCTTCTTGCTTCTTTTGTATCAACATATGCATATGCAGATAATGAAAATATACTTATAGTAAATGACAACATTTTTACCATATAATTGTAATTATACATGTTTTTCCTTTTTTAATTTATGTAAAGTAATTAAGGACAAGTTCATATTAGATATCTTGCATAAGTAAGGTAACTTATTGATTTTATTAAATAATTATTATTCTAGCAAAGTTAATCATATCAAATACTTAGCGATACTTATGCAAGAGGTCTATTAAGTTAGCAGGTTCAGCAATGTATATATATGGTAAACTTATCTAACTACTTATTATAAAGTATATTTGCCCTGTTATTACCTAGATATTAACCGACAAATCAAGCATAACAAACCTTAAAATAATATATTAATCCCACTTAATTAGTAAGTCAAGCATATAATTAAATTTATTAAATCCATCACTTAAACCCCTTATCCCTAACCCGTTTATAAAAATCCTCCATCACTGCAATAAAAGAATTATCCCGTTTCCAAAAGGCTGGATAATCCCCGGCTTTCTTAATCAAAATGCTGGGACTGTAGCAAGCGTAGGATGCAATGAACGAAGGGAATTGCATCAATTATATAGTAACGGTTGATGTGGTTCGTTTCCTCACCACATCTTACATTGCAGGTTACGAGTTATTTCCCCATACTCAGTTTTATGAGAACAGATTTGTAATTTTAACATTTGATCTAGATTTAACATGGGATTTTTTGTCATGGTTTTTTTCTTTCTTTACATCCATACCTGCTGGAGGCTCTATTAGGATATCTATATCTTCAGAGAATCTATCAATTAGTTTGAATCCCTTGGATAAAGAAGTTCCACCTTTCATATAAAATTCAAATCCGGCTTGTTTTAGTCCCCAGAGACAATGCATAATCCAGTAATCTTTTTCAACGAGACTTGGAGTGATACCATTGTTATCTTTTGCTGTTACTTCAAGAAACTCTTTAAATTTGTCCATTTCATGCGTAAACATAGTGATCCGATGTCATTCTTTCAAATAATTTTTTTGTACTAACTTTTCCAAATTTACTAGCAAGCTTTATAACTTTTTTAGAATTAAACTTATTCCAATTTTTTTTAAGAGAGGATTCTACTAAATCATAGTCCTCCCCTAGCTCTTTAAAGTTATTCATCATATCAACCAAGAGAAACTCTTGATCTACCTTCTTTGGTAAATATGAAACTCTTTTAAATTTATATTCAACACCATCGAGAGTAAAAGCTCCGTGTCTTTTATAATTATAAACAACTAATTTATTGTGTAGTTGAGTCGTTCCAAGGCCTAGAGTGTTGTACTTATTATAATCAACCAATAGGAAGTCACCAGTCTTCAAAAACTTTGATAGTAGTTTATTTTTATCTAAAGGAATTTCTCCAAACCATTCTTTTCTTGGTTTGTAATACATACCAGTGGAAGGTTTCTTTAAGAGACCTTTTGAAACCAATATATCAAGATCTCTACTTAAATTATTAGATTTATCTCTGAACTCATTAGTTCTATAAGCCTGTCCTAGTCGAAATAAGCCTAGTAAATTATTTAGTCTTCTTTCTTTATTCTGCTCCATAGATTACTCCTGTTGTATAGATAATAGCATATTTACCAGAAAAGTTACATTTATTTTTAATCTTTTTAAATGTAATATAAATGTCATGGCAAGTATTTTAATGTGTTAAGTCAACTACTATAAATAATGGTGATGATACTAGTTATTTTAATATACTCTCTATATTTAGAAATTTTGGTCGATATCTACAGAAAATTGGATTTTCTGATTTTGACTATTGTACTGATATAAAAAGTTACCTTTATACAATTATAGAAATACTTTACAACCTTCAATCTGATTTCTAAAAATTAGAATAACACTCAAAAGGAATTAATCAACAAGAAATACTTGCTATTAGAGTTATAGTAATTTTATAACACCATCTAATGTTATACATGAATTTTGTGAACATGAATGGGAAATGCAAAAAGGTAGATAGTAGGAGGGGATAATTCGTAATATTTATAAGCCAAGCTTCATACACCAAAAAACCGATAAAATGTTAATTGTTATGGCATTACAGTCATGGTGCATGACGCTTGATACAATTCTTCCAAAGTCATAAATCTGTTGGTTTTGACTACCCAATTTTCTTACCTAAAAGTTAGTTGCTAAGTTTTTTAATTAGATGATTAAACCTTAATATCTGTCAAAACACTCGCATCATCAAATTGTTGTAACCACATTTGAGTTGCTCCTGCAACTGCCGCTGGCATAACAAAAAAATTTATTATTGGAATAAACATAGCAACTATAACGCTAATTCCAAAACCTAATGTCAACATGAGTTTTTTGGCTAACAGCTTACGTTGTTCTGGAACACTATAGCCATGATTAGATAATACAGGGTCAGCATATTCAAGGGCTGCAATCCAGGCAGAAAATAAAAACCATAATATTGGGGAAATTATATTAATTACTGGAATAAAAGAAATTATGATTAATAATATTATCCATTTGAAGTAATACCATAATTTTTCTAACTTTTCTCCGAAAAAACCAATAACTGTCTTAAATATTGATTCTGAAGGAGATTTTACTCTACGACCAGTTATATGTTTTTCTACAGCTTTGGATAAAGCTCCATTAAATGGATCACTGATTAAAGTAGCTATAAAAGTGAATGTGAAGAAAAATGTTATCATAGCAAACACAATGAACAGTGGTAACATAATCCAACGAATTATCGCAAATATTATTCCCCAATCAGGCAATTGTAAATATGTTATAACTGTATCTAACATAATGGGGAAATATAGTAAGCTATAATAGGTTAATGCACTGAATAATATTATATTTATCAATAATGGAATAACCACCCAAATACGGATACCAGACTTGGTAATTAACATTAAACCTTTTAAAAAATAATATGTTCCATTTAGCATTTTTTATTACTCATTAACAATATAGAATTATTCACCCATTCCAGCCAATAAATCCATCTGATGTTCCCGTTTTAACGGCTCAATCACACAATTTAAATCACCTTCTAATACGTCATCTAACCTATATAATGTTAAATTAATTCTATGATCGGTCACTCGACCTTGAGGAAAGTTATAAGTACGAATTCTCTCTGAACGATCACCACTACCAACTAAATTACGTCTAGTTTCCGCCTGTTCTGCCTGTTGCCGATCTTTTTCTACTTTCAATAACCGTGATTGCAATAATGACATAGCCCTAGCCCGATTTTTATGTTGGGAACGTTCATCTTGACATTCCACCACAGTGCCACTAGGTAAATGAGTGATCCGAATTGCAGAATCAGTTTTATTAACATGCTGACCACCAGCTCCAGAAGCACGAAAAGTATCTACCTTTAAATCAGCTGGATTAATGTCAATCTCATCTATTTCATCTATTTCTGGCATGACAGCTACTGTACAAGCAGAAGTGTGAATACGACCTTGAGCTTCTGTTTCTGGTACTCGTTGTACTCGATGACCACCAGATTCAAATTTAAAGTGTGAATATACACCTTGACCAGTTATTCGCATAATAATTTCTTTATAACCACCATGCTCACCTTCATTTTGACTGATAATTTCTATATTCCAATTTAATTTATCAGCATAACGATTATACATTCGCATTAAATTTCCAGCAAATATAGCTGCTTCATCACCACCAGCACCAGCTCTAATTTCTACAAAAGTATTGTGATTATCATCCGGGTCTGCTGGCAATAATAATAGCTGTAATTCTTGTTCTAAATGATCTTTATCAGTATTTGCTTGTTGTAATTCTTCCTTAGCTAAATCTCTAATTTCAGCATCTTCATCTTGTAACATTTCATTTGCTGATTTAATAATTTCTAAATTTTTTTGATATTTTTCAAAACTAGCAACAATTGGTTGAATTTCTGCATATTCTTTTGATAAATCTCTAAATTTATTTTGATTATTAATGATATTTGGATCAGAAAGTAAAGCATTTAATTCTTCTAATCTATCGGTAAGATTTTCTAATTTATTACGGATTGAATCTTTCATGGTTTTTTTTAGTTTAAGGAATATAAAATAGTTCCACAGGTTTAACCTATGGCTACTGATGTTTAAATACTGGGAATAATTCCAACTTTAAAAAAGTTAAATATTAATAGCCACCGATGAAATCGGTGGAATAAGATTGGTTATGTTAATTATCATCGGGAAGTTGGAATAATTGTTGAGCGGCTGTTATCAATTCATTTTGCCCATCATAACCAGCTTGACGCAACTGTACACAAGGCGAGTGCATTAAGGTATTAGTAAGAGTATGAGCTAAATAATCAACAACTTCATAAGAGGATTTACCATTATCAAGCATACGTTTAGCTTTGATAACTATATCATTCTTATGTTCCTGAGTCTGTTCCCGCAAATTACAAATAGTTGTCACCACATCTAAAGAACGCCACCAACTTATAAAATGAGTCACTTGAGTGTCAATTATCTCTTCCGCTTTCAAGGCTTCTTGTTCCCGAGACCGTAAATTATCTTGAATTACTTCATTTAAATCATCGACACTATATAAGTACACATCATCCAAATCTCCTACTGATGGTTCAATATCACGTGGTACTGCAATATCAACCATGAACATTGGACGATGTTTACGAATCTTAATCGCATGTTCAACTTCAGCTTTGTTTAATACATGAGTTTGACTCGCAGTAGAAGCAATTACCACGTCAGCTTCGGCAAGATGAGCTGGAATTTCTTCTAAAGTTATTGCAAACCCAGAAAATTCCTTTGCTAAATTACTAGCCCGTTCTAAAGTACGATTAGCAACAATCATTCTGCCTAACTTATTTTCATGTAAATGTCGAGCAGCTAATTCAATTGTTTCTCCTGCTCCAATTAATAAAGCAGTATTTCCCTCTAAATCACCAAAGATCTGTTGGGCTAAACGTACAGCTGCAAAAGCTACTGAAACCGGGCTAGAACCAATTGCAGTATCAGTTCTTACTTGTTTGGCAACTGAAAAAGCGTACTCAAATAATTTATTTAATAAACGTTTAGTAGTGTTACTTTCTTTAGCTGTATTGTATGCCGATTTAATTTGTCCTAAAATCTGTGGTTCACCAAGCACCATCGAATCCAATCCACAAGCAACTCGTAGTAAATGACGAACTACTTCATCTTTTTCATGGACATATAGATGATTTTGTAAAGTTTGGCTAGATATATTATGGTAATGACTTAACCAATTATTAATGGTATTAGCTATAATGTTTTTATCATTATCATGTTCAAACACACAATATAATTCAGTACGATTACAAGTTGATATTATTACAATTTCTGTTGCTAAATCATGTTCGACAATATCGTGTAACGCATGTTTAAGTCGTTCTGGTGAAAAGTTTACTTGTTCACGTACAGAAACTGGGGCAGTGTTATGATTGAGGCCAAAAGCAAATAATTGCATGTATCTAAAACTTTAACCAATGTGAAATTTTGAATTATATCACTTTTAATTAATATTTGAAACTGAGTTACACGATAGGATCATCAAGTTGGTTAAAATTATGATAATATGAATACTTAAAATAAATTAAGAGTTATTAGACATCCTTCATAAATAAGGATTATATAAATGTATGATGCAATGAACGAAGGGAATTGCATCAATCGTGTTAATGCGACTCGAGTGATGTAATTCGTAAACTCATTACATCCTACATTAAATTTATAATTAGCCATGATTAGGACAGTTTTACTCGTTCCCAACGACTTCGTTGGGAATGCAGTCATCAACGCACTAGCGTTGCGGTATGCAAAACAGGGTAAAATAAATATGTTCCAATGATAAAAATAAACCATTTTCAAAAAATTATTTTTTTTTAATGTAAATTTAATTAATAAGTTAATACCAGTTTAATGTTAATATTTATAATCTAAAAATTCAATTTATGTTAAATAGATTTAACCTCGAAGATAGTTATAGCATTTTTCAATTGGATAAACTACAGCAATATAAGTAATTGATTTTGAATTTAATTAAGAATTGCTATAAATATTAATTAGTGGAACTATGAAATTCCAGGAAACTTACAGGAAAATAAAATGCCAAAAGTATTAGTACCTCTAGCACAAGGTTGTGAAGAGCTTGAAGCGGTAACAATTATTGATTTATTACGACGAGCTAATATCACTGTCATTACAGCTGGTTTAGACATAAAACCAGTAACAGCAAGTCGTGGTGTGGTTCTAATTCCAGATACCACTCTTGATGAAGCATTAAACCAAGAATTTGATATGATAGTATTACCAGGAGGATTGCCAGGTTCTAACCATCTTAATAATGATTCTCGTATTTTAAATTTATTGAAAAAAATGCAACAACAAAATAAATATATTGCTGCTATTTGTGCAGCTCCTAAAGTATTAGCTAATGCAGGTTTATTAGATGGCAAATCAGCTACTAGTTATCCAGGAGTATTAGAAACTAGCCCAACTATTAATTTCATAGATAAACCAATAGTTAAAGATGGTTTAGTAATCACTAGCAGAGGACCAGGCACAGCAATGGATTTTACTTTAGAATTAATTGAAATCTTAGTCGGATTAGAAACTCGTAATCAAGTAGAAACTGGTTTAGTACGTTAATTATGAACAAACAACGTGGTGTAATTATCATAATAGTATTATGGTTTATTGTAATTGTCACCGTTATTGTGGCAGCTTTGGCAAATGAAACTCGGTTAGCCGCTAAAACCGTATTTCATAATAAAAAAAGCTTACAAACTTGGAACGATACTTTACAAGCTTTAAATGCAGCAAAAATGGAATTACTTATAAATCGTATGCCAGATCCACCTGGGGAAGAAATACCTTTAAGTGAACGTAAAAATAAAAGATATCGTTTTAATGGCCAGCTTCTTACTTTAGCTTATCCAGTTCCAACTACAACTAGTATTCGTATTTATGATCAATCTGGAAAAATTAACCTGCAAAGTCTATCAAAAGTTCATTTACGACAATTATTAGAAAATAAAATTGGTACTGATCCAGAAAAACTACAACCATTATTAGATGCTTGGAATGATTGGGTAGATCGAGATGATTTTGAACGAGTCAATGGGGCTGAGAAAAAATATTATGAAACCTTATCTCCACCTTATGAACCACGAAATTTTCGCTTAGAAACAGTAGAAGAAATTTTATTGATAAAAGGTTTTAAAAAAGCTTTCCAAGGAGTAGAAATTGATACAGTATTCACCGTATATGGTAACAGTTCACGTGGTATAAATCCTAACTTAGCCACTCGTGAAGCTTTAATGTTATTGCCAGGTATGACTGGAACTGCTGCTGATAATATTTTAGTAAAACGTCGGAAAAAAGATTTCAAATCTATCAATGATTTAAATGAGTTTATAGAACCTGAACAATTGGCAAAGTTAAGACCATGGATCAATTTTTCTAGCAGTAATTTTTATACTATAGCTATTCAAACCCAAGAAAGAGATGAAGAAGATGAAGAATCTGAAGTAGAAAAATCTGTAGAAAATAAGGTTATCCCACCTTCATCATCAGAAGAAAATCAACGAGCTTATATGATTACAGTACAAACCAAAGGTTTTAATCAATTGCCTAAAGTATTATTAGTTAATCCATATGGAGTTTTACCCAGCACCTCTCATGAACAAATTATTGATGAAGATGATGATAGTTTTTTAAGTAGTACATTTAATTAGTTATTGAATAATTATAAAAGATCAAATTTATTAATCTGTTTTTTTCCATTCATTTATAGCCCAAATTATGAAGACCGATAACATTACCAGATTTATTATAATTCCAATAATGAAAAATAAAGATAGCTCTTTTTTAGGTTTTTCATGAATAATCTGAGCTGATTTAGTTGGTATTACAACCTGTTCTGCGGAAGATGCTAATATAGGTTTTACTCCGAATAAACATATTACCAATATTATTAAACTATATATTCTAAGTTTATTTTTCATATACTTTATTTAAATTTGTCCACCCATAGTAAAGATAGGTAAATACATGGCTAATACCAATCCACCGACTACTACACCTAAAAATGCCATAATCATTGGTTCCATCATAGAAGCAAGCGAATCTACTAAATTATCTACTTCTTCTTCATAATAATCAGCAACTTTATTCAACATTTTATCAATATCACCAGCTTCTTCACCAATTTGAGTCATTTGCACACACATATTAGGAAAAACTCCGCAATCACGCATAGCTTCTGCTAAAGTAATTCCTGTTGACACATCTGCTTTAATTTGCATGGTGGCTTCATAATATATTATATTACCACTAGCACCAGCTACGGAATTCATTGCTTCTACTAAGGGAGTTCCAGCCGCAAACATAGTTGCTAATGTACGAGTCCATCTAGCAATAGCTGATTTAGTAAGTAGATCACCAAACAATGGTAATTTTAAAGATAGTCTTTGAAGGAAGTTTTGAAAACCCACAGAACGTAGTTTAGCCTGTTTAAACGCAACTTTAAGACCAATAATAATAGCTAAAATTGGCATCCAATTGGCTACCATATAGTCAGACATATTCATAACTGCTTGAGTTAAACCTGGTAATTCACCACCAAAACTAGAAAACATTTCTGCAAATACCGGAACCACATAAATCAATAGGATACCACTAACAATACCGGCTATAACCATAATAGACATGGGATAACTTAAAGCACCCTTAATTTTTTTCTTCATGCTTTCACTTTTTTCTTTATAATCAGCTAATTTAGTTAGTAAAGATTCTAAAATACCAGCTTGTTCGCCGGCTTCAACTAAATTACAAAATAAAGAATCAAAATGTTCTGGATGCTCACGTAAACCGTCAGCCATAGTTCCACCAGCTTCTATATAAGATTTAATAGTCTTAACCAACTTAACATAATTAGGATTTTCATGGCCACCTGCAACCAAATCGAAAGAGTCTAATAAAGCAACTCCTGATTGCATCATAGTGGCCATTTGTCGAGCAAATAATGCGATATCTTTTGGTTCTACTGGCTTACTATTTAATACTGCCATCCAATCATAAGGTTTAGGTTTAACTTTAAGATTTTTGGTAATTCCTTTACCACGCAATATTTTTTTGATTATAGCTTCAGATTTACCAGTTTCTTCACCTTTACGATCCTTTCCATTTTTGTCTACACCTGTATAAACAAATATAATATCTTCTTTTTTAGCTGGCATAATATTTTCCTTTAGTCTTTATTAACCACACGATTTACTTCTGCTAGAGATGTCAAACCACGTCCAACTTTTTTAAGACCAGATTCTCGTAAATCAGGAATTCCTTCCCGTTTAGCTTGATCGGCAATTCCAATCGCATTACTACCTTCCATAATCAATCGCTTCATTTCATCAGAGATAGGCATAACTTGATAAATTCCAACTCGACCTTTATAACCAGTACCACTACATTTATCGCAACCACCTGGTTGATATAACTTAAAATCTGGGTCTCTAATAGCTTCTTCAGTAAAACCTTCCAGTATAAGGGAATGCTCAGGTATTACATCTTCTCTTTTACAACTACACAAACGACGACATAAACGTTGAGCCATAATAAGATTAACTGCAGTAGCAATAGCAAACGGAGCTAAACCCATATCAATCAAACGAGTCAAAGTTTGAGGAGCATCATTAGTATGTAGAGTTGACATTACCATATGACCAGTACTAGCTGCTTTAATTGCAATGCTACCAGTGGTTATATCACGTATCTCACCAACTAAAATAATATCTGGATCTTGCCGTAAAAATGCTTTCAAAGCTTTATCAAAAGTCATTCCAGTTTTTTCATCAATCTGAACCTGATTAACTCCAGGTAAATTAATTTCTACTGGATCTTCAGCAGTGGATATATTAACTCCTTCTTTATTAAGAATATTGATACCTGTATATAATGATACTGTCTTACCACTTCCTGTAGGCCCAGTAACTAATACCATTCCGTACGGATTATCCAAAGCTTCTAAGTATAAACGTTTTTGTTCCTCTTCATAACCAAGAATGTCAATATTAAGGTTAGCAGCTGAAGAATCTAAAATCCGCATAACTATTTTTTCGCCCCAAAGAATAGGACAAGTACTAACTCGAAAATCAATAGCCTTAGTCGCAGATATTTTAAGTTTAATCCGACCATCTTGTGGAACTCTACGTTCAGAAACATCAAGTCGCGACATAACTTTAAGACGAGCTGCAAGTTTACGAGCTAAACCTATTGGTGGCTCAGTAATAGTTCGTAACATACCGTCGACACGAAATCGGACTCGATAATATTTTTCATAAGGTTCAAAATGTAAATCAGATGCTCCTGCTTTAATAGCATCAAATAGCATCTTATTAATAAATTTAACTACTGGAGCTTCATCAGCTTCATTTTTTTCATCTTCACCATCATCTTCATTTTCATCAACTAGCTCAATATCATCTAAATCGCCAGTTAAATCCTTCATAGTATCATCACAGGCTTCGACAGCCCATTCAATCTTTTTAGCTAATTTGTCTTCTTCAACTAAAATTGGTTCAACCCGCATTTTAGTTTTAAATTTAATTCCCTTAATTCCATCTAAAACTAAAAGATCAGTTGAATCCGATACTGCAACGAATAAATTTTTACCACGAATAAATAATGGTAGAACATGATGTTCTGATAACATTTTTAGTTCAATTAATTTAATAACCTCTTGGTTAAGTTCAAAGCTATTAATATCAAGTAGAGGAATTCTAAATTCTTTAGAAATAATATTAGCTATATCCTTACTTAAGACTAATTCTTCATTAACTAAATAAGTTACCAAGGGTATTTTTTTATTCAATGCTTCTTTAACGGCATTATCTGCATCAAATTCGCTAATCAAATCGTTATCAGCTAATTTACGAGCAAGTCCCATCAAAGTGATTTTTAATTCTGTAACAGCCATATTATTTAATTGCCATTAATTACGTGAAAAATTATCAAAACTCTTGTTTGATCAAGTTTTATTTATAGATATAATTGTACACTATATAATTTCTATTATATAGCAATTCTTAATTATGAATGCTTAATTCTTAATTAAATTCAAATAAATATGAATTATTTATTCAATCGAAAAATGCTATATATTAACTAAGAATTTCTATAAACCCAATCTTTTTTTAAAACTGACTAATTATTAAAATATACTAGGAAATTTCTTAGAGTTAAAATTTGTATCTCTATATCAGAATTATAGGTGAAAGAATTATAATTAGCTATGGTTAGAATACTTGGTTTTTAATTAGTAATATAAGATTTACGCATTGACAAACTAATTAAAATAAATTATAGATAATTTTTTCTATGAATTTTAGAATCAAGGTATTTTATGCTAGGGATAAAATTTAGAATAAAGGTAGAAATAACTTCATTGA
>DAOUSL010000270.1 GCA_030627235.1 Thioploca sp.
CGTGCAATACGTTGACGTAACGTTTAATCTTTCAATATGTACAGTTTCTATTTTACTAGACGCTTTATGCCTTTTGTAAGGAAAGACAGATTTATATTCCTCCCAAAAATCTGTAAAAGAAACAGCACATTTTATTCCAGGGATTAATTCAACCTCTCCATAGTGTACTGCTTCTAATTTTTGCATAGATATTCTCCGATAAAATGTTGATTATACCAGATTTGAAAATATAAATAGATTAGGATAAAATTTGACGTTGGAATATTTTGGTAGGCATTCTCAGAATGGTGGGCAAGATGAGGCTTTGCACACCCTACCCGACTGCGATTATTTTAAAAATCAAAA
This sequence comes from Thioploca sp., assembly GCA_030627235.1. GTDB lineage: Bacteria > Pseudomonadota > Gammaproteobacteria > Beggiatoales > Beggiatoaceae > DRQV01. The sequence goes on from DAOUSL010000270.1 coordinate 346, forward strand.
ATTTTATCTTTTGATTTCTAGTATATATTTAAGTTTAATCTGATTTTTATTAAAAATAATCATCTCATTATTTAAAATACCTGACTTTTCTGGTTTAGCCCAATAACTATCATAACCTTTCGATGGTTTTTTGCTTCTACAACCATCAGGAACTTCGTAATGACCCATTGCAATATCAGCAATAAACATATAGATTCGTTCCTGTTTTTGTGAGCCATTCCAATGCATACCATCACAATAATTTATACTTTTTGTACTCTGGTCTGAAAAATATAAACCTTGTCCAAACATATAACCTGTAACAGCACCTGGAGAATATTTAGGCATTAAAAGACCATTTTTAAGAATTGAAAGCAAGTTTGATATTTTTGTTCCATGAAACAGTTCCATCTGATTTTCAAAATTATGTAGATACTCTTTATCTTCCTGCCCTAACGATACTGTATAAATATTTTCAATATAATGACTATTGCTATAACGACCGTGTTTTCTATTTTTACTATCTTCAAATATTGAGACAATTCTTTGAAATTCTTTTTCATCATCAAGTTTATATAAACTTGCTTCAAATACTTTTTCTAAAGGTACTTTTTTATCACTCTTCTCATTTTCTTCTTTTGCAAGAAGCCTTTTTTTCTCATTTTCGATAATCTCTATCGAATCAATTAAACTCATACAGATATCTAACTGTTGAGAAGTTTTCTCTAAGCTGTTTAGGAGATTTTCAAACTCTCTTAGATTTGTTATTTTTGTAGGAATAATGCTGAAATATCTCTCATTATATTTGATAAACATTTTGCTGTTTTTTGCATTTCCCTTTGTAAGAATCTTTTCAATCTTACTTAAAAGTTCAATAGCTTCATTTACACCTGTTTTAGTAATAACACCTAAAGGAGTTTTAAAATAACCTGTTTTAATATCGTATTGAATTTTTGTTTGACTTGTAATATTATGAATGTTCTGTTTTACCAACTTCTCAATAACTTTTTTAGAGAAACTATCTGTAAGAATCTGTTCCATCGCAATTTCAAGTATATTTGAATTGACAGTAGTTGATTCATTCTCCATTTCTAAATTAACAGATGATTTGATATAGCCTTTTTTAAGCTTCTGATTCATTTTGCTTTTAAACATTTTTTCACCACCATAAAAAGATGTTTTTTGAGGTTTTGAACCAACACGGCCATACTCTACATTTACGAGATCACCATTTAACTCCAATTTATAAAACTTATTATTATTACCTTTTGTATCAACAAAAATCAACATCTCTTTCATATGTTATCCTTTTTCTAAGTTATTCTAATTATAGCTGATATGCTAAAAAATTTAAAGCAAATATCAATTTACAGATTGCAGAATTCATGTAAGCAGTATATCTTTTATAAACTATTTATGAACAGTTTCATTTTAACAACATTAAAATTATGTTTTTTATTTATATTGATATCATATTTTTATATGGTAGGAATTAGAATTTCCCAATTCATTTATTTTGATGTTCTTGATAATTTTCATCTTTCTCAGAAAGAATATGAAATTAATGTTTTACTTACCAATTTTTTATCTGGATTGCTATCTAGCATATTTGGTATAGTATGTTGTAATATTTTTTTTCATAAGAATGGAACAAAGGTTTTTATTCTTATTTATACAGTACTTATTATATTACTATTTTTTAGATATATTTCTATATATCATTCATTTCCTTTACATATTTCATTTTGGGGATATGAAATTGGAACTTTGATTATTGTTTCTGGTTTTAATCTTTTTGTATCAAATATAATTACTAAAAAAATTTCGTAGCTAAGTAGAGTCGGTGCAATGAAACCGACTAAAATACAATTAATAATTTCTATATTTTTTATATCATAATGGTCGGTTACGTTTTGCTTCACCAATCCTACCAATTCATAGACACAAACTACAAAATCTATTTCAATATTGTAGAGATAAATCTATGTATTTGCCATGCTTAATGATATTAAGCTAATCCATAATAAACACATGATTACTGCCACTTTCCCTTGAATAATTAGTTACTTGACGCATATCACAATCAGATTCAATAAATACAGCACTAATATTACCTACCCGAATACGAGATGGTGACTCTTGTAAATGCATATAATCTCCTGCCATTTTTGAACCTTCAAATAATTTATCACCTTTCTTATCTATGATGCTTATCCATGATTTATCCTTAAAATAAATACAAAAGTTTCTAACTTTAGGCATAGCTTTTTCAACATTAATTGTTACTGGTGATTGCTTAGGAATAATAACAATTGGTTGCATAATAGTAGGTTCTGGTATTTTAACTTTAGAAACAATTGGCACACTAATTTCTCTAACAATAACTTCTGGTGGCTTCTGTAATAACCACCATATTACAACTCCTAATACTAGACTAACCATAACTAAAATTTTATTAACAACACTTGTTTTATTGCTGGTGCTTTGGACTTGTACAAGCTGATTTTCAGTATTGTGTAAAACTGTTTTTTTGTCATCTAATTCTGTGTTTAACTTAAAAATATCTTGCTGATATTGTTCCAGACCTTCCTGTTTGTATTTAGCCAATTCTTTAAATGCAATAGTTTTTTCAGATAACTGTTGTGTTAGCTGATCTTTCTGTTCATTTAATTCCTGTACGAAATTATCTTTAGTTTGAATCTGTTGAGTAAGATTTTGCACTTCTGAATCTGTTGTTTCTAAGTTGTGCTTAGTTTGAGCAAAACTATTTTCAACTTTTTGTATTATCTGATCTTTGACTACAATTTCTTGCGTTAATTGTTCTACTTTTGCATTAATTTGAGATAAATTATTGTTCTGTAATTTAACTTGTTGTGTTAAATTCTGTTCTTTCTGACAAGATTTAACAAGTGATTGTTCATTCTCAGTTAGAGCATTTTCAGTTTTCTGTAAAATTTGTTTTTTAAGTTCAATTTCTTGTTTTAACTGTGTTATATCAGACTGTGATTTCTTTGACTCATCTGTTTTAGTTTGAACATATTCATCAAATGCAGTTGTTTTTGCAACTAACTGTTGTTCAAATTGCTCTTTCTC
>DAOUSL010000136.1 GCA_030627235.1 Thioploca sp.
AGGTCAAGTTAATAAATTTTCTGCTTGGCTGACAGATTTTGGTATAACAACTGCCGAAAATGGTTCAATCCAAATTGATGAAAATGGTAAAACTGCTAATCCTAAAATTTATGCTGGTGGTGATAATACTAATAGTCCAGATTTAATAGTAACTGCAATTGTTGCTGGGCGTAAAGCTGCTCATGGAATAATCGCTGATTTTACCAAAAAAGTATGAATTCTAAATAAGATTTATATTAATCATTTCTGAATGTGGACTCATCTTTCAGCGTAATCACGAATGAACTAAATATTAAATAGTCATGGTGCTAACTCGTAAACCTTATATGTTTAATTAACAAATTACGATATAGTTATCCTGATAAACCGTTTTTTATTGTTCCCAAACTCCAGTTTGGTAAAACATTTCTAAGAAGCTCTTCTTTACCTTTTTTAAACATTATAATCGTCAATAATTCAATAAGCTCCACCGATTTAATCGGTGGCTATTCATATTTAACCTCTTCAAGGTTGATTAACCCCAACGGGGTTAAATATAAATAGCCATAGGTAAAACCTATGGAACTGTGTTAATAACCCTATCTTAATTACATACCTTTATATAATTCAATCAGTTGTTTCCATTGTTCATCATTAAGAACATTACGCATGTTATCTCGACAATCTATCTTTATTGTCGCAATTTCCTTACGTTTTTCAAGCAAAGTATCTAGTTGAGCCATAACTTCTGACTTAGAAGTACCATTAAGCGTCGCATCATAAATAGCTTGCTCGCCACTTTTTATATCTAAAGCAATTTTTTTCATAACAGGAGAATGTTGTTCTGACCAAGTAGTCATATTGATTTTTTGATCTTCAGACATATTTAATTTATCTCCATGTTTTTTGATAACCATCATTAAACCTGGTAGAGGACTTGCGTGTTTAACAGCTGCCATAATCTCTGGCATAGTTTCAGCTTGTATTTGAGAAAATGAGAAAACTAATACTAATGAAATAATAATCTTTTTCATAAATTTACCTATAAATTAAAATTAACAAAAACCCCAACCATCTCTCGACAGTCGAGCTTCTTTAAAAACAACTAAAAAGTAATTAACTTACTTCTTCACTAAATCAACATGAGGAACTTTCTTCAAAGATCAAGTTTTAGCTAGTAGGGTGCATAAACGATAGTGTCATGCACCAGATGGATTTGGTGTATGACACTTCGCTTATACACCTTATGAGTTAATCAAATGAACATACTCCAGATTCCCACCAATTAGATTTTGTATATGAATTGTTGTAACGGTTGTAACCTAATATTGCAGATATTAATCTTGAATTGAACCTTCTTAAATGGCCTGCTTGTATTGCTCCATCTGTACTTCCTGTACATGGCATTTTTCCATCCCAAATACTCTCGTGGAATAAATCATTCCTAAGATTATATATTCTAGTGATTTTATCTTCATCATATAAAAGTGCAAATTCATTACATAAGCATTCAAACCTATCTTTATGTGTATGACGATCTGTGTTATTACGAATATTTTTTGTTATTTTATATAAACCATCAAAAACCATGTATTCGATAATAAAATTTTCCCAATCCCAATCATAACAGGGAGCTCTTGAAGACATAAATAAAATATTTATCATTCTTTCTTGATCTTCTATCCTCCAATTTTTCCATTCATTATAACTTTTGGATATAAAATTCCCTACAAATAGATTAAAATTATATGCCAATATATTTATATCTGTTGTAGATTTGTTTATAGGTATTTTCCCGTTAAACCACCAATCTTGAAACTGTAATTTAGTACCAAATATATAAGATAGGAGTTGTAAAATGAAATGAGCATCATGTTTTTTTTCTATATCATAGTATTCAGTGGGATTATTTATAACTAAATTATGTGATATGGGAAGTCTATAAAGCATTGCAATTTTTTGAGTATTTGGAATTACTTCTGATGTCTTTTTGTTTACACGATGTGTTATAGGAGGATAATAAAAACCATCTTGATTTACATTATCTTTAACAAAATTTTTACTATCTTCATATTCATCTACTATAAAAATTTTTCCGCCATCAAAATTAATATCATCCGTACATTTTAAAAAACCGAAAGATTCTTGAATCATTTTCTACTCTTTTTAATTAATAAATAGTTAAACAAAAAAACCCAACCATCTCTCGACAGTCGGGCTTCTTTAAAAAACTTACAAAGTAAATTAAACTAACTTACTTCTTCACCAAATCAACATGAGGAACTTTCTTCAAAGTCCATTCTTTAGTCTTCTTATCGTAAGTGGAGTTTACAAAACACTTCCAATTTTTTTCATCAACGAAGTTATAATCCATGCGATAATAGAAACCAGGATAACGGCTTTCTTCACGGAATTGGATATGCTTCATATGAGCTTCAGCAGTAATTATGCGGTGATAATTTTCCCAAGCACGTAATAATTCATGCAAGTCTTTAGCACGCATTTTAGCAGCATCTTCCTTCAATACACCCAACTTTTGCTCACAAACAGCCAACATATGAGCATTAGTTTGATACCAAGTAGCCACACCAGCACAATACTCATCCATAATCTTTTGCAAACGGAATTGCAACATCTTTGGAGTAATATAATGAGGATTAACATCAATTGCAGTAGAGTAATCCTTATGCTCTAAGAAAGTCTTAACTGGTTGATAAATCTCAGCTACTAAGTCTTCAACCGAAGTATCTAACTCAGGTTTATAGTCTGGATTGTCTTGTACATATTTAATCATGCCTTTAGCAGCAAGACGACCTTCAGCATGTGAACCAGAAGAGAATTTATGGCCAGAAGCACCTACGCCATCACCAGCAGTAAACAAACCATTTATGGTAGTCATGGAACGATAACCCCAAGACCACTCTTTTGGAGCACCTAGATCAGTAGGACCAGATACCCAAATACCACAACAACCAGAATGCGAACCTAATAAATATGGTTCGGTAGGCATTAATTCAGATGCCTTCTTCTCAGGTTCAATGTCTTCACCAGCCCATACACCAGCTTGGCCAATACACATATCTAAGAAATCTTCCCAAGCTTCAGACTCTAAATGCTTAAGTTCACGTTTACTCAAAGTCTTGGCTAAATCACCCAATGCAGTAGGAGTATCCATGTAAATTGGACCACGTCCTTCCTTCATTTCGTGCATCATTAAATGATTACGCAAACAAGAAGCAGGTACATGAGCCAAACCATAAGGAGGATAGTCTTTCAACATTTCCTTATTTTTGTCCATGTAAACTTCGCCTACAGCATTAGTAGCTTTAGCTTTGAAGAGTAAGAACCATGCTCCAACAGGACCGTAACCATCTTTAAAGCGAGCTGGTACGAAACGGTTTTCCATCATGGTCAACTCAGCACCGGCTTCAGCAGCCATTGCATAGGTTGAACCTGCATTCCAAACTGGATACCAAGCACGACCAGTACCTTCACCAACGGAACGTGGACGGAATAAGTTTACACAACCACCAGCAGCTAACAAGCAAGCTTTGAATTTGTAAACGTATACTTTATGTTCACGAACGGAGAAACCAACTGCACCAGCAACTTTAGTAGGGTCATTTTTATCATTAATTAATTTAACGATAAATACCCGTTCTTGAATTTTGTCAGTACCAAGAGCTTTTTTAGCAGCTTCAGCTACGATCCATTTGTAAGACTCACCATTAATCATGATTTGCCATTTACCGGAACGTACTGGTTTACCACCGTCTCTTAAAGATGTTCCACCTTTAGAACCATCATGACGCTCACCGTTTTCATCAGTTTTCCAAATTGGTAAACCCCAATCTTCAAACAAATGTACGGAATCATCAACATGACGACCTAAATCATAGGCTAAATCATCGCGAGTAATACCCATTAAATCATTGGCAACCATGCGTGCATAGTCAGCAGGATCATTGTCACCAAGATAAGTATTAATAGCGGATAAACCCTGAGCAACAGCACCAGAACGATCCATTGCAGCTTTATCAATTAATTTAATTGATATATCAGTTCCTTCCATCCAACGCATAGCTTCATATGCAGCACCACAACAAGCCATACCGCCGCCGATTAATAATATATCGACTTCTTCTTCAATGATTTCAGGATTCCCAAAAGTTCCTTCTGCCATATTTTTATATACCTATATTGTCTGTTAATTTTAAGATTATTTTTTAGAGTCCAAGATTTGTCTTTAAAGAAAACTTAAAGTCTGGACTCTTAACAAATTACAAGTTTATCAATTGACTTCTGTCGCCTTTCAAGTCAGAAGGATTAAGATTATAGAAACCATTATTACTAATTTCATCCATATTAGCGGATGGCATATCAGCATAAGGATCAATAGAACCTTCTGGAGTAGTGCGGATAGGGAATTTGAAACGTTTCATAGTGCCATTACGGAACTTAATTGTCCACATGATAGAATCACTACCACGCAATGGTTGAACTGAACCACCCAAAGGTACGATATCAGCATAAGCACGACATTCGATAGCGTTTTGTGGGCAGATTTTAACACAAGAATAACATTCCCAACATTGTTCAGGTTCTTGGTTAAAAGCTTTCATAGCATGGCCAGTTTCTGAACCATCTTTATCAAGTTTCATCAAGTCATGTGGGCAGATGTACATACAAGCCGTTTTGTCTTGACCCTTGCAACCGTCACATTTTTCAGTCCGTACAAATGTAGGCATGGTTAGAGTTTCCTCCTAGTTTATGGTAACTGCTGTATCAAATAACCCATCACTGCTGCAGTTAATACTGTGATGGTTTTAAATATTTTAGATATGGATTTTAATTTTAACCCAAATATCTTATAATAATTTAACCATTTTAACACATTTTTTTTTAAAAGCTTTAAAAATAATTTATGAAAACTATTCCTGATTTTGACGGTAGTGAAATATGGACAATTCATACCACTCTTAGAGAACGTTATGGACAAAATACTGAAGTTCAGCTTGCTGATACTCAAATAAATTTACCTACTGGTAGTTTATGGTGTCCAACTGTATATTGGCATGTTGAGCCAGTGCATTTTGTAGTTTTTAAAACTGGATTGAGTAGTTACCGTTGTAACTTTTTTTATAATGAGAATGAACAATTTGGAACTGGTGTTGAGGAATTTGATAATGTCAGTGAATGTATAGTAACTTTGTTACAAGTTCAACAAAATCATGATGAAAAAAGTTAATTTTATGTTTTGAATTATATTTTGAGTCTGGTTGGCTAGATATAATCAGACTCTTTTAAAATTTATAATATTTTTTTAACTTAAATACCATTGAAAAGTTCAAACTTTAGCTATAATAAATTTTTTTACACCAAGATAATGACTAAAATTAACTATGATCAATATAAAAACAAATTTTATAATTAATAAACATTTAATAATTTTTACCATTATTTCCATATGTATGTTGCCATTGTTTTTTTTATTTGAAAACTATATTTTTTTCATGATAACAGTATATTTTATATTTACTTTTATAATAATTAATATTATCACACGCCATGTTATAAGGTTACAAAAAGAAAAAATATATTTTACAGAGAAATTAAATAAACAAGCCATTGAATTAGAAGATATTATAGTGCAGGTTGTTCAAATTGAGCAAAAGCTGATTCAATCTGAAAAACTTGCTATTTTAGGTAAAGAAACTGCTGGCATAATTCATGAAATTAATACCCCATTAAGTGTCATTAATTCATCAATTAGCACTACTAAAATATTTTTGGAGCAAATTTTAGAACAATTGCCAGTATTAATAAATTTATCTGCTAAACCAGAGTTTCTAAAGTTACTAACAAAGTCATCTCAGAGTTTATTATCTAGCAAAGAAGAACGGGAACTTAAAAATAATATGGCTAAACAATTAAGTAAATATTCTATTGCTAACAATGTTATTATAGCTAATTATTTAATAAATATGGGAATTCATGATGAAATTGAAACGTTTTTACCATTATTAAGATTACCTGATAACGTAATAATATTTAAAATTGCTTATAAAATTGCTGCTTTACAAACTATTTTTTTTAGTAGTTCTACTGCTATCGATAAAATTATAAGAATTATCACTGCAGTAAACTCTTATGGCAATGATCCTAATCAAAAAATAAGCACCAATATCATTGATAATATTGAAATAATTCTAACTTTATACCACAATAAAATTAAACGTGGAGTAGAAGTTATTCGTAATTATTCTGAATTGCCGCCCATAATGTGTTATCCAAATGAATTGGGGCAAGTGTGGACTAACTTAATTTATAATGCCTTACATGCTATGGATTATCGTGGTATTTTGCAAATTGAAGTAAAATTACAAGATTCTAATATCTTAGTAAAGATTATTGATAATGGAGTTGGTATCCCAACCAACATTCAAGAAAAAATATTTGAACCATTTTTCACTACTAAAACAAACGGTAATGGATTGGGATTAGATATTGTAAAAAAAATTATTGCTAAACATGATGGTAAAGTTATAGTAGAAAGTAAACCAAGCAAAACAGTATTCAGCGTATCTATTCCAATCGTATAATCTAAAATTTATAACAGAAAAACTATGCCAAATATTGAATGCACAGACTAATAAGTTTAATATAGTGTAAATATATATTTTGGGAGTAATTTTAAAATGCACAATATTTGCCTCTTAGGAGGAACTGGATTTGTTGGTAGGAATTTAGCTAATAGTTTAACGAAAATTGGTTGGCATGTACGAGTTCCTACTCAACAAAGAGAACGGCATCGAGATTTACTGATGCATTCTAATTTAGAGTTAATATCAGCAAATATTCACGATCAAGAACAATTAAACAATCTTATAGCTGATTGTGAAATAGTTATTAATACCGTTGGAATTCTTAATGAAAGTAGTAGGGATGGTAATGGTTTTAATAAAGCGCATACAGAATTGCCACAAAAAATTATCGCTGTTTGTCAGGCAAATAATGTTAGACATTTATTACATATCAGTGCGATAAATGCTGATGTTTCCAAAGCTCCAAGTAATTATTTGCGTACTAAAGGTATTGGTGAATCTTTAGTTCATGCTGCTGATAATTTAAACGTTACTAGTTTCAGACCATCAGTTATTTTTGGTAAAGATGACTCATTTTTAAACAAGTTTGCAACTTTATTACGAGTTCCATCACCAATATTTATGCTACCTTCTGCTCATGCTAAAATGGCTCCGATATGGATTGATGATGTAGTATCTGCAATGTTACAAACTATTGGTAAACCTGAACATTATGGAAAATCTTATAATCTTTGTGGCCCAACAGTTTATACATTGCAAGAATTGGTTGTTTATACAGCTAAATTACTAGGAGTTAAACGATTTATTATTCCTTTGGGAGATAAAATTTCCCATAAAATGGCACAAATTATGGATTTTATTCCTGGCAAACCTTATTCAGTGGATAATTATCAATCAGCAACATTAGAAAATTCCTGTAAAAATAATAATCACTTAGAAAAATTGGGAATAGTTCCACATTCACTAGAAGAAATTATCCCTCAATATTTTATTGCTGCTAAAACCCAGAGGGAATCCTATTCGGATTTTAGGAATCAAGCACGCAAAACAGAAGTTTAAATATAGATTGCATTGTTATCTAAGTCTAAAGAGGCAGAGAATCTGTCCTTACTAAAAATATCTTATAATAGTTTGGACAGTTTTTTAAATTTAGATAAGATGGAATAAATTTTGTCTTGTACAAATATCCTGAACTTAAAACTTATTAAAATTAGCTATGAAATTAAATGCCAATACTCCCAAAGGGTCACTTGCAGATAAATGGACCAAACATAAATTTAATTTAAAATTAATCAGTCCAGCTAATAAAAGAAAATACGAGATTATAGTTGTTGGAACTGGATTAGCTGGTTCTTCAGCAGCAGCAACTTTAGCTGAACTAGGTTATAACGTTAAATCATTTTGTTTCCAAGATAGCCCTAGACGAGCTCATAGTGTTGCTGCCCAAGGTGGAATAAATGCTGCAAAAAATTATCAAGATGATGGTGATAGTGTTTATCGCTTATTTTATGACACGATCAAAGGTGGTGACTTTAGGGCTAGAGAAGCTGGCGTTTACCGATTAGCAGAAGTTAGTGGCAGTATTATTGACCAATGTGTAGCTCAAGGAGTTCCTTTTGCCAGAGAATATGGTGGTTTATTAAGCAATCGTTCTTTTGGTGGAGCGCAAGTATCACGAACATTTTATGCCAAAGGCCAAACAGGTCAGCAATTACTTATCGGTGCATACAGTGCCTTAAGTCGCCAAATCTGGAATGGCAAAATTAAAATGTATCCACGTACTGAAATGTTGGAATTAGTAGTAGTTGATGGCAAAGCTAGTGGGATTGTAGTGAGAAATTTAGTAACAGGTGAAATAGAATCACATTCAGCTCATGCGGTTATATTAGCTACTGGCGGTTATGGGAATGTATTTTTCTTATCAACCAATAATATGAGCGGTAACGTTACTGCATCTTGGCAGGCTCATAAAAAAGGAGCTTTATTTGCAAATCCAAGCTTTGTTCAAACTCACCCTACTTGTCTACCATTGTATGAAAAACATCAGTCAAAATTAACTTTGATGTCAGAATCTTTACGCAATGATGGCCGAGTTTGGGTTCCAAAAAATTCTTCTGATACAAGATATCCCAATGATATTCCAGAATCTGAACGGGATTATTTTTTAGAAGAAAGATATCCGTCATTTGGTAATTTAGTTCCTAGAGATGTAGCAGCCCGCAGTATTAAACAAGTTTGTGATGCAGGTAAAGGCATTGGGAAAACTGGTCTCGCAGTATATTTAGATTTTAAAGATGCAATTCAAAGACAAGGAAAAAAACAGATTGAAGATAAGTATGGTAATATTTTCCATATGTATGAAAAAATAACTGATGAAAATGCTTATGAAAGACCAATGCAAATTTATCCAGCAGTACATTATACTATGGGTGGTTTGTGGGTAGACTATAATTTAATGACCACAATTCCAGGTTTGTTTGCTTTAGGAGAAGCTAATTTTTCTGATCATGGAGCTAATCGTTTAGGAGCTAGTGGTTTAATGCAGGCATTGGCCGATGGCTATTTTGTAATTTCTCATACTATAGCAGATTATTTGGTAAACTCTGAAAAAATATCTACTGATCATTCTGCTTTTAAACAAGCTGAACAATCAGCCAAAGATAGAATCAATAAAATATTATCTCTCAAAGGTAATAAAACTGTAGATGAATTCCATAAAGAATTGGGTTTAATTATGTGGGATAAATGTGGTATGTCACGTAATGAAGCTGGATTAAAATTAGCTCTGGAACAGATTAAGAAGTTGGAGGCTGATTTCTGGCAAAATCTTAAAATGGTTGGTACTAATGAAGAGTTAAACCAAACTTTAGAGAAAGCTATCCGAGTTGCAGATTTTTTTGAAATGAGCCAATTGATGGTTACAGATGCCTTACATCGTAATGAATCTTGTGGTAGTCATTTTCGTGAAGAATATCAAACTAAAGATAATGAAGCCCAACGTGATGATGAAAATTTCACCTATGTTGCTAATTGGGAATATCAAGGTAAAAATCAGCTTGAAACCTTGCATAAGGAAATGCTAAAATTTGAAGAAGTAGAGTTGTCTAATAGGTCTTATAAATAACTTAAGTTACGCATACTGCATATAGATATCACGTAGATACTCTGTTATTTGGTTAACTAACTACTGAAAAAACATCAGTATACAACGTACATCTAAAGACAGAGAATCTCTACCTCATATGATTTTTTGAATTTAATTAAGCATTCATAATTGCTATAGTTAATCCAAGTATCAATCTTGTATCGGAAAATAGGTAAAAAATTTATATATTATCGCTTCATAGGTGTTCGGGATAATTTTAACTAGTTGATATGCATAATTAATTATAAATGGTTAACTGTGAATTAATAATTGTTAATGAAAGTCAAAATCATTAATAATTAACCATTTTTCATTCACCAATTCACAATTAAATAATATATTTTTAATAAATCCCAAATACCTATGATTATCGCTTATTCACTCTACAAAATCTTATCAAGGCCTTTTTATGTTTACTCATATAAAAATCTTGTTTATCTTACTATTATTAGTACAATCCGTTTTAGCTCAAGATGTTATATCTGATTCAAAAATTTTGTTTATAAATTCCTATCATAAAGGTTATGCTTGGAGCGATGGGATTCAACGTGGTGTAGAAGCTATATTGGCAGATGAGAAATTTGTACTGCTCAAAACCATTGAAATGGATACCAAACGCAATACTAGTGCAGAATTTATACTCCAAGCTGCATTCAAAGTTAAACAATATATAGAAAAATTTAATCCTGATGTGGTGATTGCGGCAGATGATAATGCTTCTAAATATGTGGTAGAACCTTATTATAAAAATGCTGATTTACCATTTGTATTTTGTGGAGTTAACTGGGATGCTAGTGTTTACGGTTATCCGTATTCTAACGCTACGGGAATCGTTGAAGTTGCTTTAATCAAACAGATTATCAGACAATTGCAAACTTATGCTAAAGGCAGTAAAATTGGTTTTATTGGTGGAGATGTGCTAACTACTCATAAGGAGTTGAAATATCATAAAAAGTTATTCAATATTAATTATGATAAAATTTATTTGGTTAAGACTTTCAAAGAATGGCAAGAAAAATACTTACAATTACAAGAAGAAGTTGATATGATTATTTTTTATAACTATGCAGGAATTTCAGGAATTAATGATTGGCAATTAGCTGAGAAGTTTATCTTAGAGAATATTAAGATTCCTACTAGTTCTGCGTATAGATTTATGGCTCCTTTAGTTGCTATTACAATTGCTAAAAGTGCAGAAGAACAGGGGCGTTGGTCAGCACAAACTGCATTAAAAATTTTGGCTGGGGTTAAACCAAGCGAAATTCCAATAGTGCAGAATAATGATGGAAAACTTATAATCAACATAAAGCTGGTTAATAAATTAGGTTTGAGGATTCCTTTGAATATATTGAGAATATCTGAGATTATTAAATAAAAATTGTCTGAATTAGATTAATACCTTCGATAGTTATTTCGGGAATGAAGCGAAGCGTATTTCCCGAAATAACAAATTTTTGCATTGATGAAGGTATTGTTAGATAATTTAAAATAATGAAACACTTATCAACAACCTTACCAAGGCCTTTTTATGTTTACTCATATAAAAATCTTGTTTATCTTACTATTATTAGTACAATCCGTTTTAGCTCAAGACATCATATCTGATTCAAAAGTGCTATTTATAAATTCCTATCATAAAGGTTATGCTTGGAGCGATGGGATTCAACGTGGTGTAGAAGCTATATTGGCAGATGAGAAATTTGTACTGCTCAAAACC
>DAOUSL010000391.1 GCA_030627235.1 Thioploca sp.
AAGAACTTAGAAACAGATTTGCAAGATATAATTGACAGCTCCGTGAGAGCTAAGGAATTGAATAGATGAAAGTTGAAATAACACATAACGGTTCTAGTTTCGTACTAGAGTGCGAGAAATCCACCATTCCGTATTATGATAGTAAGTCTGGTGTAGAATTTGCAAATTTCTTACTTGATGTAATGGGAAATATGATGCAAGCTGATAATAAAGAGGAGGTTGAAGTTGATAAAGTATAGTCCTTTAAATGATGGAATTTCATCAATTGAACTTATTGAAGTTTTAGGAACTGATTTAACCGTGGTTAATGCCGCTCGTGTATCAATGGGAAAGGTTAAGTCTGAGTTTGATGATTCTGACAAAGGGTTAGTTAAATATTTAGCTAGTCATAATCATTGGACTCCTTTTTCACAACCTCAGCTACAGTTACGAATTAAGATGCCGATCTTTTTAGCAAGGCAATATTTCAAACACCAGATAGGGATTACTCGTAATGAAATTAGCAGACGTTATGTTGATGACACACCTGAGTTCTTTGCTCCTGAGATTTGGAGAGCTAGAGCCGCAAATGTAAAGCAAGGTTCTAAGTTAGAAGCTGTGGAAACAAATGAGTTTATAATTAAGCAGTATGAAGATTACTTGCATGGGTGTGAGTCATTCTATCAGCATTTATTAGACTCAAATGTTGCGCCAGAGCAAGCAAGAATGGCATTACCGCAATCAATGTACACGGAGTTCGTTGAAACTGGTAGTTTAGCAACTTACGCCCGAATCATGAAACTAAGATTAGATTCTCATGCGCAAGTTGAGATACAGGAGTTTGCAAAAAGTATTGCACTTATTGTAGAAGAGAAGTTTCCAGAATGCTATAAAGCGTTAATGTAAAAGGATAAATATGAAAATCTCAGATAGTATGAAAATTGAACTTTTAATTTATGTATTTGCGGCAATTTCAGCGTTGGTTGTGCTTATATCACTCACCTTGCAATCAATTGAATGTAGTGATTCAGGAGGTACATTGGTACATAGTTTATTTTGGTATGAATGTATTTAATATAATGTAACAAACTAAGCCCTTTAATTAGGGCTTTTTTATAAATTAGGAAAAGTAAATATGCTACATATAAATAGTCCTTATATTAAAAGAGAAGCGAAAGGTTATAAATGGTTTCAAGCCCTCCTTGAATCTAAAAAGTTTCACGCTAAACCTTGGGAATGGCGCAGAAGACCTATAAATCTAATTGTTTAAAATTAAAAGTTGACACCTTCATAAGTATATGGTAATATCACAATATCATGATACTCTAATAGTAGAAACTGTTATTTGTCATTACATTTTTATATCAAGCACCTGAAGCAGAAGCTAAATGTGTAACAAACAAATTATCTTTTTATTATTATAGGAAATATTTATTATGGCTA
>DAOUSL010000064.1 GCA_030627235.1 Thioploca sp.
ACAGTTGCTAAAATTAAAACTGGGATGGAAGCTCGTTCAGTAGCAGCTTCTAAATATAGAGGTTGGGAAGATAAATATGCAATTGCAGGAACTTATTGGCCACCTCAATTTGTAATTATGGATGGCACTACTTTAGAACCTTTACAGGTAGTTTCCACTCGTGGCATGACTGTAGATACCCAAGAATATCATCCAGAACCAAGAGTAACTGCCATTGTAGCATCCTATCAACAACCAGAATTTATTGTTAATGTTAAAGACACTGGTAAGGTTTTTATAGTTAATTATAAAGATTTAGACAACTTACAAGTTAAAATTATTAAAGCCGTGCGGTTTTTACATGATGGTGGCCTAGATTCGAGTAAAAGATATTTTCTAACTGCTGCGGGTAAGTCTAATAAAGTTGCAGTTATTGATTCCAGGGATGGTAAGTTAACAGAAATAATAAAAGTTGATGAAATTCCACATTCTGGTCGAGGAGCTAATTTTATTGATCCTGAATTTGGACCAGTATGGGCTACTAGTCATATAGGTTCTGATACTATTGCCTTGATTGGAACTGATCCATATGCTCATCCAGAATACGCTTGGAAAGTAGTGCGAACTATTAAAACCCAAGGTAGTGGTTCTTTATTTGTCAAAACTCATCCTAATTCTAATAACTTATATGTTGATACGCCATTAAACGTACAATCTGAACTTAATCAAACTATTGCAGTGTTTAATATTAATAATTTAGATGCTGGATATAATATATTACCAATTGCAGAATGGGCTGATGTAGGAGAAGGTAGTAAACGGGTTGTGCAACCAGAATATAATAAAGCTGGTGATGAAGTTTGGTTCTCAGTTTGGAATGATAAAAAATATCAATCTGCCATTGTAATTATTGATGATAAAACTCAAAAGCTTAAATATGTTATAAAGGACAAACGTCTGATTACTCCAACTGGAAAATTTAACGTTTATAATACTATGCATGATATTTATTAACTTAACCTGAGTTTGATGTCATATTGGTAGTTAAGAATAAAGTAATGGTATATAATAATACCTTCGCCAATTAGATAGTTGTTTCGGGAATGGAGCGAAGCGGATTTCCCGAAACTCTTACTTGGGTTTCAGTAAATCGTACCTCATTCCCGAAACATTCTAGCATTGGCGAAAATATTGATATAATTAAAGAATCGAAGATAAAGAATTATCAAATTTAGATACAACAAACACTTGAAAGTATAATAGAATTTATAATTAAGAGAATATAATGCAAATTATAGTATTAGGAATGCACCGTTCTGGAACTTCAATGGTAGCTAGGCTATTGAATATGATGGGGGCTTATTTTGCTCCTGATGAACTAGCTATGCAAGCTTCTGATGCCAACCCTAAAGGGCATTGGGAACGTGAAGATATACGAGTTTTGAACGATGAAATTTTAGAATCGTTAGGTATGTCGTGGGATAATCTTAGTGATTTTGAACCATCATTATTGACTGAAACAATATATCAAAAGTTTGCCGCTAGAATCCAAAAAATAATTTTTAATTTAGATTCACACCGACCTTGGATGATTAAAGACCCACGTTTTAATCTTTTATTGCCAATGTGGGTACGATCCTTAGAAGTACCAGTTTGTATTCATGTTTATCGTAATCCAATTCAAGTAGCACAATCCTTACAAAAAAGAGAGAAAGATTGGTGTTTTACCAAAGGAGCTACATTATTTCCAATTAGAGAAGCTAGTTATATTAAAGAGATTGATTTTCCAATTACGTTAGGAATAGCTTTATGGGAAAAATACACTCTAAATGCCTTACATAATTCTAGGTCTTTACCAAAAATATTAGTTTCTTTTCATGATTTAATAAATAATCCTGTTGCGACAACCAAAGCCTTATATAAAAATTTATCAGCTTATGAAATACAAGGATTACGATTACCTTCTGATAAAGAAATTATTGCTTATATAGAACCAGATTTACAGCGAGAACAGGGTAGCAATAAACTTCAAAAAAAATACATAAATACTCAGCAAGCTAAGTTAGTTAGTTCTTTTCAAACTGGCAAAATATTAACTTTATCTTCTTTACCAATACTTTCTGGTGGTGCTGCTGAAGCCTTGCAAGAATATCAAAATAACTTGTTAGCAGCTGATAAAATATTAGCCACAGAAAAAAAAGTTGTTCAACGTAATAATGAAATTACTAAATATGGTAAAGAAATTACCAAACGTGATAAAGATTTATTGAATCAGCAAGCACATATAACTCAATTGACTACTCATATTGATAAACTTACTCTTAATTTACAAGAACAAGCAACAATAAGTGAACGTAAAACTACGGAATTCCGCCATGAAATTGATATGGTTAATAGTATATTACAAACTTATAAGAGAAAAAAAGAACAAGTAATTGCCAATAAAAACCAAGAACTAGCTAATAAAGAACGAGAACTAGCCAATAAAAACCAAGAGCTTTCCAATAAAGAACAAGAACTTGCTGAACAAAGACAGGAATTAACTAATCAAACTCAACATATTGTAGCTTTGACAGAACAAAATAAACAACTAAATATAGATATTCATAAGATGATTCATTGGCTATTTGCATTGGATGATGATGTAAAAGCTGTTTTTAAATCCTTGACTTGGCGAACTGGGAATATTATTTCTCAAATTGCTTTACGACTATCATTAAAAAAACCAGAAGCAACAGCTAAAGAACATATTCAATCCATTATTCAAGAAGTTACCAAATACAGATTATCTCCTCGTGACGAACCACAATACCAATTACCAAATCCTACAGCAGAGATTTCTCAAGTAGATGATACGCAAGAATTTAAACCACATATTTTAACTCTGCCAACCACTAGAGATTATGAGATATGGTATAACTTCAATCAATGTCAAACAGATGATTTGGAATATCAACAACAAACAATTAAAACATGGGATAATTTACCTACAATATCTATTATAATTCCAACTTTTAATAGTACAGCACAGTGGTTAGATGCTTTATTGTTTAGTATTCATAGCCAAACTTATCCTTATTGGGAATGCCTCATTATCGATGATGCTTCCACCACTACTGAACATTTACCAATTGTTAAAAAATGGTGTCTTGAAAATAATAAATTCCAGCTAATAGAACAGGATAAAAATCAAGGTGTTAGCAATACATGTCAAGTTGGAGTAGAACAAGCAACTGGTTCATATATATGTGTAGCTGACCATGACGATCAATTAGAACCACAAGCTTTGTTTGAAACTGTTAAAGTTTTACAATATCAACAACCAGACGTGCTTTATTCTGATGAAATGCTGACCAATGAAGATGGTACTATGATTCGCTGTGAATTTAGGCCAGATTTTAATTACTATTTCCTCTTGAGTCATCCGTATATAATCCATCTTACAGTTATGCGACGAGAATTGTTACTTGAAGTTGGTGGGTTTAAAAAGGATTTACAAGTCAGTCAAGATTATGATTTATTACTTAGAATAGCTGCAATTAGTCGTTCTTTTGTACATATTCCTAAAGTTTTATATCGGTGGCGAACTCATACAGGTTCTACTGGTCATCAACAGAGCGATAATGTTATGCAGGCTTCCATTACGGCTTTGGATAACCATTTACAATTAGCAGGTTTAAATAATTCTTGGACAACTAAAGGTTTGTCTTTTAATTTCTTCCGGATTCGACATAAGATAGCACCAGTTAAAGTATCGGTTATTATTCCAACCAAAGATAGAGTTGATTTATTAAAAACCTGTATAGATTCTTTCCAAAAAAATACCTATTTGCCGGATGGAATAGAAGTAGAATTTTTAATAGTTGATAATAATTCAGAAGAAGCAGAAAGCTTTGCTTATTTTGATGAACTAAAAGCTGCTGGTCATATAATATTAACCGAACCAGGAGCATTTAATTATTCATTGCTAAATAATAAAGCTGCTCAACAGGCATCTGGATCAGTGTTATTATTTATGAATAATGATATTGAAATTATAGAAACTGGTTGGTTGGAAGCTATGTTAGAATTAATAACAATCAATGAGGTAGGGGTAGTTGGAGCTAAATTACTCTATCCGCCAGAACTTGGTTTAATTCAACATGCTGGAGTGATGATTTTCAACGATGCGGCTGGTCATGATCATCAATTTTTTCCAGAATTTGAAACCCAAAGTGATATGGCAGTCGGTCATAATGGAGCTTTGTTGGCAATTCGGGAATGTCTAGCGGTAACTGGTGCTTGTATGATGGTACGACGTTCTTCTTTTGATGCAGTTGGAGGATTTGATGAAACTTTACATGTTGGATTTGGTGATACTGACCTATGTTTAAAGTTACGAGAAGTTGGCCATAAATGTTTAATAACTCCATATGCCAGATTAATTCACCATGAATCTGCTACTCGTGGTTATCAAGTCAATGATCCACACCCAGAAGATAGTGAGTTATTTTGCAGTCGTTGGGATGCTTTGATTAAAAAAGGTGATCCGTATTACAACTCTAATTTAAATCCGAGGGGTAAAATGTTTGAGCCTCTATTCATCAAGATAGAAGATTATAAAAGGTAATAATAATAGGAGTGCAAAATTTATTTTGCATTGTTATAAATATTAAAGGTATGCCAAGTATTCTTAGTTAAGAACAGACATTCATTCTATATTTGATAATTGCAAAATAAATTTTGCACTCCTATCTTAATTAATTTAAAAAAAAACATACAAATGAATAAAATTATAATTACCGGAGCTGCTGGTCTAGTTGGGCAAAATTTGATTGTGCAATTAAAATCAAAAGGTTATCAGAATATTGTTGCGATAGATAAACATGAATATAATTTAACTATTCTAAAACAATTGCATCCACAAGTTAAAACTATTTTAGCTGATTTGGCTGAAGCTGGTGACTGGCAGACAGAATTTGCCGAAGCAAGTTGTCTAGTTATGTTGCAAGCTCAAATTACTGGTAAACAAACAGAATTATTTGTACGGAATAATATTGATTCTACTAAATATGTTTTGGATGCAGTTAATCAATACAATGTGCCGTATATGGTGCATATCAGCTCTTCAGTGGTTAATTCAGTAGCAGATGATGACTATACTGATACCAAAAGAAAACAAGAAGAAATGGTAGTAAACAGTGGTATTAAACATAGTGTATTGCGTCCAACTTTAATGTTTGGCTGGTTTGATCCTAAGCATTTGGGTTGGTTATCTCGCTTTATGGAATGGGTTCCGATATTTCCGATTCCGGGAGATGGACGTTATATGCGACAACCTCTATACAATAAAGATTTTTGCAAGATGATAATTCATTGTCTGGAACAACAACCAAATAATGCAATTTATGATGTGATTGGCAGTGAAGAAGTAGATTATGTGGATATTATTCGTGCTATTAAAAAAGTTAAAAAATTAAGAACTTGGATTATTCATATACCATATTGGTTATTTTATGCACTATTAAAAATATATTCTGTGTTTAGCCGTAAGCCTCCATTTACTGCTGATCAACTGAAAGCTTTAACGTCTGGTGATAACTTTACTGGAGTGGATACTGAAGAAATATTTGGAGTTACTCAGACATCTTTTGCAGCAGCTATTCAGGAAACTTTTTGTGATAAAAAATATAGTAAGATTGTACTTAAACTCTAGGAAAATAAATGGCTAATAAAAAAATTGCCGTAATAGGTGCAGGGCCAATGGGATTAGCTTGTGCTTATGAATTAGGCAAAAAAGGCTATCAATTAGATGTTTATGAAGCAGATGATAGAATTGGAGGAATGTCAGCTTCCTTTGATTTTGCTGGTTTAACCATTGAACGTTATTATCATTTTATTTGCAGCACTGATACTCCATTGTTTGAACTACTTACAGAATTAAATTTATCCGATCAATTATGTTGGCAGGATACTAAAATGGGTTTTTTCTATGATGGTAAGTTGTATAAATGGGGCGATCCACTGCATTTACTTACTTTTCCTAAGCTTGGATTAATTGCTAAATTACGCTATGCGTTGCATATTTTCTATACTAAAAATATTAGTAATTGGGAAAAGTTAGATAAACAAGATGCGGTTTCTTGGTTAAAGAAATGGTTAGGTGATAAAACTTATCATTTACTGTGGGGTTATTTATTTGAACTAAAATTTTATCAATATAAAGATAATATCTCCGCTGCTTGGATTGGTACTAGGATTAAAAGAGTAGCTTCATCAAGAAGAAATTTATCAACCGAAAGTTTAGGTTATTTACAAGGCGGTTCAGATGTATTATTAAATGCCTTACGAAACCATATTATTAAACATGGTAATATTTATCTAAATAGTAAAGTTGAGCGAGTTATAGTCACTAATAATAAAGTGCAAGGCATTATTATAAATGGAGAACAACGTTATTACGATACAGTAATTTCTACGATACCATTACCTTATGCCGTCAATCTGGTTCCAGATTTACCTCCCTCAATACTTGATAAAATTAAAGCTATTCATAATTGTGGAGTAGTCTGTGTATTGTTAAAATTAAACCATTCTGTGACGGAAAATTTCTGGTTGAATGTAAATGATGCTAAAATTGAAATTCCGGGTTTAATAGAATATACTAATTTATATAAGAAACCGGAACACATTGTTTATATACCTTTTTATATGCCTAAAACTCACCATAAATATACCCAAGCAGATAATCTATTTATTGATGAAGTATTTAATTATTTAAAGCGGATCAATCCAGATTTTTCTACAGATTGGGTATTAGCAACCCGTGTTTCTCGTTATGAATTTGCTCAACCGATATGTACGCCAAATTTTTATCAGAAACTACCTGCCATGCAAACTCCTATACAAGGTTTGATACTAGCCGATACTTCGCATTATTATCCGGAAGATCGTTCTATTTCGGAAAGTGTTAAACTTGGTAAAACCTTAGCCAATTTAAGTATTAAATAATCATGGATTTACAAAAAATTTACGCCAATCGCTTTATCGAAACCGAGTTACCAGCTAAAAATAAAATCTGGAAAGTTTTATGTGATGATTTTTTTAGTAAGTTTGTACCTGAAACTAGTACCGTAGTTGATATTGGAGCTGGTTATTGCGAATTTATTAATAATATCGTTAGTGAAAAAAAGATAGCCATTGATTTAAATCCGGATGTAAAAAAATTTGCTGCTTCGGACGTTACAGTTATCAATGAATCTTGTATGGCAATGAATTCTCTCAGTGATAATTCTGTAGACATTGTTTTTATGAGTAATTTTTTAGAACATTTATTAAACAAACAGCAAGTATTTGAAACATTATCTGAAGCAAATAGGATATTAAAAATTGATGGCAAATTATTAATATTACAGCCAAATATCCGGTTTTTAGCTAATAATTATTGGGATTTTTTTGATCACCACACTCCTTTGAGTGATAGAAGTTTAGTTGAAGTATTAAAATCTTTAGATATGGAAATTGTAAAATGTTATCCACGTTTCTTACCTTACACAACCAAAAGTAAATTACCTAAAGGCACCATTTTTATCAAACTTTACTTACATATGCCTTGGATCTGGTTTTTATTTGGAAAACAAACATTTATTGTCGCTAAGGTAAACAAATGAAATTTTTTATTTTGATTGGAGTTTATGTAATCTTAAATTCTTGTGGTCAACTTTTGATCAAAATGGGAACTTTAGAATTACCACCAATAACTGGCATTATGGATTTATTAAATTTAAAGCTAATTTCAGGAATTGGCTTATTTGGGATGAGCTTTATAACTTGGATTTATATTTTATCTAAAAACAACTTGTCTTATGCATTTCCATTTGCAGTCGGTTTAGGCTATATGGCAGTTATTTTTCTATCTATTTTTGTGTTAAAGGAAGCTGCTACTTATTTACAATTAATCGGTATAAGTTTAGTTTGGATAGGAATTATTTTGATGTCAGTGAATGGTTCTTAAAATATATATTCATATGATAAATTACCAACAAAATTTTTATATTAAACTATTATCAGTAGCCTTAATAATTTTTTCAGCAAAGTTACTAATTATTCATAATTTTGGTAGCCAAGTACCTTTCTTTGATCAATGGGGTGCAGAAGCAGCTAATCTATATTTACCGTGGTTAAATAATAATTTAACTCTCAACCATCTATTTGATCCACATAATGAGCATAGAATATTTTTTTCTCGTATATTAAGTTTATCATTACTTATTTTAAATGATGGACAATGGGATCCTATGTTTGGAATGGTTGTTAATGCTTTAATATCTACAAGTACTGCAATTTTTTTAATTATTATTTTAAATAAATTATTAGAAAAAAAGTTTCAAAATATTATATTGTTTACTATATGTTTAATATGGAGCATTCCATACGGTTGGGGAAATATCATTGCTAGTTTCCAGTCTGCATTTTATATTATGTTATTGTTTACAATAGCTATATGTTGGGGATTATTATTACATGATAACTTTAGTCTAAAATGGTGGATAGGAGCTACTTTAGCTTTTTTAATAACTTTTACAATAGCTTCAGGTTTTCTTATTTTGCTTGTCATTTTTGTTATTAAAGCATATTTAATATTAATTGATACTGGAAATAGAAAATATCATTTACCTACTTTATTTCTTATTATTGCTAGTATAATTATCAGTTTACTATTGATTGTTAGAGTATCTCATCATGAAGTTCTTATTGCCAATAATATAACTGAATTTATGCTAACTTTTAGTAAATCATTGGCATGGCCTTGGGTAACTCATCCATTTGTCAGTTTATTATTATATTTACCGTTTTTAGTTTTCGTATTTAGAATGTTATGGCTACGTCAAAAACCTTCCAAAGCTGAATTATTTGTATTAGCTTTAGGTGGATGGGTAATATTACAATCAGCTAGCATAGCTTATGCAAGAGGTGCTGGTGGTATGACTCCAGTGTCAAGATATATGGATATTCTTGCTTTAGGAATTATAATTAACTTATTAAGTTTAATCTTTATTAGTTCTAATTTACCTCGCTGGACAAATCCTTATCTTAATATTTATTCTATACTATGGAAATTCTTAATTATATTTGGAATTGGTAATTTAGTAATGGTAAGCTCATGGCCTGGAATGCAGTTAAGGAACCAAAATTATAATGAGTATTCAAAAAATATTAGAGAGTTTATTCGTACCAGTAAATTAGAAACTTTGCAAAAACCAAATATTATTCCTCACCCTAATGCAGAGTTTCTTGCAAGCTTATTAAGCAATCCGAAGCTTAGAGCTATTTTACCACATCGACTAGCTATACCTCCGATATTACAATCTGATAATTCTATTACTTTTATTAAAAATGGTTTTTATCCCACAACTGAAAAATATTTAAATGAAACTACTTTAGGTTCTTATTCCAAAATAGGCAATCCAAATGTTGGAAAGTTTGTAAGCAAAACTATTAAATCAGAACATAGTTTTATCGAAATTTCAGTTGCTGGATATTTAGGTAAACAAGGATTATCCCTACAATTAATTATAGATGGACAAGAAAAACCAATTAATATAATTCCACCAGAACTAGCAGGAAAAAGTTGGGTATCTTGTTATATACCAGTTCCCAAACAGCCATTTAAATTAGTAGCGACTGATAATCGTCCAGATTTATGGTTCGCATTTGCAATGCCTAGAAATTTAGGTAAGCTATCTTTTACTACAATCAAAATATTTGAATATAAATGGTTTTTCTTATTAATAGGAATTTCATTATTATTCATATCTTTTTATCCACAATATTATCAATATTCAAAAGAATAATTTTATAATAATTAAAATGAAACAATTTCTTAAATCATTTTTGAAGCCAACTAAAGCTCCTGAACAACCAGAATTACTATCTTTTCAGTGTAATATTTGTGGTCATTTTAACGAAGATATTCCTAAAAGGATTGTTAAAAGCCGAGAAGATCAATCTTGTCAGAAGTGTAAATCAAGTTTACGAATGCGTTCAGTAATCTATGCTTTATCTATGGAATTATTCGGTAAAAACATTATGTTACCAGATTTTCCAGAGGATAAAACTATAACAGGTATTGGCATGAGTGATTGGGAAGGTTATGCTAATTTACTAAGTGAAAAACTTGCTTATACCAATACTTATTACCATCAAGAACCTAAGCTGGATATTACTAATATCACTCCAGAACAAGAAAATAAATACGATTTTATCATTTCAACTGATGTGTTTGAACATATTCCACCGCCAGTAGAAACAGCTTTTGTCAATGTTCAACGTTTGTTAAAACCAGGTGGAGTGCTAATATTTACCGTTCCATATATGAATGATGGGATTACCAAAGAACATTTTCCTGATTTACATGATTTTAGGATTGTTACCCATAAAGGTAAAAGTTTCCTAATTAATGTTACTAAAGATGGTGAAGAACAGGTTTTTGATGACTTGATTTTTCATGGTGGAGATGGATTTACTTTAGAAATGCGGATGTTTGCAAAAAAATCTTTGTTAGAAGAACTAGAATCAGCAAAGTTTGAACATAATAAAATTTATAGTGACAATATATCTGAATTTGGAATTATTTGGCAGATTTCCTGGGCTTTTCCTATTGCAGCAAGAAAAAATATATGAATGAACAATTAGTAAAAATAACCAATATTACTAAAATACCATCTTCCGCAATATTAGGGTTTTCTATAGATAATCCCAAAATAGATAGCTTTAGCAAAACTTATACAATAACTATTAATGGCTGGGTATTAGAGAAAAACGTTCCGGTGGTTGCTATGTTATTGTTTGATAAAAATGAAATTATCAGAAGAGTTCCGGTTAATTTATCACGTCCTGATATAGCTAAAGTTCATCCAGATATTGCTAAAGCAAAAACTTGTGGTTTTTCTATGATTATTTCAACATTGGGCATGGCGGATAATATTGAATTACAAGTCAAAGCATTATTGCAAAATCAAGAACAAGTTCATTTAGGTAGCATTAGCTTGCAACGAACTGCTAAATTACCATTCAGCTACGAATCAATATTACAACCCCTTATGGTGACATCATTGGGACGTTCTGGTTCGACTTGGTTAATGCGAGTGCTTGCAGAACATTCTAATATTATTGTGCATCGTGAATATCCTTATGAAACTCATGCTGCAAAATACTGGATATATTCACTATTTAAAGTATTGTCAGAACCAACTAATTATCTAAATCCAGATGCACCAGCAAAACATTTGTCTGGTTTAAATATCAAATGGATAAGAAGAAATTTAACACAAGACAATTTATTTAATCAATGGTTTACAAATGATTATATAGATCAAGTAGTGAAATTTTGTAAAACAAGTACAGATTCATTTTATACTGAGGTTGCAAAAAGTCAAAACCAAACTCCATCTCAATTAACTTATTTTGCTGAAAAATTTGGTCCATGGGAATCAACTGCCGGGCTTTGCTATGAGTTATATCCACAAACCAAGGAAATTATTTTGGTGCGGGATTTTCGAGATACATTATGTTCCATGTTAAAGTTCTCAGAACAACGTAATGTAACGGATTTTGGGTTAAATTCTAGTCCTACTGATTTACAAGCAGTTAAACAAATTAAGAATCAAGCCAAACGTTTGTTAGACTATTCACAGCAGAGAGTTGACCAAGCTTGTGTAATTCGTTATGAAAATTTAGTATTAAAACCAGATGAAACGTTTTTAGCTATATTAGAATATTTAGAATTAGAAGCAAATACTAAAATAGTTAAGGAGATGCTTAAAAAATCTGCAACAGATACTCAAGAGCTAAAAAATCATCGTACTAGTAAAAATCCTAAAAAATCTATTGGACGTTGGCAACAAGATTTAAATGAACCTATGAAAAAATTATGTGAAGAATATCTGACTGAAGAACTACAAGCTTTTGATTATTAAAATATTTGTAAAATTAATATTCTATAGATTGAGTTTATTTTAGATATATATAATAATATCAGTGACTTATAATGAAACTTAAATTAATCTTATTAAAAATATATTGAAAAATTGATTTACATCATTAAAGTGGAATCATATAATCATTTTAAATATCATAGAGGAAAATATGCACACACTTCCAGAGTTAAAATATGCTCATAATGCCTTAGAACCACATATATCTAAGGAAACTTTAGAATTTCATTATGGAAAACATCATCAAACGTATGTTACTAACCTTAATAATCTTATTAAAGGTACTGAATTTGAAAACTCATCTTTAGAAGAAATAGTTGCTAAAGCTTCTGGAGTAATTTTTAATAATGCTGCTCAAATTTGGAATCATAGTTTTTATTGGCAATGTATGAGTCCTCAAGGTGGTGGTGAACCAACTGGTATAGTTGCTGAACTTATTCAGAAAAACTTTGGTTCTTTTGCTACTTTCAAAGAAGAATTTTCTAAAACCGCAATCACTACTTTTGGTTCTGGTTGGGCTTGGCTAGTTAAAAAACCGGATGGTTCTTTGGCTTTAGAAAGCACTAGTAATGCTGGAACTCCACTTACTGGAGCAAATAAACCATTACTTACTTGCGATGTATGGGAACATGCTTATTATGTGGATTACCGCAATGCTAGACCTAAATATGTAGAAGCATTTTGGAATTTAGTAGATTGGGATTTTGTAGCAGCCAATTTATAGTAGAATTTTGAGAAAATAGTTCTATAATAAGTTAATTACTATAGGGCTATAATTCTTATGTAATTATTTCCCTATTCAATTTTTTTCAACACTACTTCATTCAGGATTACGAATACTATATGTGAAACAATATTATTTATTATTTATTATTGGAATTACTATCGTTATTCAATTAACTGATATTGAGACTAAACAATGGTTACAGTATAGTTATGAAGGTATTCAACATAGTGAATATTGGCGTTTGTTAACAGCTAATTTTGTTCATCTTGGTTGGACACATTTGATACTTAATATTGTTGCATTATTGTTAATTTCGGAATTAGCAACAACTGCTTTAACATGGTTATACACTTTTAGTTTAATTTGTAGCGTTGGGATTACGTTGGGATTATTGCTATTTTCTCCTGAAGTAACATGGTATGTGGGGTTTTCTGGGATATTACATGGATTATTAGCACTCATTGCATGGCAACAAATACATACCTATCAAGGCAAAGTACTTTTGATATTATTAATTGTAAAGTTAGTATGGGAACAATATTATGGAGCATTACCAGCTACAGCAGATTTCACTGGGGGAAATGTGATTGTTGATGCTCATTTGTATGGGGCTATTGTAGGCTGGTTGTGGGGTTTAGTTTTTTCTTCTGGTAATAAACACTTTTCCCGATATAGTAAAAATAATATACAAAAATCATCGACATCATAATATATTTCTGTTACATTCATTATTTGTATCTCCTTATCTATTTCATTTCTACTCTTAATTAATTTCTATTATTAAATATTTATTTAGGATATACAAATGTTTATCTTTTTTTATATCGAAATTAGGTTAACAATATAATTTTTTCCTCCAAAGCATGATAACAGCAATCTATTGAACATATGTTTAAACCTCTACCTCTTTTTATTGGATTACGTTATACCCGTGCTAAACGTCGTAATCATTTTATTTCTTTCATATCACTTTCATCCATGCTAGGTATTGCTTTGGGAGTGACCGCATTAATCACCGTATTATCCGTTATGAATGGTTTTGAAAAAGAACTACGTCATCGGATGTTAGGTATGTCAGCTCACGTGGTAATCAATACCGTAGAAAATCATTGGAGCGACTGGCAACAATTAGCCGAACAATTGTCCAAAAAACCTCATGTCACTGGAATTGCACCATTTATCCAAGGCCAGGCCATGATAACTTATAATAAAAATGTTGAAGGTACTTTTTTACAAGGTATTTCTCCAGAATATGAATCACAAGTATCTAAAGTTAAAGATAAAATGGTTATTGGTGACTTAGATAATTTACAAGCTGGTAAATTTAATTTAGTTTTAGGCAGTGAATTGGCTCGTTCACTTGGAGTTGGAATTGGAGATAAAGTAACTTTAGTCGTACCACAAGCATCAGTGACATTGGTTGGCTTACTACCACGCATGAAACGTTTTACTATAGGTGGAATTTTCAACGTTGGAATGCACGAATTTGATAGTGGTTTAGTATTACTTCATATTGAAGATGTAGCAAAATTATTGCGTATGCCAGCTGGAAGCATTAATGGTCTTAATATTAAATTAGACGATATGTTTATTGCTAAACCATTTAGTTCTGAATTGCAACAAGAATTACCGTTTGGATATTATAGTTACGATTGGACTTATCGACATAAAAACTTTTTTGAAGCTATAAAAATGGAAAAAAGCGTTATGTTTGTAATTTTAACCTTAATTGTAGCAGTAGCGGCTTTTAATATTGTATCTACTTTAATAATGGTAGTCACAGATAAACAAGCGGATATTGCAATTTTACGAACTTTAGGAGCTACTCCGAGAACTGTAATGATGATTTTTATGGTACAAGGAATTTTGATTGGAGTGTTTGGAACTATGCTAGGGTTGGGAGGTGGAATTAGTTTAGCTTTGAATATTGAAACAATAGTACCAGCAATTGAACAACTGTTTAATGTAGAATTTATATCATCAGAGGTTTATTATATTAGTGATTTACCTTCTGATTTACGTTGGTTAGACGTTTATAAAATAGCCGGTTTTTCGTTAATAATAAGCCTATTAGCAACTATCTATCCAGCTTGGCAAGCTTCCCGTACTCAACCAGCTGAGGCCTTGCGTTATGAATGATATAGTTTTGGATTGCAAAAATATTAGTAAAAGTTTTAAAGAAGCTGACCTTGAAGTTGATGTACTTCAACAGGTAAATTTAACTATTCATAAAGGTGAACAGATAGCTATAGTTGGTAGTTCTGGGGCTGGTAAAAGCACTCTATTGCATTTATTAGGTGGTTTAGAAACCCCTACTACTGGAGAAGTATGGGTGGCTGGTAAACAAATTAGCAGTTTAAATCAAGCTCAAAGAGGATTATGGCGTAATTTACACTTAGGTTTTGTATATCAATTTCATCATCTATTAGCAGAATTTACCGCTTTAGAAAATGTTTGTATGCCACTATTAATTAAAGGTTTATCAGTTAAAGAAGCTGAAGATAAAGCTACTTCTATTCTAAGTCAAATAGGTTTAGAAAAACGACTAAAACATAAACCTGGAGAATTATCTGGTGGAGAACGTCAACGAACAGCTGTAGCCAGAGCCTTAGTTACTGAACCAAGTTGCGTATTAGCTGATGAACCAACCGGAAATTTAGACCAGAATACCGCTGAACAAGTATATGAACGTATTTTAGAATTAAATAATATGATTGGGACTAGTTTGATCTTAGTAACTCACGCTCCAAATTTAGCTAAACGCATGGATAGAACTTTAACCCTAGTCGACGGGAGGTTGGTTAATTCTTAATTACGAATTCTTAATGCTTAACTAATACCTTTAAGGTTTTGAATTTCATTAAGAATTAAGAATTAAGAATTAAGAATTAAAATGCGTAAATTACCAGTTTATTTGTTATTAGATTGTTCTGCTTCCATGACTGGTCAACCTATTGAGCAGGTTCGACAAGGATTAAGAGCTTTATTAGATGATTTATTCGATGAACCAATGGCATTGGAAACTGTATATTTATCAGTGATAACATTTAGTAGTACTACTGAACAATTAATTCCATTAACCGAAATATTGCAATTTAAAGAACCACAGATTCAAGCTCAAGGGACTACAGCATTAGGAGCAGCATTACGTTTATTAATAAATTGTTTAGAAACTGAAAAGAATCTTACTGAGCAACAGGATTGGAAACCGCTAGTATTTTTAATGACAGATGGTATTCCTACTGATAGTTGGGAAATAGAAGCAATGGAATTTAAGTCTAAACAACTAGCTAATTTAATTGCGTTTGCTGCTGGAATAAATGCTAATATTGAAAATTTACATAAGATTACCGATGTTATTTTAAAAACTGAAGAAATTTCTCAAGGTACTATCAAAGTATTTTTCCAATGGATGAGTCAATCAATTATCCATACTAATAAGAGTATTAAAATTAAACATCAGGAGTTAGACTTACCGCCTCCACCTCCACAAATTCAGATTGTACCGTAATATTAGAGATAATTCCTAAATAAGGATAAATGTAGGATGCAATGAACGAAGTGAATTGCATCAAGATGTAATTCGTAAACTCATTACATCCTACATAAAGTCAGTCAATTTAACGTCGTTAATACAATCATATTTAGCTATAATTACTTTCGTTATTTAGGAAAGATGTCTATTATAGCTCGACGCTCTACATATTATGAGATATAATAACAAATTAAGAATTGAAACATAGCATTAACATATTGTTTGCAATATATAATTGGTGATATTATTAAATAGTGTATTATTTACCAAATAAATACATTTACTTACATAGAGAATATAATGGAAAGAGAATTTATTTCTTGGGATGATGATTTAAGTGTTGGAATTCAAGAAATTGATGAACAACATAAAGTTTTGATTAATTTAATCAATCGACTTTTTAATGAAGCACTAGTAAAGCATAATGTTGATGTTGCTAATGAAGTATTGACTGAATTAATACAATATACGATCATACATTTCTCAGTTGAGGAAAGCTTATTTAGGATTTTTAATTATCCTGATTATGAAGGACATAAAGTTCAACATGAAGAACTGAAGAAACAGGTTATTATGCTTAAAAGCCGAATTGAAGAAGGCGAAGAAATAACCATTGAATTGATTTCTTTTTTGAGGTCTTGGTTAAAAAAACATATCCTAAAAGAAGACAAAAAGTATAGTAGTTTTTTTACTGAAAAAGGTTTACAAACAAGCTGGTCTAAAAAATCATGGTTAGGAAAAATCTGGGGCTGAAATTTCTTATAAAATATTAAGATTATCAGTCTTGAATAATACTTCTGGGAGATAATTGATAGGGTTATTTTAAACTCCCAGAATAAGTTTAAATGTAATACTAGAGATAGTGAAATTCTAGTCTCTGTATATCATAGTTTCTACTCCCAATGTCTCTTTACGTCCTGATAATATGTAATTCATCTATCCAATTAGTTATCTTTTAATCCGTTCCTTATTTCCATTTTCTCTTGTTCTAATCCGTATACTTTACCATAATTGATTCTCTTTTTTAATTTGATAACACGCCCTAAGAACTCAATTTTTAATATAGAAGTTTAGATTCCAGTTATTTTATATAAGTTAAATATGCTAGAATCTAATATTTAGTATATTTATCTGAGGATGAAAATTTTGGAAAAAAACTTGTCATCATTACCGTGGGCTATGCTATGTTTCGTAGATTTTGATGGTAATTTTCAGCAAATAACCCCAACTTTTGCAAAAATTCTTGGGCGGACTAAGTTAGAAGTTGCAAAATGGCCTAAACTTCAAAATTTAACCCATCACCAAGATAGTCATATCACGAAATCAGCTTTATCCCAATTAAAAGAGGGTAAAGCAACTGAATTTGAAATCCGTTGTCAAAATGTAAACGATGATTATTCTTGGTTACTATGGCAAGCAACAGCAGAAAAAAACGGTTTTTATGCTCAAATTTCTGATATATCAAAATATAAATCACAAGAACCCACTCAAGTAGCAGAAGTTACGGATAAACATTTATTATTAATTCTTGATAATTTAGATGCTCTAGTTTACGTAGCTGATATTGAAACTTATGAAATTATTTATACTAATAAATATGGGCAGGATATTTTTGGAGATATAGTTGGTAAAACTTGTTGGCAGGTATTTTCTCATCAAGAAAACCTTTGTCCATTCTGTAGTAAAAATCAAATTTTAAAAGATAATATATCTCATGAATGGGAATGTTATAGTAATTTAACCGATAAATGGTATAGATTACATGAACATACTATAAATTGGATCGATGGACGTTTGGTACGATTAGAAATTGCTTACGATATTACTAGACATAAACAAGCAGATGAATCTTTAAAAATTAGTCAAGAACGTTATATGTTAGCAGTACAAGCTGGTAAAACTGGGGTATGGGATTGGAATTTATTAACCAATGATATGTATTTAGGTCCACATCAAAAAGTTTTGCTAGGTTTAAATGATATTGAAACATTTAATGCTTTAGAAGCTTGGATGGCAGTTGTACACCCTGATGATGTGCAGAAATTACGAGATGCTTCACGAAATTATATACAGAAAAAAACCTCTCAATTTGAAGAAGAATATCGTATTGTAAATAAAAAAGGTAATATAGATTGGATGGTCGTACGTGGTACGGCAGTGTGCGACGAGCAGGGTCGTGCTTATAGAATGGTTGGTACTAATACCAATGTTACTGAACGGAAAAATGTTGACGAATATTTGCAAGAACAACAACGATTATGTCGTGGTGTATCTGATATTACTCATGTTTTATTAACTATTCTAGACCATGATAAAGCAATTCGATTAGCATTAGAAATGTTAGGTAAATTATTTACAGTTGACCGATCTTATATTTTTGAAAATAAAGATACAGAAAATGAATTTATTATTAATCAAAAATTTAGTTGGATAAATAATGAATATTATGAAATTCCACATACATTAAAATATTTCTCCTACAATAAATATCTACCTGGTTGGTATGATATTCTGAAAAAAGATGAACCAATCATAGGTTTAGTAAAAGATTTTCCAGAACCTATTTTTTCATTATTAAATTCACAACTTATTGTTTCTATTGCAATAGTTCCTATTAATTTTGAGGGGCAATTTTGGGGATTTATTGGTTTAGATGATTGCCATAATCATCGGCAATGGTCGGCCTATGAAATTGCGGTTATGAATGTAATAGGGGATAGTATTAGAGGAACATTAGCTCATCAACAATTTAAAGAATCATTACGGCGTAGTGAGGCTAAATCCAGTTCAATAATTAGAAGTAGTAGAGATAGTATTTTTGTATGCGATAAAGAAGGTTTAATTAAGTTTGTTAATCCTGCTGGCAGAAAATTATACAAAGCTCCAAGCTATAATACTATGATTGGTAAAAGTTTATGTGTACCAATTAGAGCAGAAATAAGGAAAAAAACTGAATTTAAATTTAAAGATTTAGAAGGTCAGCCTCATGTTGGAGAATTACAATTATCAAGAATAGAATGGGAAGGAGAACGATTAACTTTAGCTGTATTAAGAGATATTTCTGATCGAAAACAAGCAGAACTAGATTTACAAAAAAGTAAAGAAATTGCGGAAAATGCTAATCGTTCTAAAAGTTTATTTTTGGCAGCTATGAGTCATGAAATTAGAACTCCAATGAATGGTGTTTTAGGGATGGCTAAATTACTACGTCAAACTAAGCTGACCAGACAACAATTGCATTATGTCAAAATGGTAGAAAATTCCGGTCAAGTTTTATTAACCGTAATTAATGATATTTTAGATTTTTCTAGAATAGAAGCTGGTAAAGGTTTAGTTCTTAACATGGGGGAATTTAATCCTAGAGTAGTGATCGAAGAAGTGATAAGCTTATTTGCTGGTTCAGCTCAAAGTAAAGGACTAGAAATATTATGTCAGATGCCAAGCCAATTACCAACTAGATTATTGGGTGATTCCGGTCGTTTATGGCAAATTCTTAACAATTTATTAGGTAATGCGATCAAATTTACGAGCAATGGTGAAGTACAATTACGAGTATCTATTATTAAAGAAAAAATAACCGGAACTGTATTATACTTTGAAATTCTAGATACTGGTATAGGAATTGAGCCAGAAATACATAATAACTTATTTAAATTGTACTCTCGTTCTAATGATTCTAAAAATAAGTTTCAAGGAACTGGTTTAGGTTTATTTATTTCTCGGCAATTAGTTCGTAAAATGGGTGGAGAAATTGATTTAACTAGTGAATATGGAATCGGTAGTAAATTTTGGTTTAAATTACCATTTGAAAAAATTAGTGATTTATCAGCAGAAAATTCTCTAAAATTTCAAGATGATGCTACTGCTGATGATCTAATAGCTAATAATTTATCCTTAGTAGCTAATAAATTGAACGGCTTAAAATTATTGATTGTGGATGATAATATAACCAATCAACAGATTTTACTTAATGAAGTTAAAGCTTGGAAAATAAATACTGATGTTGCTAGTTCAGAAGATGCTGCTTTTAAGATGTTAATGACTGCAGCTAGAGAGGGAAATCCGTATCAATTAGCATTGATTGATGCTGAATTACCAAAACTAGACGATGGATTAAAACTATTATATAAAATTCAAGCTGAAGCTAAGTTGACTAGTTTAAAGATAATTATGATGACAACTGTGCAAAATCCGCTTAATGAGGAAACCCTTGAACAAATATCTGCTCAACTAAATAAACCTATATTTAAACTAGATTTATTAATGTATTTATTGGCTGCAATTGAAAATAGGGTGACTAATGTAAAAAAAGCAATCGTTGCTAAGGAAGTTGAAGATATACAATATCGTTGCACTATATTATTAGCAGAAGATAACCTGATAAATCAAGAAGTTGCTAAAGACATTTTATTACAAATGCGATGTAAAGTTGAACTAGCTATTAATGGAAAGGAAGCTGTTGAAGCGGTTAAACAACGGAATTTTGATCTTATTTTTATGGATTGTAATATGCCAATTTTAGATGGTTATACAGCTAGTAAAAAAATCCGTGAATATGAAAAACAACATAATAAAACTCCTATACCTATAATTGCTTTCACTGCTGATGTTATGCCTTCAACTCAAGAACGTTGTTTACAAGCTAGTATGAATGATTATTTAACTAAGCCTATCATCTTGAATGAATTAGAGAAAAAACTGGATAAATGGTTGCCAAAGCCTATTGATGATAAAAAAGTTGATTCTAAAGTTTTGGAAGATATG
This sequence comes from Thioploca sp., assembly GCA_030627235.1. Taxonomy (GTDB): domain Bacteria; phylum Pseudomonadota; class Gammaproteobacteria; order Beggiatoales; family Beggiatoaceae; genus DRQV01. Next base: position 20,981 of record DAOUSL010000064.1, read on the forward strand.
TTACGGAACTTAAAGCCAGATAAGGTTAAGTGGATCATAGAGTTATACTTAAAAGAATTACCAAATTATTTATTGTCTTTAGAGCAAGCGATAAACTTACATGATGGTGAGGCTGTTTATTCTGCTGCTCATAAATTTAAAGGTGCAAGTGCAATTTTAGGAGCAAAACAGATCGTCAATTTATGTAAGGATTTAGAACAGCTAGGGAAAAATAATATATTTGATGATGCAAAAGAAATATTAGTACAAATAAAATCTGAATCTGAACAATTAAAAATAATTTTAAAAGAACAGGACTTTTTTAATAAACCTGATTAAATTTAATTATCATATGGAATCAGCCAATTAGAGAAATCTTGTTGGAGATAATTTTCTAGTTTAATAATTTTAGATTTATAAATTTGGGATAGAAATGGATAGAGAGAAGGACGCAAAGGCTGTCCATTTCCGGCAAATATTTTTTTTTGAAAGATATTGTTATTTATAGATAAATAGATAGTTGGATCAACATTCAAATGATGACAACATTTTATAAGTAATTGTTGTGGATCAGTTGTTATCTCTTCAAATCGTAATAGTAGCAATTGTTCGCTAGGAAAAACCTGTAACCAATTTTTTATACATACTTCATAATCACCACGCTGAAGAGAACCTTGCGAATTAAAATGATCAATAAACCATTGGTCAGAAGCTTCCGTAATTGTCATTTCCGCTCTACCTAGTGCCATTAAAGCCGATGACCAAGCCCGATATATTGGATTCCTAATTATATATATAAGCTTAATTTCTGGATAATGAAAATAAATTTGTTTAATAACTTTTACAGTTAAAAAACCATAAGCTGGAGTGATGTCACCAGCTATATTAGTATTTATAAATAATGATTTATACCAATCTATTTCCTGTTGTTGTCGATTCCAAAAATGTGCTTCTTTCCCAGCTGGAAATGAAATATCAACGTGATGGTTTAACATTTCATATAACCAAGTAGTTCCAGCTTTTTGAGCTCCTATACCAAGAAAATTTAACATATTTATTTAAGATTGTTGTAAAACTCTAATATTTTTAATGTATAATTTTTTATAGAGTTCTGATTATAATTATTACCATAAGTTAAGGGCAGAGACGTGGGTCTGCCCCTACAAAATATATTTCAATATGGTAGGGGGGAACCTATGTGTTCGCCCTTTTTAACTTAATGGTATTGAATCAAAAAGTTAGAAACTAGAGAAATTTTATTTACTCAGTAAAATCCATTTCAATTACATCTTTAGTTGAGTAAACAATATAACCATCCGCAAGTCTATAACCAACATAAACAATTACGGAACCAGCTAAATCAAGTGGTTCATCCCAAATAGTAA
>DAOUSL010000183.1 GCA_030627235.1 Thioploca sp.
AAATACCTTCTTTTTTAAATTCATAATGACTTTTGTTTGCAACTTCTAACAAGTTTTGAGGTAATGAGTTATAAATAACTTTCTGAGGTATATCAATAAAATATTCTAATTGTTGAACTGATTCCGAAACAAAAATAACTTGCGATGAACACTTTTGTATAACGAACCGTAAAAACTGTTTAAAAACAGGAGGCTGTAAGAAGCTCTCATGCACATGATAATAAACGGGTTTATTTAATAACTTACCCGCCAATGCAGCTCCAAAAGGCAGCATTGTATTTACATAAATAAGTACATCTTCATTGCGGTATTTAAGTAATTTCAAAAAAACACTTACCTGTGAAAACATAAAGGTAAATAATGTTAGGTATTTATTGTCAAACCTCTTATAAAAATAGTGCTGATGCTTATCGGTTAGCCCTGATAAAAATCCATTGTCGCTTTTACCAGTATACAACTCAAAATCATATCCATTTTTTTTTACAGCGTTAATAACTTGAGAGAGAACTTTGGGGCTACCGCTGTAATCATTGAGGAGGTGAATGAATATTAGTTTAGGCATCTATCTTCACACTATTAGAATTTAACAAGAGCGCATAAACCAGCAATAGAGGAATGATGCTCATTGAATTAAAAAGTATGTGCCCTGCAATTAAAGAGTACGCATAAGTTGGAATAAAGCAAAAAGCTAATGCATATTTTTTCCTTACTAAAGAAATATAAACTCCATGTAAAAAAACAAATAAATACCCCATTAAACCAATTACCCCATACGCAAAAAACACATCAAAAAAATCGGTCTCAAGAGTATCATATATGCTGATATCACCTGAAAAATCTCTAAATGACATATAGATACCTAAACCAAATATAACTCGCAGAATATAAAATGATTGAATATTAAATTCTTGAAAAGCATCTGCAACAAACCCATCTCTTGCACTTGCAAGAAATACAAAAATATTTTCACTATTTTCATATCTATGCCAAATTACATCAAATACAACTTTAGAAGCATCATTGACAACACTTGTAGAAAACACTAAAGAGAGCATTACTACACTAAAGACTAGCTTAGTTGCTAAAGACCCATAAAAAAATAATATTAAAACTGAAAAACTAAAGAAAACAATAGATGCTTTAGTGCCAACTAAAACACACGCCCCCAAAATAATCCAACAGAAAGTTAAATTAAAAATATTCTTTTCCATCTTATAAAAGTAAATGGATATCAATGACATCGAGCCAAGATAAATACTCAAGCCGTTACCTGATGCAAATAACCCTTTAGAGCCGAAACTTCCTGCTGGGTATGTAGAAAACCCCGCCCCAATCAAAGTTGAAAATATTAGAATTAAAGCGTAAATTAAAGCTCCATTTCTAAAGATTCTTATAACTTCCATCTCTCCTATTTTATGAATCGATTGATAAATAATCATTACAACAGAAACAGAAAAAACTATTTTTTGTAGATAAGCAAACCCAATCATAAAAGACCGAATATTTTGATGAAAAATTACAGGTATTAACTCAATAAAAACTAAATATGCCATCACTATAAAAATAATAATTCTATATTTACTAGGAACTATAAATATAGCTAATAAGAGCATAAAGCCCTTGAATATTTGGCCTATTGAACCAAAAGTACCTTGCAAAGATACATTAGACAACATTACATACCCATTTATAGCATCTATAAATGGTGATAAATAGACCAATAAAATTAAAAATAAATAATACTTTTCAATCCTCATACTCATCTAGCCCGAATCACTTTTCCAGGAATTCCAGCAATAATTGAGTTTTCTGGATACTCATTTCCCGTAAGAACAGCACCTGCAGCAACAATACACCCACTCCCAATAACCGACCCGTCTAAAATAGTCACTTTTGCACCAATCCAGCAATTAGCTCCAACTTTAATACCTTTTCTGCTAACACCTTGTAAGCGTATCAAGGCTTTTATGCTATTAAAGTTATGATTTTCAGAATGAAATGAGACATAATTCCCAACCATGACATCATCTCCTATATCTATACCGCCTGCACAGCCTAAAAAAGAGTTGGAACCGATGCCAACATTATTACCAATTACTAAACCTTTCCCTAAATGCTTCAAACTCCCCGTACACTCTATAATGGTCCTTTTTTGAATTGATACATTGTCTCCAAAATCTATGCCGTCTTTTGAAAGAGCATCTATATGGCAATCATCAGCGATAGACAAATTCTTATCAAATTTAATCAGGTTAGGCGCTAAAATAGAGCTTCTTTTTCCTATAAAACCTAATTTAAAAGTTTTGAATTTATATATAAACCTAAGATAGGTAATAAATTTATTTACAAAAAACAAAAAGAGATAAGATGATGATAGGTTCTCATCTAGTTTAAACTCTTCTTTTTTTATTATAGAAATAATCTTACTTAAAAAATTTATCATTACCTTCTACTTCAGTGCTTTTTGTATAAAATCTTCTGAAATATTTCTCATTTTTTTTAATTTTTCAAAAACTTTTTTATAATCACACTGCATATCAAGAGTTTTATATACTTTCTCAACATCTAAAAATGGTTCACAATAAAAGCCACCTAAGTTTAAGCTAGACAACAACTCCTCCATCCGCACATTTTGCTTATCTTTATAAATATCTCGAGCAAAAGATAAAAAGTTCGTTTGTAATATTATAGAAAACACCGTACCGTGAAATGAGTTAGTCGCAGTGATAGATGATTTCTCTATTAGACCAAGCAATTGGCCAGGAGTTGGGTATAGCTCTTTCCAGCCTTCATCAAAAGGATATACTAAGTTTGTAGATACAGCTAAAACAGAAAGGTTTTGTTTCTGACTTATGTTATTTATACAGGTGTCCATCCAGTCACTAAGCTCTTTTTTTTGATTTAACTTATATACAAAAATGTATGCTTTATCTGGTACTAAAGAATAATCAATAATTTCAGAATAATCTGTCTTATTGAGCAGTAACGTTGGATCTAGAACATGTGTTGAATCTAAACTTGAAGTTTTCTTTACAATATCAACACCACTTTTTTCACGGATAGAAATTGCATCAAATTTATTTATATACTTGGCAAATATTTTTCTCAAATAGGATTCCAGCTCATTTTTACCAAAACTTGTAGCATACGCAATTCTTTTTATATTTTCAGGTACAAACCCTAATAAAAAAGCAGGAGAGGTAAAAAGGAAATCCGCAGCCCAAACTTGATCGCTTCCACAGATGTAAGCATCCGCTTTAGGGCACTCATCAAGAAGTTTTTGATAATTGTACTTCGTTTTAGTAATATTTAAATAGCTAGCTCTAAAATCGCTAAATATATTATTAAACTGTATTTCCCTATTTATATTAGAAGTTGATCCTTGGTTATCGATCAATTTATTAATGATTAACTTCCTTCTATACAGAACCTTTTGAAAAAAGGATATGGGATGCTTCAAGTAGTCAACTATATTTGAATTATCCCTAGTCATTTCATAATCTAGTATAAAAACTTCAAATCCATTGTTCTGAAGATATTTTGTAAGTGCATATGCTTGGTACATTGCTCCATAGTTATTACTATTTTGTAAAGTTAAGATACCAATTACTTTGTTACTCATACATTATTTCCTTTCATACCTCATACTTTTTGAATGTTGAATTTTTTAAGTATTAGATCATAAATTGCTGTTAAATCTCTACCGTCATATAACTTTTTATCATCATCTGCAAAGTTACCACAATCAACAGCAATAGGTTCATGTGATTTTATTGAAATAATATCACCTCTGAGAATAGAAGATAAACTTGATATTCCTTTTGGTCGTTCAAACTCCCGAATAAATGATTCAGAAGCATTGTTTGTTAAATAGCCACTTGGTAAATCAATAATTATATCAGGGAAGAAATCAACAGAGTTTTTCATATCCTCTTTAATGGAATACGCGTGTAGTTTGTGCTCCTTCACCTCTGACTGAGCGTTAAATTTTTCTATTATCTCATTTTTTATTTTATTTATATTCTTAGAATCAACAGGACCACCAAATCTATCTTCGTCATTTATAAATATTCCATGCGTCCAATCATTTTTTGTATGAGAAAATGCCAATGAATTTTCAGTGTCAAAAATAGAAACAGTTCCAACAGATTGTTTTATTGTTGATATTTTTTGCAATTGTACTTTAAGAGAGAATGGTATAATTTTTTTCAATTTTTCTATAACTAATTTGCGAATGTTGTTACTTGCTTTTGTAAATTGATACCCATTGTTTTGGAGAAATTTATTCAAATTCACAGTGTGTGTTCTGGCGATAGTTCCATGATCAGATGTGAATATGATTTCGACATTTGGAAATTTCTCATATAATCTCTTAATTTCTTCATCAAATTTTTTATAATAAGATTTAAGTGCTTCAATTGTCTCATTATCAATATTATTTTCACCATTAATATATTTTTTCCATTCTGGCACTACTAGTGTTTCAGCGGTAACAGAAGAGGTTTTATAGATTACAAACCCAAAATCTATATCATATTTTTTTGCTAATTCTATAAACGATTTTGTTCTTTTAGTATTTTTACATGCCAATTCACTCATAATTAAATCAGGTGTATTTAATTTTTTATCTACAACTAGCTGCACTGTTCTTTCATCAACTATATAGTCATTCCTTTCTAATATATGCAATATTTCATCTGGGTAACATAATTCAGCAATTGCCTGCTCTACAACAGGTGCACCACCACCACCACCTGAAACAAAAAACCCATCTACTTTAGGGGCAGGAAAAACTGTAGGTAAGTTCATAACACCTACTCGATAACCCTCTTCATTAAGCACCTGCCAAATAGGTTTTACATCCTTATTGATTGCAGGAATATCATTTAGACTAAATTTATAATTCCAAGCATGAGTTCCATCAATTTTAGGGTTATCATACATAGCACCCGTTATAGAGGCATGCTTTCCTGTAGCTATTTCAAGCCAGCCTCTACTGATTAAATCATTTTTTATATTAAATTGATTTCCTTTTTCAATCAATGAAGATATAAAAGGTGTCCACCCTCTTTTAAACACATCAATATGTGCTCCATCCATCCCGACTAGTAATACTTTCAATTTAAATACCTTTGTTTAATTATTTGTATAAATCCTATACTTTCAATATTTAATCTTTTTTTGACGTAATATCTTAAAATCAGATTCCATGTCATTAAAGAAAATGCTGTTGCCGTTGCGGCCCCTACCATTCCATAGGTGGGTATTAGTAAAAATGCTAATACAAAGTTCACACCAAGGCTATACACCATTCCTTTCATAGCGTCCTTTTCATGACCAGTCATATTTAGTAAAGCTCCAACAGAACCGAAACTAGCATTAGCTAATTGCCCCATAGTTAAAATGGCTAAAGGTATAAAACCAACTATGTAATCTCCCCCAAAAGTTAATCTTAATATATATTCACCTGCAAATAAAAAAACCACAGCGGGTATAATTGCGAAAGTAAAAATAGCCAACGAACTATATGTCACAATTTTTTGAAGTTTATCTAACTCATTTGCTGCATAAAGCTTTGAAAAATGGGGGTGAAGCATTTGATTGATTGCAGAAAGACCAAAAACCACCAAGGTACCTAACTGTCCAACAGCACGATAAACACCTACATCTGCATTCTCATGAAATAATCCTAAAATAAGGATGTCAGTATAACTATACATCAACTGTAATCCTCCAACTATAGTTAATGGATATGCAGCTTTTTTCCATTGATTTGACTCTACTTTAAGGACTGACATGCTTCTATTTTCTTTAGGTGTCAGTTTCCACATTAGAATTAAACTAACGCAAAATGCGATGAAAACAGAAATCAGGTACCCCCCCCATAGCCATCAAAGGAGTAATCTTAATATCTGAAAACAAGTATATTGCACTTATTAAAAATAAAAGTGCTAAGCCTGGGCGAATAACACTATCTGGAACAATCCCAATAACAACCCTACCTAAACCTCTCATATAAGCATTTTGTATAACTAAAATAGAAAGTAAAGGGATTAAGATAAATCCTGCTACAAAAACTTTTAACCTTTCTTCACTTAACCAGTTTATATCAGAAAAAGTTACTATCGACAGCAGGAAAACTAACCCAACAAAATAAATACCGATGAATTTTAATGTCCACCATAATATTCCTTTCATTACTGCCCAATCATTTTTTAGATGGGCTTTTGAAACTTCACGAACTGTAAGGTTTGGGAAGCCAGCTTGAATAGGTATAGAGAAAAAAACAAGTAATGTAAGTGTAAATGAATATAATCCAAACCCATGAGGACCTAAGGTCCTTGCTAAAATTACAGAAAGAAAAAATGCTAACCCTGTACCTATAATTCTTACAAGAATACTTCCTGTTCCGCTACGTATTAATTGTTTTTTTAAGCTCAAAATTTTCCATTTTTTAAAATAAAATTAACCAAATAACCAATCACCAAATCAAAGAGGTCAGACTCTAATACCGCTACCAGTCACACATTAAACTGTTGAATCATAAGAATAAAAACTAAATATTTGTCATGTATTCTAATATCATAGTCACTTTAAAAACAATAACTTGAACAATTGTATTTTAATTCTGTGGTTCAATTTCTAATAAACAAAGTCCGTAAGCTGTTGTTTATTACAGGCGCGTTCATTTTTAATTACGCATGAAATCCGTAACCAATTGATTTATTAAGACTTAAAATAGTCTATCAATCCACTGTGGCAATTAAGCGGCGGCCAGCTTAAGGTGCGTTGTAGTACTACACAAACTTTTCTTTTGCTCATGGGTTTTTCTTTTTGATTGTATGCTTAAATTTTAATACGGCAAAATTAAGTTCTATCGTCGTTTCTGCTTCGCTGGTTTGTAAGTCATCATCTAATACTTCTGCGATTAATTCACCACTACGTTGCATTAGACTTTTCTGGTCTTGTTTATTTTCTATGGTTGAAAGTTCATTAACCGTTCGTGAAAGTTCGCGAATTTTGGAAAAAGTTTCGATGATTGATAATGTCGTTTGTATCGCTTTATCACTCTGTAGAATAGTGGCTAGCATATACAAGCCTTTTTCAGTAAATCCTTTAGGGTTTACGGATGAATGTTTTAACGTTTCGAACCGGTCGAAATTTTCGACCAGTTGTTTTTTGGCAACTGCATTTAATTCAATAATGTAGCCTTCAGGAAATCTTTGTGGGTTGTTTTTTACAGCTTCATTAATTCGTTTTGTTTCAACGCCATAAATTACAGCTACATCCCTATCAATTAAAACGTCTTTATTTTCTATATGAACAATTAAATTATTAATGTCTTCAATTCTTACTGCATTCATCATTAGGCCTTAAATTAATTGGTGCAATCAAGGGGGCAGCTTGATTTTTCTTGTTGCTGACTTACTTTCAGGCTTTCTAGCTCTTGGCTTAATTGTTGGTATTCTTG
>DAOUSL010000468.1 GCA_030627235.1 Thioploca sp.
AGCGTTTAACAGCAGAAGGACGTTCAATTGATAAGTTACCATTAGATGAATACAGTACTCAAGTATTTATTAACAAAGATGGGCTAGTACAAGAATAAGTTATTTGGAATTATTTATGCCAAGGAAGGCACTGTAATCCCCTCGAAAAATAACCCCAGTTAAAAATAAAAAACTCTAATACACTATATTATGGCTTACAGGGTGGTCTATAAACAAATCGGTCTTTTATTAGTTATTCTACTCGGTATTATTACGCATCAGTATCAACGCTATTTGTTTAATTTCAGGCACAAAAAATCCCTACTTAAAGGGCTGAGTGATTCGTTACCCACTCGGTTAATTAATTATCAAGTTGGCGGTAGATGCTGCTCTTGCTTAGACCATATTCTTGCATCAAGTCCTTAATCATTACGCCGGATTTACGTTTAGCCTTTAGCTCGGTAATTTGTTCTTGAGTTAGTTTAGGTTTAGCGCCAAATTTAATACCTAGCTCTTGGGCTTTAGCAATACCATCTGTTTGTCGTTCCTTACGAATGGCGTTCTCGAACTCAGCGATTGAACCAAGCATATTAAATAATAGTTTACCGGTTGGCGTTGATGTGTCGATTGCCTGATCCAATACAACTAAATCAATTTGGCGATCCTCTAAGTCCTTAGCAATTTTAGTTAGGTCGTATGTTGAACGCGCTAGACGATCCAATTTAGTAATGACTAATGAGTCGCCTTTTCTCAAATGCTTCAAACACGCCTTTAACTCAGTACGGTTTTCTGCTTTAGAGCCTGACTTCTTTTCTTGGTATATTTCTGCACCTGATTCAGTGCAACCGTATTTTGTTAATTTATCAATCTGCACATCTAAAGATTGTCCTGTTGATGAAACTCTCGCATATCCAATTAAAGCCATGATAATTCCCCTTACTATGCCCCACAAAGTATAAGACTTACTAGGATTAAATTATAGGACATAATACGGGACTAACACAATCAAATACTTACAAATACATTAAT
>DAOUSL010000281.1 GCA_030627235.1 Thioploca sp.
AAATAAATTATGAAATGGAAAAACTATTATCAATCAAATACCATTTATTTCTTTTTTGTGAAGGATGGAATGTTTCGGGAAATACGCTTCGCTCCATTCCCGAAACAACAGTTATACTTTTAATCATCAATACTATTATGTCATAGTACTAGAATTGATGCTAAATCGGGAAGAATTTATATCCGTCACGTATTTACCATGCTGAGTATGATAAATGGTGGAAAAAGAATATAAATCAAAATGCCAAGAAAAGTGGTTAATTAGTTATTTTTGGAGTGAAAAATGAAAACTTTGGCAAGAGTTGAGGTTAAATCGTTAGAACATATACTTAGTCAGTTTAACAATATTATTAATGATTCTGTTATTAGTGTTAAATTAATGATATTTTGTTCCGTCCCGATTAAAGATGATGTTGATTTGCAAGAACGCTCCGAACTTTTGGATGAATTGATGGATTTGGCTACAGGTTATGAGGATATAGTTATGCTCTTTGTTAATCAAATTGCTAGTAAGATTGAAGAATATGAAAATATTCATTTTAAACCTATAAAAATTCCTTCGCATGAAGTTTTGAAAAATTTTATGCGGATAAAAAATGTTAAGCAAAAAGATTTAAGCCATATCGTAACTCAAAGTGTTATTTCTGAGATTATAAACGGACATAGAACAATGAATTTAAAACAAGTAAAAGCTTTTGCTGAATATTTTAATGTTCCTAGCTCTATGTTTATTGGTGATTAAGTTTAAGACAAAGGAAACCCTGGAATAACTCTATCAATAAAGTCAAATTCTCGGTTTCCTTGGAGTAGGTAACTTTATACTCATTTTCAAAATGATATTTTTAATTCTTTTTTATTTAAAGCTTTAAAAATTTTGTAAATAACATCAATTCCAGCTGATACTTGAGCATTTTCAATACGGCTAATAACAGCAGGAGTTGTATATGATTTTTCTGCAAGCTGTTTCATGGTTAAGTTATTAGTAATACGTTCATTGTGAATAATTTCGGCCAAACGAAGACGTGCAAGATGTTCTTGAGCGTATTGTTCAAATTTTGGATGTTTTTTAGCATCCCCAATCACATTAGAATATTTTTTGATCTTCATAATAATACCAACTTAAATTAAATTAAAAGCATATCTCAAATTAGAATATGCTATTACTGTACAAATTACAATTTATTGATAATAGGTCATATATTGTAATTATTGATTTCAGTTAAATTCTTCTGTTATGTCAACACCTATTTTATTTGCCAAATAATCAATAAGATTTTTCTCGGCTTCTTTTAAAAAAGATTCTATTTTTTTATCAATTTGTTTCTTTTTTGCTTTGTCATAGTATTTTGGTTTATCCATTACTTCTAGTAAAACTATTTCATCTTCAGTAGTAAAAAATGCAATTCTTATTAACAGGTCAGAATGTTTTATTTTGATAACACTTAATTGTGTTTTTTTATATGGTTCAATATAAGGTGGTAAATTCATTGAACCTTTTCTATCGTATAAATATTTTATTGTTTGGTAAATTTTACTGATTACTTTAATTTCTTCCTTTTCTGGTATTGTCGTTTTAGATGAATACTGTTCAAGATATTCTTTAAATGGTAATTCTACTTCTTGCTGTTGATTTAATTGTCCATAAGCAATTATTTTCATATTTTTTTACCTCATACAATAATATTAAATAATATATTTTTATTATCTAATAAGATAACAGAAATGTATTTTTATGTCAAATTTAATAATCTCTCAAACCAACGGAAACTCAGGAATTACTTCATCAATTTTTTCCATTAAGTCAATAGTTTGTTCTAGAGCAGCTAGGATATAAAGATAATGGTTACAGTCGTCAAAGTTGAGTTCTCTGCCTTTTCTATCTTTGAGCCATTTTTGACAGACTTGGTAACCACCGATGTGGAAATTCCAAAGATTTTCTTTAATATTATCAAAATATTGGGTTTTGTTGATGTAAACTTTTTCTTCTTTATAAGTGATTTTTTCTACTAAATTGTTGCCTTCAATTGGATAACTGCTTTCTGTTTCAATATCGGCTTCCATAAGGTGAATGGTGACTAATTGCTTTCCTAATTTGGCTAATTGTTTGAATAGCTTTTTGTCGCTGGTTAAGGGTAAACGTGGGAAGTCTATTTTTAGGAATTCGGCGTAACGTTGGCGGTAGGTTGGGCTGTGGAAAATTGCGTAGATGTAGTGAAATATATCTTCGGGGCCAATGGTTTTGATTAGGTTGCCGATGCCATCTTCTATGAATTTTAGGTTTAGACGGGTTTCTATATCTTTGATGAATTTTGGGGAGAAATTGGGTTTGCGTTTAGTTGATGGAGAACTTAGGAGGTCTTTTGTTGGGTAGATGTAGAGGGGGAAAATATTTACTCCTCCTCTTCTAAAAACATTAGCATCAATAGACTTGCGAGAAATAGTCATTAAAGACCATATAGAATCACCTACTGTAATCCCTTGTCTTCCTAAACCCAAACAAATATTATCTTTCCTAGCAACATGATTTTGTAATTCACGTCTTGGTCTATCCATAACTATATTGTTGTAATAGCAATAACGATTATCAAAAGGACGATATAGGCAAGATACAATGTTCTCTTTCCAATTATCTATTTGTTGTATTTTTTTTCTAGCTTTATCTAATTTCCAACTATTTTTCATAGATAAGTCATATTTATTAGCAAAATCATAATCAGAAATTTCTGAATTACGCATGTCTAAAATACGTTTTTCAATAGTTTGTTTTTCAAAAGCAATTGCAAAATCATCGCGATGGGTCTGAAAACCTAATACATTAACTGGCATCATATCCGTAACTTTCCAAAATTTCTCATATTCCGTTCGTAAAGTAACATTTTGAGGAATAAACAAATAAAATGGCGAAGTTGGTTTTAATTCTTGCCAGTCTGTTGTTTTAACATCTTTTTCTTCTAAATAAGCATATTTACTTTCACGTTTACCCCATAAATCAGCATGAAATATTTTAGTCGATTGTTTAGATTTATGTTTAACAAAGATTCCAATTGCTACACCTTGTTGAATATC
>DAOUSL010000091.1 GCA_030627235.1 Thioploca sp.
ACCCTGTTTTCATTTTCAACCAATCAGTACGACCACTTTTGAATAAATTTATCCTTGAGCCTGACCAATGGAGACGTGCATACATTTCATCACCTAAATAACTTTTAGTTTTTTCTACAGTTTCATCTACAAATTCAATGAATTTTTGATGGGATCCATACCATCTTGGGTTCATATAAGCATTTTTATAAAAGTATAATGGTACATAAGCCGGATGAAACTCTATCGCCTCAGTAAAAAGTTTGTCGAATTGGTCTTGTGCCCACCCTTGTGACAATGCAACTTCTAGCATTGCAGTATACCAGCCAGCATCATTTTTAGTAGATTCATCTAATTCCATCAGCTTTTTTCTTCCAATTTCTACTTTTTCTTTAAATATTTTTAAACCATCTTTAGAAGAAATTCCACGAGAATTACGAATAAACCAACCTAATTCAACATAATAGTATGATAAAGCTATTTTAGCAGTAATTGATTCAGGTTTTGCATTTTTCCATTCTTCTAATCTTAACTTCCTTAGTTTCCAACCTTTTTTGAAAAAAGGTAATTTACAACTTAGAAACTCACATCCTGAAAGTCCACCATATATTGTTGCCAAACGTGGTTGTCCATCACTAATTAGTGATGAATTTTCACGAGCTTTTTTTGCATCTAAGTCTAATTCATCATATTTTTTTTCTAATAATTTAACGAAATATTTATGAGCCTCTCTCTCAAAAGGTCGTTCAAATGCATAAGTAATGTTATTAAAGAGTAAATTACATAGAATAAAAACATTTAGTAAAAATACATTTAATTGTAATGACAAAATAAAATCCTCCTTAGGATATTCATGGATAAATAGGTTTGCTAAAGCTTATGTTTAAAGGCACTGATATGTATCGTAAACTGTCCGTTCCAACGCTTATTCTGGCTGGCAAACTGTTTGGTAATATTAAAGACTAAGTACATAGGGCTAGGACATTTCATCAAGAAAACCACTTATTATTAGGCATACTAACAAAATTATTTAATACATCGTTAAAACAACATATTAGTCCCACATACCTTATAAGTCAAGCAAAAACTAATTTACCAAATTTTTTATTTTGTAATCAACTTCACTTAAACCCCTTATCTGTTTATAAAAATCCTCCATTACCGCAATAAAAGAATTATCCTGTTTCCAAAAGGCAGGATAATCCCCAGTTTTCTTAATCAAAATTGCTGGAACTGTAGTCTTTGAAACTTTACTAGTGCCAAGGTTCTACCTTGGTATTCATTCCAAATGGCTCTGCCATTTAATCACAATATTTCAAAAAGTTGAAAGATTTATCACTATCTGATTTTTTAAGTCCTATTCCTAGCTTTAGCATATTTAACTAAAAAATTAGCATATTTCTTAATATCTGGATAAAGATGATGTTCTTTATTTTTAAGTAGTTGTACCATGATTGCTTTAGCTTCTTTAAACTGTTCAAATTGCTCAGTCAATAACTTAACGGTTAATAGTTTTATTTCAACAATATCAGAGTTTTCTTGATAAGGATAATCTTGTAACAAATCTAATGCAACTGTATATTGTTTTTCTAAATAAGCTTGTTTGGCTAATAGTAAAACTTGATGATAATTCTTTGGTTTAAATTTGTTATCAAGAGCAAGACACGCTTTATAAATAGCAATCACTTTAGTTAATCGTCTTTTACGAAGTAATAAAGTTAGATAATAATGTCCATGAACCAAAGCAACCTTAGAAGTTTCCCAAACTGAAACCCGTTCAAATAGCTCTTGATGCTTATCTAATTTATCTTCCAATATTGGTAATTTATCCAAAAAGATCTTAACTGCTTCTTGTTGTTTACATTGCCTAGTTAACCAATAAATTTCATCTAGTGATTTCGCAAATTGTTTGTTTTTGATTTGTTGTTTAGCTTCCTCTTCCAGTTGTGGAGAAAATATAACTTCAAAGCCTAAAAATTCATGACGATGATAGATAACAAAACCGAGTAAATGAAATGCCATAAATAACAAATACATATCTAGTATAATAATTAACAGTAATAAAAAATAGTTATTAATTATCCAGCTAAATTGTGGAAAAATAATATTTATCAATGGTATTTTGGGTAAAATCTGAAGGCTTAATAGAATGATTAAACTAAATAACAAACTGATAACAATATAAATTATACCAATTTGCTTTAATAATATAAATAAACGTAATGGATTTATAGCAGCTAGTAAGCTATTTTTATTAGCAATGACAACCGCACTAGCTGGAAGTAAAAATATACCTATTATTACAAATAAATAAGCAATAGTATCATTAACTCTGGTTTGGAGAATAGTAAAAATTCCAAAAATAATAATTAGATAAAAAAGTTGTTTGAGTGGTCGTTGATTACTTGAGTCATAAATATAAAGATTGAAAGTTGGTGGAGTTGAATAACCTAAAATTGTATTCTCAAGCACGCTATAAGCATATTTAAAAGTAGCAGATATGATTATAATAAAAGCTGCCAGTGCAAATGTATTATTTAAAGTTATCCATAATATCAACGAAAAAATAATAAGCAAAGGTAAAGCATGTCCTCGTAATGGGTAAATGAGAATATAAGGTAATTGCTCAAATACTGAGGAATTATATGTCATTCTTGCATGTGTTGCATATTCTTTGATTTGAAATTGTTTTGTGGATTTTTCCATACTTAAATTAAATATGTTGATGGGTGATTAATTAAAACATAAAATCCTACAATATTCAATTGCATAATATATATGATAAACTATATTTAAACTAAAATAATCTTTACTAAGTATAGTTATAGCAATTCTTAATTATGAATGCTTAATTCTTAATTAAATTCAAAATAAATATCAATTACTTATTTGATATTTCTGTAGTTTATCCAATCGAAAAATGCTATAGCATAATCCAAAATGAAAGTAATTGAACTACAAAATATCGGTAAAACCTACACTGCTTACGCCCACGGCATTGACCGTTTATTAGAAATAATCACTCATAAACCACGTCATCAATCTTTCATTGCCTTACATCCACTAAATTTAACTATTTCTACTGGCCAAGTAATTGGGATAATTGGTGATAATGGAGCTGGTAAAAGTACTTTATTAAAAATAATCAGTGGTACTTTGCAACCTAATGGTGATTTGTGTGAAGTTAAAGGACGGGTGGCTGCCTTATTGGAATTAGGTAGTGGTTTTCATCCAGAAATGACTGGCCGGGAAAATGTATATTTAAACGGAACTATGATGGGTTTATCATTAGATGAAGTAGAAAATATCTATGATAATATCGTCGAATTTGCTGGAATTCAAGATTTCATGGATCAGCCAGTAAAAACCTACTCATCTGGTATGTTCATGCGATTGGCTTTTGCAGTGGCAACTTGCGTAGACCCTGATATTTTAATTATAGATGAAGCATTATCAGTTGGTGACGGTACGTTTGCTCGTAAATCATTTGACCGGATTATGCAATTTAGACAAGCGGATAAGACAATCTTATTTTGTTCCCATTCTCTATACCAAGTGGAATCAATCTGTGACCGAGTAATTTGGTTAGATAAAGGCAAAGTTAGGATGGATGGGAAACCAAGTGAAGTTGTCAGTGCTTATAACCAATTTATCCTCCAAATAGATGATTCTAAAATTCCAGAAAATCAACAATTACAAGAATCTAGTGCTATTAAAGGCACAGCTCGTTTAAATGATATTAAAGTCATGGTTGATGGTATGAGTGGTGAAAGCTTGGATATTTTAAGCACTCAAAGTGAACTATGTATTAATGTTAGTTTTAGCTCTGATCCTGATTTACTAGCTCCTAGTATTGGAATTGTACTGACTAGTGAGGATAATCGGGTAATTGCTAGTTCCAGCACTCAAAACGATGATTTTATTATTAATCGTAATCTACATGGCAATGCTTCAGTACGCTTACAACTTCCTAAATTACCTTTGTTGCGTGGTGAATATCAAATAATTGTGTATTTAATGTGTGAAAAAGGGATACATTTTTATGATCGGGCTGATTTAACCACTAAGTTGAAAGTTCATCAGAAAAGCTTAGAAATTGGAGTAGTCAGTTTACCGCGTCGTTGGGTACAGATTTAATAATCTATATGGATTTTTCTTATGAATAAAATTCTACAAAAATTATGACCGATTTTAATCCAGAACAAGAATCTTGGCGAGTATTCCAAATTATGGCGGAATTCGTGGAAGGTTTTGAACAATTAGCAAATATTACTCCTTCAGTCAGTATTTTTGGTTCGGCTAGATTTAGTCCAGAGCATAAGTATTATCATTTGGCAGAACAAATAGCTTATAAACTATCAGAAGCTGGTTTTTCGGTATTAAGTGGTGGTGGCCCTGGAATTATGGAAGCAGCTAATAAAGGGGCTTATACTGGTGCTTCGCAAAGTATTGGAGTTAATATCAATTTACCACATGAGCAACATCCAAATCCATATCAAAATCTATCTTTAAATTTCAAACATTTTTTTGTGCGTAAGGTTATGTTAGTAAAATATGCCTCTGCTTATATAATATTACCAGGTGGATTTGGTACTTTAGATGAATTAGCAGAAATTTTAACTTTAGTGCAAACTAACAAAATTCAAAAAATTCCAATTATTTTAGTATCTAATTCATTTTGGCAAGGTTTATTAGAATGGTTTAAAAATACTTTGTTAGAACATAATACTATTGCTATTAAAGATTTAGATTTAATAACAATAGTTGATACAGCAGAAGAAGTTCCACAAATCATTTTTGATTTTTATGAAAATTCTGAGATTAAAGCTGGACAAAATAAACTGTTTAATATATAGTTTTGCCAAAATACTAATGATGATCACCAAATGTCCGTTTATACTCGTGTTGAACAACAGCAACTTGAAGAATTTTTAAGCCATTATAAACTGGGGAATTTAATTTCTTATAAAGGCATTAATGCTGGAATAGAAAATACTAATTATTTTGTCATTACCTCAAATGGCGAATTTGTACTGACTTTATTTGAAAGTCTTAGCAATGAAGAATTGCCGTATTTTTTAGAATTAATGGCTTATCTTGCTGAACATAATATTCCTACAGCCCACCCTTTGTCTGACTTGACTGGTAAATATTTACGACAATTGAATGGTAAACCAGCCGCTTTAGTACAAAAATTAGCAGGCAATACAGATGTTAAAACTCCAACATTAAAACAATGTCAAGCATTAGGAAATTTCTTAGGAGATTTACATTTTGTTAGTCCTAACTTTCATTTACAGCGCAATAATGAACGTGGGCCACATTGGTGGAATATGACTGCAGAACGAGTATTACCACATATGCCGTCTTATGATGCCAATATACTGCGTAATGAGTTGGATTTTCAGCATAAATATCAAAATTTATCTCTCCAGCAGGGTGTTATTCATGCAGACTTATTTCGGGATAATGCCTTGTTTGAAGGCGATAAATTGTGTGGAGTAATTGATTTTTATTATGCTTGTAATGATATACTAATTTATGATGTTGCAGTAACGGTGAATGATTGGTGTAGTATGCCAAATGGAGATTTAGATGCCAAACGGGTACAAGCTATTTTTACCAATTATAATCATATTCGACCTTTTACAGTAGTTGAATATAAAATTTGGCCAGTAATGTTACGAGCAGCAGCCTTAAGATTTTGGTTATCTCGTTTGCAAGATTTACATTTCCCACGTCCGGGAGAGATGACCCATATAAAAGACCCGGCTGTATTTCAAAATATTTTACAAGCTCATATTAAAGCTGGCGAACAACGAATTGCTATATTGCAATAGATTTAACCATAATGATTGAACGTATTTTAGGTATTGATCCAGGTTCTAGGTTAACTGGATTTGGTATAATTGAGATAAACAAACGTAATTCTAAATATATAACCAGTGGTTGTATACGCATACAGTCAGATTCTATGCCATTACGTTTAAAAGAGATTTATACTAATTTAACTCAAATTATTGAGGAATATAAACCTAATATTTCAGCAATTGAACAAGTTTTTATGCATAAAAATGCTGCTTCAGCCTTAAAATTAGGCCAAGCTAGAGGAGCAGCTATCGTTGCTTGTGTGCAGAATAATTTACCAGTATATGAATATGCTCCAACTAAAATTAAACTAGCTGTGGTTGGTAAGGGTCATGCCGATAAAATTCAAGTACAACATATGGTAAAAGTATTGCTGGCTCTTCCTCAAACCCCGCAAGCTGATGCAGCTGATGCTTTAGCTGTAGCTCTTTGCCACTTTCAACATATATAATGATTAGTAGCTTACGTGGAATAATAATAGAAAAACAAGCCCCTTTGTTAGTCATTGAGGTTAATGGCGTTGGTTATGAAGTTTCAGCACCAATGTCGACCTTTTATAACTTACCAGATTTAAATGCTGAAGTAAAATTATTAACTCATCTTAGTATTCGAGATGATGCTCATGTTTTATATGGTTTTTTAGTAGCATCGGAGAGAGAATTATTCCGTAAATTAATTCGGATTACTGGAGTTGGACCAAAATTAGCTTTGAGTATTTTATCTTCGATGGAGTTAAATACTTTTATCCAGTGTATTCATGATAATGATATAACTCAACTTAAACAGATTCCTGGAGTTGGTAAGAAGACAGCCGAACGTTTAGTTATTGAAATGCGTGATTATTTAAAAAATAGTGATTCTACCAGCCCAATTGTCAAACCAATTAATACTTCAATTACTAAAGATGTCAATCCAATAGAGGATGCTATTAGTGCATTGATTGCATTGGGTTATAAACCTAATGATGCCAACCGTTGGGTAAATTCCGTAGCTGAGGAAGGTATGACCAGTGAAGCTTTAATCCGTCAAGCGTTAAAATCAGCTTTATAATATTTCTGATTTTGAGGTGTATTATAAGATGCACATTAACTATTATCTATAGGATAAATCGGCAGTATTACGTTCACTAAGACATGCCATTTTATCATCTGGAATTCAAAATTTATTTTGATAAAAATTTACCCTTCTATTTTTTTATGGGCAATGGTAAATTCAGTTATCCACCATACCAGACTATATCATACATACATAAATATTGATTGATTCAATTTAGAATATTTTTTAGTATAGTACATAAATATAGGAATGTTACTATAACCCAACAGATCAAAAAAGATTGAAGATGTTACAGTATAGAAAATTAATGAATGGCAGAACACATGAAGTTTTTATGTATATAATTTAACTATAAAAGAATATTCTGTTAAAATAAATAGTTACAGATATAAGTTATAACTGTTTATATTGAAAGCACATGATACTGATAAATATTTAAAAAACTAAATAAGTCATTGTCCTGTAAAAAGATTATTTTTATAATTTATAGGTAGCAACTTCAGTTAGTTTTTTAACAGATTCTTATCTCCCATTAGCAAGCTATATATCAACTACCAGATACAGTACGATTTATTATGTTATTAGACATTGGAGTTTTGCTAGGTATATATATTGGAGTTAGGTTGTTTGAAAATAAAAAACTAACTAAACACGGTGAAATTTCTCCGGTTAAATCGGTTGGCAAAAAAATAATTCAAACTCAATCACTTTCAGAAGAAATAACTAGCGATTATCCTGAAAAAAATATGATTATTACTTAAAAATTAGTATGGCTTCTATGGGGGTAGCTGCACTGGGGAATTTTTTTCCACTTTTACACCTTTTAAGCATTGGTATTATTACCCATACATCTTTACCAATTTTTAAACATGCTGAAACATCTATGCTTAAGGAAGGAAAAATTGGGCATAGTATGTTGGTCTCAGTTCTATCTATATTAGCTCTAATGACCAATCAATCTTTTGCATTAACAGTTGCTATCTTTTTTTACCACTTTGGTGAGAAAATTTTAGCCAAGACTCAAGATCATTCAAAAAAAATGCTTACCAATTTGTTTGAGCAACAACCTGATAAAGTATGGATTTTAAAAAATCAAGTTGAAATTGAGGTACCTTTAGATACAATTTGTATAAATGACATTGTTGTCATCGATACTGGAGATATAATTCCAATTGATGGTATTATTACAAATGGCATGGCGATGGTTGATCAACATACCTTAACTGGTGAATCTCAACCCACAGAAAAAGAAATAGGGGAAAAAGTATTTGCATCTACAATTGTCATAAACGGTCGAATTTATGTAAAAGTTAAAAAAACGGGAACTGATACAACCATTGCTAAAATCGGTAAAATGTTGAATCACACGGCGGATTATAAAACCAACCTCCAATCGAAAGGAGAAAAATGGGCCAATCAAATAGCCAAGCCTTTATTAGGAGTAAGCGCATTTTGTTTGCCATTTGTAGGAGCGATAGGTTCTACTGCCATCCTTAACAGTACTTTTGGAAATCGGGTCAGATTAGCAGCTCCTCTTGGTGTGCTTAACCACCTTAATTTAGCCGCTCATAAAGGCATTCTCATTAAAGATGGCCGCGCTCTTGAAGAATTAAACCGGGTAGATACTATACTATTTGACAAAACTGGTACATTAACTGATGAACAACCTGAAGTTGGGCAAATCGTTCTCTGTGGTAACTATAGTGAAAATGATATTTTAACTTATGCTGCAACCGCTGAAGGTAAGCTAAAACATCCTATTGCCAAGGCTATATTGAAAAAAGCCAAGGAATCTAATCTTATCTTGCCAAGCATAGAAGATTCTCAATACCAAATTGGCTTAGGTATAACAGTATCTGTCGAAAATAAAATTATCAAAGTTGGTAGCCTTCGTTTTATGAAAATGTTAAATATTTCTATACCACAGATAATAGAACAAGCTATGGAACATTCTCATAACAATGGTCATTCTTTGATTATGGTTGCTATCAACAATGAAATTAAAGGGGCGATTGAAATACAACCATCGGTGCGTTTTGAGGTAAAAGAAATAATAACTGGTTTGCGGCAACGTGGCATCAAACATATTGCCATTGTTTCGGGCGATCATAAACAACCTACTGAAAAATTAGCTAAACATTTGGGTATGGATAATTATTTTTATGATGTTTTACCAGAAAACAAAGCTCAGATTGTTGAACAATTACAGAAAAAAGGCAACATAGTTTGTTTTATTGGAGACGGTGTTAATGATGCTATTGCTATTAAAAAAGCCAATGTTTCTATTTCCTTGAAGGGAGCTAGCTCTATTGCAACTGATCTAGCCCAAGTTATTTTAATGGATGGTAGCTTAGTTAATTTATGTGAACTATTTGATATTTCTAAAAGTTTAGAAACCAATTTACGAGACACGTTTATTGTCCTTTCTGTTCCAGTAATATTAAATATGGGAGGTGCTCTTTTTCTGCATTTTAATCTGATGACTACCGTTATTACTAATAATATATCTTTTTTATTTGGTTTAGCGAATTCACAAAAGCACCAAGTTAAAAATAAGAGTAAGGAATAAATAACTTTCTTATCCATCTCCTATCAATAAAACAGGAAATTATTTAGAAACAATGTGTAGTATAAAAACTTTTGATGAGGTTGCTTATTTATGAAAATTGCTGTGGCAAAAGAAACTCGCCATAACGAGAAAAGGGTTTCTATCGTACCTGATGTTGTTAAACGTCTTATCACTTTAGGAACAGAAGTTATGATTGAAACTGGTGCTGGTGAATTTGCTGGTTTTAGTGACGAGGCTTATTGTGCCAATGGAGCTACCATTGCTTATGATAAAACCCATTTATATCAAAATGCAAATATAATTACATGGATAAAACGTCCAGAAAAAGAGATTGAAGAGTTATTGCATATTCCATCTGATACTATAATAATAACCTTTTTTGATCCATTTAAACCCGGTGAACATCTTAAGCATTTTGCCCAAAAAACTGTCACTACAATTGCTTGGGAATTGTTACCGCATAATAAAGAAACCGAACAAATGGATGCTTTATCTGCTATGGGAAAATTTGCGGGGGAAATTGCTTATAAAAATGCGTTGATGAACTTGCAAATACATACAAAACCATTGACTATTATTATTATTGGTTCAGGTAATTCTGGAATGGCAGCAGCTAAAAAATCTCATCAAGATGGTAATAAAATTATCGTTGTTTCAACCAACGCAAAATATCATTTTTTTATTGAGGAACAGTTATCCGGTGTGTTCGAATTATTAACCAACAATTTGGTTAGGCAACAAGAAAGAATAAAAGAACTTATTTCTGAGCATAAACCCGATATAATAATAACAACTGCCCGCAGGTATGGACAAAAGTCACCTAAATTGATTACCAAGGCTGCAATTGATGCTATGAAGTTTGGTACGGTTATAGAAGATTTAACTGCCAGTGTAGGCGGAAATACGCCGTTTACTCAAGCAGATAAAAAAATAAAAGTAAAAAATGATGTTCTCATCTGTCATAAATCAAATTATCCGAGTCAACAACCAAGCAAAGCCAGTGAATCTTATGCACAGTGTCTTTGGCATCTTTTGGAACATGTTATCACCCACACCCATACAGAGTCTAATTATGACATTAGTACCGATCCTATATTGAGCAAAACAGTTGTAACACATCAAGGAAAACTTTGCTTTACATCATCATAGAGAGATTAATGTCAAGGAACTATCTAAACTGTAATTATGATTACAATACAATATGCGTAATAAATTTGAACTGTCGTGGTTAGAAATTGTTAAAGCCATCAAGCAACGTAAAAAGAAAGTCAAGCGAGCTATTACAGAATCAGGTTGCCAGTTTAGAAACGAAAACGCATTGAGTAATGTTGTGATAGATGCATTTCATGGTGAAATGCATTATGGCCCTGATCCTAATGCCATGACTGCTCTTAACAAAGCGTGGAC
Organism: Thioploca sp.; assembly: GCA_030627235.1. GTDB lineage: Bacteria > Pseudomonadota > Gammaproteobacteria > Beggiatoales > Beggiatoaceae > DRQV01. The sequence goes on from DAOUSL010000091.1 coordinate 10,880, forward strand.
AGATATTATGTCTAAAAGCCAAGAGAAATATATTCATCATAGTAAAAAGCAACCGGAAGATTTACAAATAATTGCGAAATATCATTTACTTGATCGTCTCCTAAATCCTGAAGTAGAATCAATTACTGGCCTCAATATTTCTCATAAAGGCATTGTAGTGGTACCTTATAGCAGTACTCAATTGACAATAAATGCAATGTTACGAAGACCAAAAAAAAACTGTGACATTGCTTTATGCCCTGAAGGTTTTTATAAAGGTAACGCTGAATTAGCTGCCAGTGCCGGCTTAAGAATCAAAACTTTTCCGGTTAATTTTGATAATGATGGTTGTATTATTCCAGAGATATTAGATGAATACCTTACCTATTATCAACAAGAGTTGGCTGTATTATGGTTGACTATGCCCGGTAATCCATTCATAGCACAACACTCCAAAAAGCAACTAGAACAGATTGCAAGAATAGTTGTAAAACACGATACTGATGTCTTTATTGATATGCTTTTTGATAAGATGGTACCAAAAGGAAAATATATTCCTTTTTTGAATTTACAGATAACTGATGAACAAGGAAATCTCCATTGTATATATGATAGAGCATTGCTTGTAGCCGGTAATTCTAAAGGTTTTAATGCATCCGGCCCTTGGAAAATGGGAGCTGCTATTTCTGGCAACATGTCGTGGTTAGCAGAGACAAGAGAACAATCAACGGCTGTGACTTTTCAACGTGAAACAACGCATTTAATCTATGCGGCGATTGCCAATACTACTGAAGAGTATATTTTAAAAAATCAACAAGATATGATCAATCAACAGCAATTAACTGACAAATTAATAGCCATAATCAATGAAAAATTTGCAGAAGAAGTACTGATGTCATACGGCAAACCTAAATATGGCCCATTTCGTGGCATCAGTTTTCATCACAAATTACTTGAAAAAGCTGGTATTGAAGATAGCTGGCAATTAGCTGATTTTATGCTTGCTTCGGCTGGAATTGAGACAGTGGATTTTACCACAATTGGTACTAATAAATTAGGAGTTAGAATTAATGTTGATTGTCCCAGAATAGGTGGAGATAAAAATCCTGACAACTTGAATCAGTTGTTTAATCGACTGGCATATTTAGTACAAGAAATCAAGGCAGGTTTGACGTATTCTAAGGGATTAAAAAAAATAGGTATCAATGAAAAAGTCAGTGTAACCCCATATCAATTATAATACTAATGAGTACAAGGAGGATCAATTGTTTATGATTGTCCTTAGTATTTAGAATTATTGGATGGTTGTGGGAAAGCTATGTGAAATATTATCTAGCTAAAGTTCTAGGATAAATAAGTTCAATATCATAGATATTTTATTACTTTACCTATTTTAACGGAAGAACAGGATTTTAAATAACCTTAGTTTAATTAACTATTATATCTTATCCTGATGAACCGTTCTACCATTACTTGCTTCTCCAAGTCGCTATGGTGCTGGTTACAGTCAGGATAACTAGTCGTTGAAGCGGACACTTTACATCCTTGTCTAGTGCAGTTTAACATAATACGTTATGCCGTAAGAATATGATCATCTACTTTTACACACCCAATCAACCATATGGAGAGTTTTCAAACTTTCTCAATACATGGAATTGCAACTCCTGGAGAGTAAGCCATAGATAACTCTTTTTTAGTATTACATGGTTTTGTAACCACAATTCCAGTTTTACCATTTATATGGTACTCTAATGCTTCTTCTTTGTTTATACGTTTAGGCATATTTTAATCCTCTATTTTTAAAAAATTTAATACATTGATTTCAAAATATTTTTCATTATAGTATTGTTTTATATAAATTTTACTATATGGAAGAAAATATCTATATATACCATGAGATTTATTAGACATCGTTTCCAAAATAAGAAAATTATAGCGTTTCCCGATTGAGCGCAGTACTATTTTAGTTGTTTCGGGAATGTAGCGTAGCGGATTTCCTGAAACTTTGTAACGATGTAAAATTGATCAAAGCTATACAGTCAATTACTGACTTTATGTAGGATGTAATGAGTTTATGAATTACATCTTTCGAGTCGCATTAACACGATTTATGCAATTCACTTCGTTCATTGCATTCTACATTTAACATTGTTTAGGAATGATGTCTATATATAAAGTTAATTTGATGATTTTTTGTTTTAAAAATTGCTATATTTTTTAATATTCTTTTAAAAAGTCTTATAGATATTTAACTAAAAGTTTTTTCTCTTGCAAATAATACAGTAAACCCAGAGATACTTTGGATCTAGTAGGAATGTACTATTTAATTGTTAATTAGTGAATTAAGAATTGTTAATTACTAATAATGCCTTCGCCAATGTCAAAATGTTTCGATAATGAGGTATGATTTTTCGAAATCATGATATTACTTAGGTTTCGGGAAATACGCTATGCTCCATTCCCGAAATAACCAGCAATTGTGAATTAGTGAATTAAGAATGATTAATTACTAATGGTTTTCATTAACAATAGTTCGTACAGTTTTGAGTAAGTAGATGAAATAAAAAAGAGAACCAAATCTTATGAGATAATAGAATCAATCAAACAATAGAATCAAAAATCAGAAAAGGTTCTCATGGGTATATTAGAAACTATTTTAGACCAAATGTCTAGTTTAAACAAAGCTAAAAGAAATTTTATAGCAGCAATATTGATGAACTTAATATATGTACGAGGAAAAGCTAATTTCCGTAACTTAAGCCGCTACAGTGATTACCATGAAAAAACGTACTCACGATGGTTTAGGAGTGATTTTGACTTCGTGAAATTTAACCAACTAAGTTTGAAGCATTTAAAAGAAAACACTCTGATAGCAGCAGTAGATTGTAGTTTCATTAGCAAAAGCGGTAAACATACCTACGATTTAGATAAGTTTTACAATGGCAAACAAGGTAAAGCTGAAAAAGGTTTAGAAATCTCGACCTTAGCATTGATTGATGTAACTTATAATACAGCTTATAACTTGTCTACTCGCCAAACATGTCCAGTAACTGAACCAAATAAAACTCGTGTAGACCAATATTTATCTCATATTAAACAAGACCATATGTCGTTGCCAAAGAATGTCCATCATTTGGTAGCTGATGGTTACTACAGTAAAACTAAGTTTATCAATGGCATAATAGATTTGAACTTAGATTTTATTGGTAAATTACGTCATGATGCTAATTTACGTTGGCTTTACGAAGGTAATCAGAAACCACTTGGTCGCCATAAACTTTATGCAGGCAAAGTTAAGTTTGATGATTTGAATGATTTTGATTTAGTTGATGAAATTAAGGGAATTAAACTCTATACGACTATTGTTAATATTCCCTGTTTCAAACGTAATCTACGCATTGTTAGTTAAACAAATTGGTAAGAAAGTACATAGTGCATTACTATTTTCTACTGACCTCAAACTTGCTGCTAAAAATATCTACCGATTTTATAAAGCACGATTTCAGATTGAATTCTTATTCCGAGATGCTAAATAATTTATTGGATTAAATGATTGCCAAGCTCGTTGTCGTCAAGCATTACATTTTTATTTTAATGCTGTCATGACTGCACTTAATTTCATTAAGTTGCAAGACCGTTTACATAATTCTTCTAATCAACGTCATGCTATTTCTGTCGCTAGTTGGAAAACTCGTTATGTCAATGTTCATCTACTTTAACACTTTTCTTCATGGTTAGGTTTTGACTTAACTTCTATTAAATACAAAAATGATTTTGATACCCTTTGTAACTACGGGACTGTCAATATGTAAAACTGCCCGGACTATTGATTAATAATTAGCAATTCACAATTAATAATATATCAATCAGTTAAAATGTATCATTAAAAGTACCAGGCTAATGTTAATTGCATAAAATCTTCATTTCTGATTCCATACATTAAATCGTTAATAGGAGCGTTATTAGAATAAAAATAAGCTTCCAAACTTACTTTCCAATTATCTCCAAATCTACGACTTGCTTCAAGAAAATAAGAACGAGCATCATTCTCTACACTTAAAATACTACCTGCTAATAATTCCGTACTTTGAATATCGTTAAGAGTTAAACGCATTCCTAACATGATATCATTCTCAAATGGTGTGGTAGCTTTTTCATTTCGATCATCAAACAGATATTCTACCAACACACCTAAATCAGCATCACTGTCGGCTACTCCAATAAAAGTATATTCTAAACCACCAGTCATAGCTGTAAAACGCTCATCCTGATTTTGACGTGAAATAGCTTCAAACTTCCAGAGCATGTCTTCTTTAGTTATTTGTATATCAATCCCAGTCTGTTGAATTTGTTCATAATAAGGAACTAAAGTTAAATTATTAGTTTCAAAATTTGGTAACAAACGTGGATCACGATTAGTGCCAGCAAAATGAGATAATCCAATATCCCAATCTCCAAAAGTATGTGTCCAACGTACTGCCCAATCAACATGTTTTTCTTCAGCGGCTGATTCATAACGTGATCGTTCAGTATCTATAGGGATTCCACCGCTTAATAATCTGCCATCTTGGGATGGAAAAGTTCTTTCTCGAAAACCTGGTAAAATAAATAAATCTACTGTTCCCCAATCTCTAATTAAAGCTAAATTGATCATTGGTTGACCTAATTTATCTTCTCCATCAGGCTGTTCTACGGAATCACTTTGATTAACTATATCAACTAAATGCTGAGATTCAGTTACTCCCCAAAAAAGCTTGCGAATCCCAACTCTTAATTCCCAATCTCTAGCAGCTTTTAACCAAGTTAGTTCCCGAATATCTATATGGCTGCGTTCTGAATCATGTTGATCTACTCGTATAAATGGCACAAAGGTAAAACTCTGATAACCATTATCCCAATCATGATAATATTCTAATTGGCTAGATACGGACAGATTGAATCCATCATATTGCTCAGTTTCTAAAGGTTCTTGAGTGAAATAACGTATTTCATTAGCTATATAACCAGACCATTCATTAGCTTGCACTGATTGTAAACAAACTATTAATAAACTATAAAAAAATATTTTTGATAACATAGTGGATTTTGCTGATAGGTGATTCTCACAAATGTGAGAACCAATTTAATATTATAATTTACTAGCTTGATTTAATAAATTTTCTACTTCAATTTCTGCTTCAATCGCATAGATTTCTTTTTGCATACTTTCAAAAGTATTTTCCATGTCACCACCTATATTTTCTAAATCACCTTCAAAAGTATCGTATTCCTGAACAGTACGCATAGCTTCTAACATATCTCGTTTAGCTTGTAAAGCAGCAATTTTACCTTTAACTAACTCTCTATTATTAGTTAGGGTAGTAAATGCCTCAGCCAATTTAATTTCTGTAACACTAATTTGCTGAAGCAGAGTTTCCATTTGTTGAATAGTTGTATTTAACAAGCTTATCTTTTGCCCATTTGCCTGAGGGTTAGTTTCTAAACTAGCAAGAGAACTTTTCTTTCCAGCCAATTTCTGCTCAAAAGTTTTACGAGATACTTTAACTTTAACTAAATCCTTTTTAACTTGTGTAATCTTGTTATCATATTTCTGGAGGGCGATATCACCTTTTCCAACTAAAGTTTGGATTTGATTATTAACCCGGTTTTTAACAACATCAATTGTTGCAATTCCATCTTCGTCACATCCTAACAATGCAACAAGAATTAGAAATGGTAAAAATTTACTCATAAAGTTCCTCTTCTATTAATGATTTAGTGGTTTCTGCATTACTTAAAGCCAAATTAGCTTCTTTTAACAATGATTCCGAAATTATACTAAACTTCTTTTGTCCTTGAATTTCATCAATTTTATATGCTACATAAGCCCCCTCCACTTTGTTAGAAATGTTAGTTGATGTAGAACTTAATTCCTTACGCAAATTATTCCACTGTTCAAGGGATTTATCAATCATATTTCGTTGAGCAGGAAACATACCTTTTAGTTCATATAACTGATGGGTTTTCTTATCGGCTAATACAATTTCAGTTTTAATTTCCAACAGCGTTTTATATAAGATTGGGTTCATGTCTAATAAAAAAATATCTACCTTGATTTGAGCATCATCAACTTCTTCAGTTGTATCATTACAACCAAATGGGAGCAAAATTATTAGTAATAAGAACCAAATAGACTTATTCATAAATTCCTCATAAAAAAATCAGTATAAATTTATTATGGAAGTTATTATACAAAAAATGTATTAGGTTAGTAAAGTATAAACTAATATCAATATTTTACCTAGAAAACATAATTTATTCGATTATAGTTACCCTGAATAGAATGGTCAATACGATTAAGTTAAGGGCAGAGACGTGGGTCTGCCCCTACAATCAATTATCATTATTTATTCGTAGGGTTGAATCTAATTATTGTTAAAAATCAAGAATATATGAATAATGGAGTTTCGCAGAAATTTCATGATGTTCACGGAACGTCCTTATTCCGTGAACTAATCAATTTTTCAG
>DAOUSL010000124.1 GCA_030627235.1 Thioploca sp.
AAACCCGCATCAACGACAGCAATTTATCTGTCTCAACTGGTTTAGCCAAATAATCATTTGCTCCAGCTTCAATACATTTAATTTTATCATCTTTCATGGCTTTAGCTGTCAGAGCAATTATAGGTAAATCATGATATTTAGCCTGCTTCCGAATCTCCCGAATAGTTTCATAACCATCCATTTCTGGCATCATAATATCCATTAAAACTATCGCAATATCATCATTTAATTTCAAAAGTTCCAAACCTTCTTTTCCATTTACCCCACAAACAACTTCAGCATCATAATTTTCTAAAACTGTAGCTAATGCAAAGATATTCCGCTCATCATCGTCAACAATCAAAACTTTTTTATGTTTCAAAATAGCTTTCTTGTCATGTACCATATGTAACATCTTACGTTTATTACTAGGTAAATTCTCCTCTATTTGATGTAAAAATAATGTTGTTTCATCAACTAAATTTTCAGAAGAACTAACGGGTTTAATCGGTATTTTATTAGAACAATCTAATAATAAAGCTTCTTCTTCTGTAGTTAAATCTCTGTCTGAATAGGCAATAATCGGAACTTTACAAAGCTGTCCAGGTTCTTGCTGCATTTTCTCCAATAATTTACCACCAGAACCCTGTTCTAAATCCATATCTAAAATAACACAATCATGAGTAGTGGCTAATATTTTTTTACAAGCATCTTCACTAGTTACGGATGTTTCAACTTGTAAATTATCACTAGTTACTAAATCCATAATTCTTTGTTGATTTGGTTTACTATCAGCTACAATTAATAATGTTTTTACTGTTTTATTAATAAATATTTCAATATTTTTGAAAGCTTCTGCCAGTTTTTCCATATTAATTGGCTTTACTAAATAACCTATAGCACCCATTTTTTTAGCATTTATAGTCTGATCTGAAGCAGACATAAAATGCACTGGAATATGGCGAGTGCTAGATTTATCCTTCAACTTTCGCATCAAAGTTAAGCCATCCATTTTTGGTAATCCAATATCTAAAATTATCGCATCTGGTATATATTTTTCCGCCAAATTAAGACCAACTAGACCATCTTCTGCTAACAAACATTTAAAATCTTTTTCTTTAGCTAATTCAATAATAATATTAGAAAATTTTCTGTCATCTTCGATAATCAAAATAGTGGTATCATTATCAGATAAATCATTCCTATCATCAGTTCGTAAAACTTCTTTAGGGGATTGATATTCGGTTGTTAATAAAGCAGGCTCAGTTTGAGTTACATGTTGAGCTTGAGGTATTTGCGCAGAATCTTTATTTGGCAAGTATAAAGTAAAAGCACTACCTTTATCTTTTTCACTGACTAAAGTTAGTTCTCCACCTAATAAGCGAGCTAATTGACGAGAGATTGACAGCCCTAAACCAGTGCCTCCATAACTGCGACTAGTAGAACCATCTTCTTGTTGAAAAGCTTCAAATATAGTTTGTTGTTTATTTTTAGAGATACCAATTCCACTATCTATCACACTGATAGAAATAGAATTTTTCAATTTTAATTCTTCTATAGTAACTGGGAGTTCCGTTGGATATTGGGCCGTTAATTTAACATCCCCTTTACTGGTGAATTTAAACGCATTAGATAATAAATTATTGATGATTTGTTTAATACGTTGACTATCTGTTACTAATGTTGAAGGAATACCATTTGCGATATTTAACTGAAATCCAACCCCTCTATCATTGGCAATAGGTGAAAATTTTTGCTCAATAGAAGCCAATAAATTAGTTAATGAAACCTTTTCCCATTGCATTTCAATTTTACCAGCTTCAACTTTAGATAAATCTAGAATATCATTGATTAAAGTAAGCAAATCATTCCCAGCACTATTGATAGTTTGGGCATATTCCACTTGTTTAATATCTAAATTACCAGTTTTATTTTCGGTTAATAATTGGGATAAAATAAGCAAACTATTCAATGGAGTACGCAATTCATGGGACATATTGGCCAAAAATTCGGATTTATATTTACTAGCTAATTCTAACTCTTCTGCTTTTAACACAATTGCAGTTTGAGCTTTTTCCATCTCCAGTTTAGTAGTTTCCAAAGCATGATTTTTATCCTGAATTGCTACTTTTTGTTGTTCTAAATCTTGAGTACGTTCTTCCAAAGCTTCGTTTGATTCTCTTAACTCTTCTTGTTGGGATTGCAATTCCTCTGACTGACTTTGTAATTCTTCATTACTACTTTGTAATTTTTCTTGTTGAGTTTGTAATTCTTCTGCTTGTTGCTGACTTTGTTCAAGTAATTCTTGCATTTGGGAACGAGAATTAGCCGTGTTTATCGCTACCCCAATATTTGGCATGATGGTTTCTAAGAAAGCCCGTTGAATATCAGATAATTCCTTAGATTTACCAATTTCAATTACTCCTTTTACTTCGTCATCATATAAAAATGGTAACAGTATGACATTAATAGGAACAGCAGTTGCGAGTCCAGATTGAATTATATTGTTATGTTCATTTGCAGCATGATTACGCAATAAAACTTTTTTCTCCAACGCAACATAACCAACTAAACCTTCCCCTATTGCAAATTTATTTGGAACATTGCTATTGGCAGTGTAAGCATAACTAGCGGTTAGATTTAAAGTGGAGTTATTTAATAAGTAAAATAATCCAACTTCTGCTTCTACATAAGTAGTTAAAAAAGATATGATATTTCTGGTTAATTTAATAAATTCTTGTTCGCCAGAAATCTTTTCATTTAATTGAGCTTGCCCAGTTTTTATCCAATTTTGAACGTTATTTTGAGTTGTTTCTTGCATTAATTTTCTAGAAGCTGTTTCTAATGCGGTTTTAATTTGGATAAAATCCCCTTGATACTTAGCTTTGGCTATTATCTGCTTACCTTCTGCTAAGCCTTGGGATACTTGAATAATATCGTCAATAACATTTTTGAAATAATTAGCTATGGTATAAAATGATTGTTCAATTTCTCCTATTTCATCTTTACGAATTTTATGTTCTTTATTTTGAAATTCAACTAGTTGTTGTATATTTCCAACTGCCATACTATTAGTTTTAACAGTTAAGATTTGTAATGGATGGGTAATATTACGAGAGATAAATATGCTTAGTAAAAGACCAATAATTATACAGCCTAATGTTAAAAATAAAGTTTGGTTATTCATAAGTATAACTTCATTTTTCACAGTATTAGAATTTTGCAGATTGAATTGCTCTTCAATTTGAGTAAAATCATCCAATAAAGTTCTAATTTCATCTAAGATACCTTTACCAATACCAACTTGAATCATAGCAACGATATCGTTCATAGTTACTGAGTTAGTATCCATTTCACGCCTAGCAGCAATTTTTGGTTTAGCATCTTGCTCTAACCATTGTTTGGAAAGAGATTTAACTTGTTCTAATAATGCTAAATCGCTAGTTTCATTTAAGCGGGAATGTAAAGCTGTAAGGTTGGCTTGTAATTGTTTTTGTCCAGTGTAATAGGGTTCAAGAAAATTATCAGTACCAGTAATAATAAAACCTTGTTTACCAGTTTCTTGATCAACCATATTTTTAGAAATTCTAATAGTTAAAATAACACCTTCTAAGTCATTTTTAGCTATTAAATTTGTTTCTAACTGTTCTAATATAATGCGTAAATTATCTAAGATATTTTTACCAACTTCTGCTTTTAATATTTCTTGTAATTTATCAGTAGTAACTGTAGTTTTATTTACTTCTCGCCGTTTGGCAATTTCTGGTTTTCCAGCTTTTTCAATCCATTTATCATGTAATAGGTCAATTTTTTCCAATAATATGATTTGGGAGGATTTATCATTAACCAATTGTTTTTCTACTTCAATCAGAGAATCAAATTCTTTAATGCCAGAATAATATGGCTCTAAAAATTCATCTTTGCCAGTAATCAAAAAACCCCGTTCGCCAGTTTCCATATCTATAACCAATTTGGATAATTGATGGATATTAGATAATACTGGTTGTTCATGTTCGACTAAAAAAATAAAATCTTCTTTTAAATTGTCCAAGCTAAATATTAATGTTACTCCTATACTGCTCATCAATATTAAAATGATTACAAAACTCAAAATAATTTTAATTCCTACTTTAAAATTATTAAAAAAATTCATGATACTACTCCAAAATTATTTAATGTGATATTCAATTTAGCAATCTATATTAACTTTATACATAAAATTTTCAAATGGAGGCCAAAATTTATTTTTGGATTATTTAGTTAAAATTATGTGTTGAAAATATAATAAACCAGATTTTATTATTATGCTATATAATTATAGACACAATTAAATTTTGAATGGTATTAAACTAGATGGATATGGAAAATATATAACTATATCTAATAATTTTCCTATAAAAATAATAAACTTAGTTTATAATAAAGAAAAACATGAATTTGAAAGACAGGTAGAGTCGGTTACGCTTCAACAACTCTACCAAACTTTTAGATTTAAAAATTATTGGTTAATAACCATAACTACTTAAAATCCACTTAATATTATGAATAATTCTTTACGTGAACAGATGTTAAAATCTGGATTAGTTTCTGAAAAACAAGCCAAAAAGTCAGAACAACAGACCAAATTAAAGGTTCGTAAGCAACAGAAAAAAAGTAAGAAAGATCGAAATGTAATAGATGAAAACTCGATATCTCATCAAGTTACTCAAAAGAGGGAGGCAGAAATTGCGAACACGAAAAAATTAAATATTATTAAAGAGGAACAACGTTTACAAAAAGAATTACAAGCTCAAATAATTGATATTATTCAACGTCATAAAATTAATGATCCTAATGCAGATATCATTTATAATTTTGTTGATTCTACTAATAATTTAGTAAAACAAATTTCCATTACTGGTATTCAAAAACAACGACTTACCAATGGACATCTTGCAATTGTATCTTTAAATGATGCTTATCACTTAATTCCAGCTCCAATTGCTGAAAAATTATTTGAACAAGTTCCTGAAATAATAGTTTGTTATAACAAGACAGAAGAAGAACCTGAAGAAGATGATCCTTATGCTGATTATCAAGTTCCGGATGATTTAATGTGGTAGTAAGTTAGTTTGAAAGAAATGAGGATTTAATAATTTTCAAAATTTGATGTTCAAACCTGCCAGGTTTAGTTTCCAATTTTATTAAATCCTTATTCCTTTAAAAATCACACTCAAACTCACCGGGAAAGATTTCTATACACAAGTCATCCGGAGCAGCTTCTATAAATGGGTCAAAAGTTAGGACTTCATAGGATTCACTACTACGAGTGTTAGTTTCAGCTTCAATGGCAATACTATATTTAATACTACCTTTTTCATTAGGAACAATACTTGGTTCTACTTCTTTAGAAATTGGCTTATTTTTTACTATAAAATCAGGAACTATAAAATATGGTTTACCTTGATATAACACTGCAAAAGTTCCATCAGCTTTATAAACCACTTGCTCAACTCCTTCAAATTTCAAAGCTATTTCAATAAATACATCTGGAGACAGCACAGTTGGTTTAACAGTTTGAGCAGTACCATCCGGATATTGAATCTTTCTAGTTTTGGCACGGGAACTTCTGCGTAAATTTTCATCATCACATTCAAATTCACCCGGAAAGATTTCTATACATAAATTATCCATGTCTGGTTCCACAAACGGGTCAAAAATCATTACTTCATATGCTTCACTACTCCTAGTTCGATTAGAAGGTTTTATCAATACATCTCCTCGTTTACCCATTTCTATTTCACTGCCAGTTACTTCTGCTAATAATACTGGGTCTTTAGGAGCAGGAATTACTTTATATTGCTGTCCTTCTGGAGTAGTTACAGTATAAAAACCTCCAGCTCCAACCTCCAAACCAATCGGAATCTCTTCAGTATCCACTTGAATTACATTATCAGCATCGGGGATAAAAGTGTAAACTTTACCCGCTGAATCACCAGTACCTGTCACATTCAAAATCCCATTATCGTCTTGAGACAGGATAAAATCGGTTAAATCTTCTTCTTCTAAAGAATTAGTAGCAGATTCCAATAATGGAATACCAGCCCCGCCAACTCCAATCCCACTGTGCATATCTGGTATAGCTGGCATATTAGTTGGAGAGGATGGCAGGTTTCTAGGAGTTATTTTAGCCCCAATTGGAGCTATAAATTCACCCGTTTGTAAATCTAAGTCCCAACCATCTGGTATCAATTGGGCCATATCTCTTGAATCGATACTGGCAATATCCACATTGACAAATAACTTAGAAACATCTTCACTTGGCATTTTTTGAAATTCTTCCGAATTAAGATTATCTAAATGCTCCGGAGTGAATTTATCTAATACTGCAACTGATAAATCATCTATAGTTTCTGCATCTAAGCCAGCTAATGCTTCCACTGGCATCTCCGCAAATTGTTCTGGAGAGATGACAGCTACTGATTCTTCGGCAAATTGGCTTAATTGTTCTGCTTCAATAGCTACAAATGCCTCCACTGGAATTTCTGCTATCTGTTCTTCTTGAAGGGTTGCAAACACTTCTGGTTCTAAATTAGCAATATCATCTGTTTGGAGTTCTGCTATTCCGTCACTGGCAAGTCCAAAATCTTCTGGAACTGGATTGGCATAATCTTCTGGTATTATTACTCCAGGGCCAAATTTCACACCATCAGCTATTACCGTGGTTGGGCTTAGACGCACATAGGATAATACGGCTCCCGATTCTATAGTAGCAGCCCCAATTTGAGCTGGTGCTTCTGGATCACCAGCAATCTTGCCAGCTAAAGTTCCACCTAAAACTTGCATTCCTTCAGCTAATTCAACATCTTTAATAGTTCCTTCGCTTGTTATATTGCCGTCCAAGATACCGCCAGTTATTGTTGCTCCCGGTAACAATTTAACATTGGTCATCGTACCTTTATTCACAATATCTCCGGTAAATTCGCCGCCTTGAACTTCGGCATATGGACTGATAGTAATGTCACCCATAGTGCCGTTATTAATGGAAGAGCCAGTTATAGTACCACCAGTAAGAGTGGCTCCGGCGTTTACTGTAGCATTGGATACCAAACCTTTGTTAATTGTCTCTCCAGCATAATTACCACCAGCAACACTAGCATCAACTGTAACATCTTGTAAAGTACCTTCATTTTTAACTATACCGGTTACATTACCACCAGTTACAATCGCTTCTTTGTTAATAGTAACATTAGCTAAATCACCATTATTATCAACTTCACCAGCTACATAACCACCTTCAACCACAGCACCTCGGTTAATAGTTACATCTTCTACCGTACCCTGATTAAGAATATTGCAATCAAGATTACCACCTTCAACGCTAGATAGAACTTGAATAGTTGCATTACACAAGGTTCCTTCATTGACAACTTCTCCTTCTATATTAACGTTTTTGAGTACATCGCCTGACTCAATATCGGTTATAGTTTGAGTAGTATCTACCGCTTCCAACACATCTAATATTTCTAAAATGGTTAAAATTGCGGTGTCAATATTTAGTTGAGCATTATCGGCATTACTAAGACTGAGCAATAATGAATCTCCCAATGTAGCACTAGCAAGCATAGTTACGGTGAAAGTTTTAGGACTATTATCACCGGCGGCCCAAGTTAAGCTCCCACTGGTAGTTTGGTAATCCTGACCCGCAATTGCAGTTCCATCAATCGTATTATAATCAACTGTTACAACACCTTGAGTTCCAATCCGATTAATCGTAATAGTCGCGGTAGTTTCCGTTTTGAAAGCACTATAACCTCTGGAACTAAAACTTAAGCTGGTATCACTTTCTACTGGAATTTCTGGAATTATAGGGGTTGCTATATCCTCATTGTTGAATGTGATGCTAGTGGTATCAATACCTAATACGCTGTTAAAATCAGATGTTAAATTGCTAAGTTTAACTTGTAATATTTCTCCACTACTAGCATCATTTAAAATAGGAATGCTGATAGTTTTATCACTTCTATCGTTCTGTTGCCAGTTTAGAGTTCCATTAGTAGTTTGGTAATCTTGTCCACTGACAGCAGTGCTATTCGTGGTGGCATAATTGACAGTTAAGCTACCTTTAATACCACTACGACTGACTATAATATCAGCAGTGGGATTTTGGATAGATATTGCTTCATCTTTAGAAGTAAAACTAATTATATTATCAAAATCACTATCAAAAGCCAGCCCACCCGGGTCAACAATCCGCCCATCAACTCCGGTACTATCACCTAATTCTCCATCAGTAAGATGATAACTAGCAGTAACAACCGACTTATTCCCAACTGCAACGGTATCAAATTTCACATTTGGCAATACATACCAACCCAGAGTATTCATATCACCGGGAACTTTAGTACCAAATTTTTGAAACATTGGAGTGGCACGAAGTTCTGTTAAACTATGATAATAGATGGTAATATCCGCTTCAGTTCCTTCTAATTCAAAATAGACTAATCCTTGCGGAAAGACATACCTTTCTTCAAAATAGTCTTGATTTTCAGCTAAATCGGTGTAAATTTCTTTCACCTTAACGCTTTCACTAATATCTAAAGTTAAGTATTTACCAGAACTTTTATCCGGCATAGAAACTACGTTAGGTTGATCCGCATCGTGAATACCATCACCGTTACCATCGCCATTGTTAGGGATATTGGGGTCTTTGATAAAGTTAGCAGTACAAGCTTTCTCGCCAGTCATTTCTACCTTACCTTTAGCGTCACAGTCACCAGAGAAGCTATCCAAAACCCATTCTATTTCTGGTTCGGCAATTAGAGTGGTGGTTAAATCGGCTGCTACTATCTCTTCGCAATCTTCTTTACATTCTTTAGTAATAGTTTTTACTTTACCTTTCCCAGTTCCTATATTAATTTTTAGAGTATAACCTTCTACAAAAGTTGCAGTACAAGTTTTATCGCTGTCCATAGTAACATTGCCGTTTGCATCACAGTCGCCACTCCAATTATCTAAAGCCCAAATTCCTTCCGCACTGGTGGTTAAATTTACTGTTTCACCAGCTAAGTAAACTTGAGTACAAGAAGTTCCACAACCGTTTACAGTTCCCTGACCTTCGACATTGGTAGTTAGAGTATGCTGTTGAATAAAATTAGCGGTACAAGTTTTATCACTATTTATCCGTACCTTACCAGCTTTATCACAATCACCAGTCCATTTATCAAATAACCAGTTTTCGTCTGGGGTTGCTATTAAAGAAATTTCGGTTTGGTCGGCAAAATCTTGGTCGCAATCATTGCCGCAGTTTATACCGTAAGAGGCGGTTATGGTTCCGTTGCCAGTTTTATTTACTATTAGTTGATATTTTACTATTGGTTCTGAAATTGGTATTTCATTATTTTCAACTGTATGGTTTGTTGTGGATGATAAACTGCCATTAAAATTCGTATCTCCAGTATAAGTTGCGGTTAAGCTTTTTGTACCACTGCTATTAAAAATAATATTACAACTAGATTCTGGCAGGGTGGCAACACAGCTATTTGTACCATCAGTTATGGTTACGTCACCACTAGGATTACTGCCAGATGATGGAGTCACCGTAAAATTTATTGTTATGGTATCGCCAATTTCTGATGGATTAGGGGTGTTGCTGGTAATTGTAGTGGTAGTTGGAAATTTAGTAATAGCAAATGTTTGGGAAACATCGGTTGCTGGAGCATAGGTTGCATCACCTGCTTGGGAAGCAATAATGGAACATTGGCCATCAGATATAAAAGTTACTGCCCCAGTGTTGGAATTAACGGTACAAACTGGTGTGGTGGTAGAAGTATAACTTACACTTAATCCACTATCGGAAGTTGCTGCAAGAGTTAAGGTATCAATAAAGGTTTTATTTCCCGGATTAGTGAATGTTATGGTTTGGCCTAATATAGTACCGCCATCGGTAATCGTCCAACTATCACTACTTGTCATATTGGTACGAGCAGTTTCAGCAGCTGAACCAGCAGTATATTTACTATCACCCCCATGAAAGCTAATACCTGACTGAAGAGTTAAATTATTCCATCCTTCGAGTAGTGCATCGTAGTTTGCTGTTGAAAGCGTTACTCCATCAAACATATAAGTCATATCTGTAACATTACTAACATCCCAACCACTTAGGTCTTGGTTAAATGCTGATGCACTACTAAACATATAACTCATATCTGTAACATTACTAACATTCCAACCACTTAGGTCTTGGTTAAAAGCATTGGCCTCGTAAAACATACTAATCATATTTGTAACATTACTAACATTCCAACTACCTATGTTTTGATTAAAAGTATTGGCATCGTAAAACATACTATCCATATTTGTAACATTACTAACATTCCAACCACTTAGGTCTTGGTTAAATGCTGATGTAATACCAAACATACTAATCATATTTGTAACATTACTAACATCCCAACCACTTAGGTCTTGGTTAAAAGCATTGGCATCGTAAAACATATAACTCATATCTGTAACATTACTAACATTCCAAGTACTTATGTTTTGATTAAAAGCACCTGTAGCCGAAAACATACTACCCATATCTGTAACATTACTAACATTCCAAGTACTTATGTCTTGGTTAAATGCATTGGCATCGTGAAAAATACTAGACATACTTGTAACATTGCTAACATTCCAAGTACTTATGTCTTGATTAAAAGCACCTGTACCCAGAAACATATAAGACATATTTGTAACATTACTAACATCCCAACTACCTATATCTGAGTTAAATGAAGAAGCACCACGAAACATCTGAGACATATTAGTAACATTACTAACATCCCAACCACTTAGGTCTTGGTTAAATGCTGATACAACACTAAACATAAAAGACATATTTGTAACATTACTAACATCCCAAGTACTTATGTCTTGATTAAAAGCACCTGTACTCGAAAACATATAACTCATATCTGTAACATTACTAACATTCCAATTGCTTATATCTTGGTCAAAAGCAGTTGCTTTGGAAAACATACTATACATATTTGTAACATTACTAACATCCCAACCACTTAGGTCTTGGTTAAAAGAACTTGCATAATAAAACATCTGAGACATACCTGTAACATTACTAAGAACTGGAGAATCTGTAGCAGTTATTTGGAGATTACTAGCTCCATAAAAAGCTCTGTTCATACTTTCCCAAGCAATATTTCCCCACTGCATAACATCCAAAATTTTAGTCTTCATTGAACCATTACTAATATAGATAGCTGGGAAAGTACCTTGAATGTTAATAATATGGTCACCAGCTGTAACATAAGTACATGTACCGTCTCCTGTAACCCCAGTTTGTTCAAAAGTATTGTCGTTGTCACAGTCAATATCATAGTTATACGTAAGAGAAGTCTGTACTGGAATAATAATAGTCTCATTCGCCGCAGTTGTTTGCCATTTAGTTATGAACCAAGTGGCATCTGCCATCGCACTCTGCACAAAAAACAACACAGGCATGATTAAAATAAATAATAATTTGGTAAGTAATTGTTTCATATCTATCTTTCCTTAATCTTTGCGTGATTTGTAAAAATATCCTCTAATTATACTAGAAAAACTAATGATAATCCATTACAATTAAAGGAAACTTGTATTCTGAAAGATTATCTAGCAAAAGCAATCCCACCCGGATCAACAATCCGCCCATCAACTCCGGTACTATCACCTAATTCTCCATCGGTGAGATGATAACTAGCGGTAACAACAGGATTATTCCCAACTTCAACTATATCAAATTCCACATCTGGCAACACATACCAACCAAGAGTATTCATATCACCGGGAACTTTAGTACCAAATTTCTGAAACATTGGAGTAGCACGGAGTTTCTGTAAACTATGATAATAAATAGTAATATCGGCCTCAGTCCCTTCTAATTCAAAGTAAACTAATCCTTGCGGAAAGACATACCTTTCTTCAAAATAGTCTTGATTTTCAGCTAAATCGGTGTAAATCTCTTTCACCTTAACGCTTTCACTAATATCTAAAGTTAAGTATTTACCAGAACTTTTATCCCGCATGGAAACTACATTAGGTTGGTCGGCATCGTGAATACCATCACCATTGCCGTCACCGTTGTTGGGAATATTCGGGTCTTTGATAAAGTTAGCAGTGCAAGCTTTCTCTCCAGTCATTTCTACTTTGCCTTTAGAATCACAGTCACCAGAGAAACTGTCTAAAATCCATTCCATTTCTGGTTCGGCTACTAAGCTAGTAATTGAATTAGCTGCTATTATTTCTTCACAATCTTCTGTGCATTCTTTGGTAACGGTTTTTACCTTACCTTTGCCAGTTCCTATAATAATACTTAATGGATAACCTTCAACAAAGGTAGCGTTACAAGTTTTATTGCTGTCCATAGTGATATTGCCGTTTGTATCACAGTCACCATTCCAACTATCCAAAGCCCAAATTCCTTCTGTACTGGTGGTTAAATTTACTGTTTTGCCAGCTAAGTAAGTTTGGATACAAGAAGCTCCACAGTCGTTTACAGTTCCCTGACCTTCGACATTGATAGTTAAAGTATGTTGTTGAGTGAAATTAGCGGTACAATTTTTATCACTATTTATCCGTACCTTACCATCTTTATCACAATCACCAGTCCAATTACTAAATACCCAACCATCATCTGGAGTTGCGGTTAGGGGTAGTTCGGTTTGGTCGGCAAAATCATTTTCACAATCGTCACCACAATCTATTCCGTAAGAGGTGGTTATGGTTCCATTGCCAATTTTGTTTACTATTAGTTGATATTTTACTATTGGTTCTGAAATTGGTATTTCATTATTTTCAACTGTATAGTTTGTTGTGGATGATAAACTGCCATTAAAATTCGTATCTCCAGTATAAGTTGCGGTTAAGCTTTTTGTACCACTGCTATTAAAAATAATATTACAACTAGATTCTGGCAGGGTGGCAA
>DAOUSL010000021.1 GCA_030627235.1 Thioploca sp.
ATGTTCACGGAACGTCCTTATTCCGTGAACTAATCAATTTTTCAGCGAAACGGTTATAATTGCCCTGACACGTCCGGTCTCATAGGGCGACTCCGCACAAAGCATCTCCGTCACACCTCTTCCACCATTTGCGTAACTTCAATTAGCTATAATTACTTTCTTTATGAAACGATGTCTAATTTAAACAAATTATATTTTTAAATAAAACTTGAGAATGATAATAAATTAAGGTAATCTGTATTCAAAATAATTTTTTGGATAATATGTCAAATCATATATAATTAATACGATTTATTTTCCATTAGTATCTTATTAAGATTTTAACAACACTTAGGAAATAGATCATATTTTCCTAGATTACATTTAGTTATATTTATATATAAATATGAGTTATAAAATGTTTAAATTTTTCATACTTTTAATAATTTTTTTTACTATTATAAGTTGCGAACAACAAGAAACTAAAATTACATCAGAAACCAAGAATTCAATTTCTCACTCTGATTGTGAAAATATAAAAAGTTGCTTACGCATACCATTAGGTGGCAAGGTTAAAACTATTGATCCTGGTATGGTTAATCAAGTATTAGATTATATAGTAGTTGATCAACTATTTATTGGTTTAACATCTTTAGAAAAAAATACCTATAATGTGATTCCTGCTTTAGCAACTAGTTGGCAATCCAGTGCAAATGGTACAGTTTATACATTTACATTACGTCAAGATATAACTTGGAGTGATGGAAATCCAATAACCGCTCATGATTTTGTATGGACGATTCAACGCAATCTTGCCAAAGAAACTAAATCTTCTAATGTTTCTGCATTATTTATTATTAAAAATGCTGAACTTTTTCACAAAGGTGAAGTAGATAAGAAAGTGGTAGGTGTACATGCAATTGGAGATTATAAACTTAGTTTTGAACTTGAACATGCAGCTGGATATTTTCCTTCTTTAGTAAATTTAAGGATTTATCGTCCTTTACCTAAAAATGTTATTACTAAATATGGAACAAACTGGACTGATCCTGATAAGATAGTATCTAGTGGCCCTTATTATCTAAATGATTGGGAGAAAGGTAATAAAATTAGCTTAAAAAGAAATCCAGCATATTATGCAAAAAGCCAAGCTAATATTCAGGAAATTTATTACTATATAGTACCGGAAAATTACATTGGTTTGACTATGTATGAGAAAAATGATTTGGATATAATAGGTGGTTTATATCTTAAATTACCACAAACCGAAATCCCTCGGATTGAAGAAAATGCCCAATTATCTAGTGAAATTCAAATGGGTCCTCAAGGATGTACTGAATGGTATGGATTTAATACCAAGCGATTTCCAACTAATAATATAAATGTTCGTAAAGCTATTTCCAGTGCTGTTAACAAACAATTATTATTAGAAGTGGTATTTGGTGATAGTAACGTTCCAGCAGAAACTATCACACCTTCATGGTTACTTTCAAATAAAGATGAAGAAAAAATAGGCTTACAATTCAATCCTAAACAAGCCAACGAATTTTTAACTCAAGCAGGTTATTCTAAAGGTAAAGCCTTCCCAGAAATTGTATTAATGCGTAGTACTGGAGAAACTGATGATCTAGAAGTTTCAAAAGCAATTAAAACTTTTTTAAAACATTATTTAAATATTAATATCAATGTAGTTGATTTAGCATCTAATCGCTATATGGCAACTATATTTGGTAAACCATTTGAAGAAAGACCACATATTTTTCGAATCCGTTGGTGTGCTGACTATCCAGATCCAAATGATTTTTTATATCAACTTTTTCATCCTGATAAAGGCTATTTTGGTTGGTTATTAACTGACGAAGAACTTAGGCAAGAATTAACCGAAGTTCTCGAAAAAGCTCAATGGGTTACCGATCCAATTGAACGTAAAATATTATATCGCCAAGCTGAAGAAATCTTAGTAAAAAAAGCTGCTGTCGTTATGCCTTTATATTTTGATAATGTACAATTTTTGGTAAAAAACCGAGTGAAAGGTTGGTATAATATGGCTTTTGGTGGTCAACATATTCTTAACTGGTCATTGGAAAATTAGATTGGAATAACTATGATTAATAAAATTAATATTGGAATATTATTTCTAATTGTAGCTATTATGGCTGGAATTATAATTGGAAAAAAGCTATTTTACACTGATAATAATTCGTACATAGCTTTGGTCGGGCCAATGCAAAATAGCAATGGTGAAGCAATGCGGCAAGGCGTACAAATGTATTTAGATAAAGTAAATAAGCAAGGTGGTATTGGTAGTAAAAAAATTAAATTATTACAATTTGATGATCAAAATCAATATGAAGTTGCCAAAGAACAAGCATTGAATATTGTTGATAGTAAAGCTCTTGCAGTTATTGGTCATTATGATAGCAAAGCTTCTATTGTGGCTGGTCAAATTTATAAACAATACGGTATTTCAGCAATTACTGGCAGCGCCACAGCTGATAGAATAACTAAAAATAACGATTGGTATTTTCGAGTTATATTTAATAATAGTGATCAAGGAGCATTATTAGCAAATTATACTAAAAAAATTCTCAATTTTAATAAAGCTTACATTTTTTTTGATGCCGATCCTTATGGTGAAAGCCTCGCAAAAACTTTTACTGAAACAGCCGACCGCATTAGGTTAAATATAGAACATAAATGGAGCTTTACTGAAGAAACTGGTAGTTTTGAGGATAATTTTAATAAAATGCTTAAAACTTTAGAAGAAGAAAGTGAACCAGGTATGTTATTTTTAGCAACTCATTCAAGTCATGCCATTAAGGCAATAGCTGGATTAAGGCGATTAGAAAATAAAATACCAATCATTGGTCCAGATGCTCTAGCAAGTAGTTACTTCATGAAAACTTTAAAGGAAAGCTATCCGCAGGAAAAAAATTATCCTGGTTATTATACTGAAGGAATTCATATGGCATCACCATTTATAGTCGGTATTGCTGGTAAAAAAGCTCAAGATTTTAAACATGAATTTCTTAAACAAGGATATTCGATAAGTTCTATGATTACTTCAGCCTTATATTATGATGCAGCTATGGTTGCTGTAAATGCTTTGCAAAAACTTACAGATGGTGAAAATATTTCTATTAAGGAAAAACGTACACAAGTTAGAGAAAATTTAGCTAGTTTTTCTAAAGCGACCAGTGCAATCGAAGGAGTTACTGGTGGGATATATTTTGATAAAAATGGTGATGCTATCAAAATGATACCAGTAGCAGTTTTCAATAAAGGCAAACCAATTTCTACTTTGGAACAATATCAGCCGCTAGCCAATTTACGTAATGTAAACAACTTATTGCTTGATATATTACAAAATAAAACTATTCAAGTTAATGGCAAGTTTATGACTAAAGCCAATGTTGTTTATGTTGGAGTAGATTTTAATAGTATTAGTGCCCTTGATTCAGGCAATTCGACTTATACAGCTGATTTTTACATCTGGTTTAGATATAAAAGTAGTGATGATGAGAATTTTTCTAATATAAATTTTACTAATATTTTTAATCCTAGTCATGATTTAAGTAAAAAACATTTATTTTTGGAAAAAACCTCCGAAATTTATAATACTACTACTAAAACTTATCGGATTAAAACTCAATTTAAAAGTAATTTTGATTTTCATGACTATCCTTTAGATAATCAGGTATTAACCTTAGAATTACAACATAAAAATCTTACTAAAGATAAATTAATTTATGTAGTAGATGTTCGAGGTATGAAAAAACAAAATTTAGATAAAAGTAATTTTTTTGCTATTGGTGGTTGGAAAATGAATAAAATAGCCTTCTTCCAAAATGGTCAAAGAAGTGATTCAACTTTTGGGATGCCAGAATTATTTGATTCTCAACAACGCATTGAATATTCTAGGTTTAATGTAAATATAGATATTGATAGATATGTGTTAAGTTTTATAATTAAGAATTTATTGCCTACGATATTCATCATTATATTAGGTTATGTAGTTTATTACACTACTACTTTTGGCCTAAGAATGACTTTAAATATCAATATGATTTTAGCAACTTCATTATTTCACCTAAAACTTGCTTCATCATTATCTGCAATTGAATACAATGTGTTAATTGAATACGTGTTTTATATGGTTTATATGATGGCTATATTAGGTGTTGTTGCATCACTCATTATCAATCATATGGAAGACAAATTAAGTGGCCATAAAGAATCATTAGAAAAGATGAAAGATACTAGTGGAATTGATGGTGAAGATGGAGAAAGTTTTATTGGAGACTCTGCTTATAGAACCAAGATTGAAATGACGGAAGGTAAGATTAGTCAAGACCAAAAAACTATTAAAAATATAATCTTAACTGGTAGAATTAGTTATCCAATCATAATCTTATTGACTTTAATTATATTAAGTTACGGTAAGTTATAAAAATCTGAAGTCCAAAATTTATCTAGAATAGGTTTTGGACTGATTCTATCCTCTACTGCGATGTATACGAGTTACGCTACTTAAACGTCTAACATGACGCATAATAGTAGCAAGATGATGACGATTTTTTACCGAAATACAAAATTTAAGAATACTGCGTCCATCATTATTTTCATTAGCAACATGTTCAATATTACTCTTCATGTTAGTGATACAAGTTGCCACATTTGCTAAAACTCCTTGTTGATCATTAACCTCAATTTGAATATCAACCAAAAATTCTCCTTCAATTCCAACTTCCCATTCGATTGCTTGTAATTTTTCGACTTTATATTGAATAACCTGTTTACAGCTAGCAATATGAATCACAATTCCTTTACCAGCACTAATAAAACCAATTATGTCGTCTCCTGGAATCGGATGACAACAACTGGCAAAATTCACAACGATATTTTCAGTACTTTTGATAATTAATGGTTTAGGTTTACCAGTTTCTGTTGGTAATGATGGAGTTGGATCAAATTGACGAGCTACAATTAAGGCCATACAGTTACCAAACCCAATTTCGGCTAATAAAATCTCCATACTGTTACATTTGAAAATTTTTAATAAACTAGTAATTTGCTCTTCGTTAAAAGTATCTACATGTAAAGAATAAGCAATTAATTCTTTATCCAACATATGTTTACCCAAACGGATTGCTTCATCATGTTGGAGATTTTTTAAAAAATGTCGAATATTACTACGAGCTTTAGCACTAACTGCAAAATTCAACCAACTAGGATTTGGCCTAGCCCACTTAGCAGTGAATACTTCTACTGTTTGGCCACTGGACAGTTGAGTTGATAAAGGAACATACTGACCGTCAATCTTAGCGGATACACATTTATTACCAACATCAGTGTGAATTGCATACGCAAAATCAATGGCAGTTGCATCTTTAAGAATTTGCATAATCTCTCCTTTAGGAGTAAATACATATACTTCTTCAGGAAATAAGTCAGTTTTTACATGTTCTAAAAATTCTATGGAATCATTTGCTCTTATTTCTAATAATTCTCGTAACCATTCACTAGCTCTTTGATAAGAAGGATTCTGATAATCATTTTCATTGCTAAAATGTTCTAAACCATAGGTTGTTATCCCAGTTTCTGATAATTTGTGCATTTCAATAGTACGGATTTGAGTTTCAATCAACATACCATGCGAACTAAATAGCAAAGTATGGATAGATTGATAACCATTACTTTTTGGTATAGCAATATAATCTTTAAAGCATTCAAACATTGGTTTATATAAACTATGTACTGCACAAAGAGCAAGATAACAATCTGCTTTATTATCAACGATAATCCGTAACGCACAAATATTCATCAATTGTAAAAAAGTCTTGTTAGGTAAAGAAGACTTTTTTTTGTTACACATATTAAAGTAAATACGATATGGATTACGTTTACGTTTATAAACCTTGGCATTAAAAGTATATTTAGCTAATTGTTTTTCAATAGATATTTTAATAGCATTGAAAGTTTCGGAACGTTGATTATAAATTTTCTGCATTCGGTAAGCTAGGATTTTATAACGTTTGGGATATAAGGTTGCAAAACTAAGCTCTTCCAATTCAGATTGGATAATATTAATTCCTAAACGATTAGCAATAGGAGCATATATTTCTAAAGTTTCTTTAGCAATACGTTGTCTTGCGGCTGGTCGCATCGCTCCTAAAGTTCGCATATTATGCAAGCGATCAGCAAGTTTAACTATGATTACTCGAATATCTCGATTCATTGCCAATAACATTTTACGAAAATTTTCAGCTTGAGCATGTTCACGAGTTCTAAATTCAATAGTTGATAATTTGCTAACTCCATCCACTAATTCAGCAACCTGTTTACCAAATTCTGCCTCTAATTTTTCTTTAGTAATACCAGTATCTTCAATAACATCATGCAACATTGCAGCACATAGAGTTTGAGTGTCACTGTGCATTTCAGCTAAAATATAAGTTGCTGAAACTGGATGAAAAATATATGCTTCACCTGATTTACGCACTTGTCCATCATGAGCTTCAGCACTGAATAAATAAGCACGATAAACCTCTTTGATCTGTGAAGTATCAAGATATTTTTCTAGTAATTCACATAAATCACTAATGAATATTTTAGTTGAATAATTAACTAAGAGCGGTAGCATAGGGTATTAGCAAAGTTGAATTAAGAATTAGTTTATTGGTTTAAATGATTGATCTTCTAAAAGTTTATCAAAGTTATCTGGATCGATTTTGCCTTCAGCGATTT
Source organism: Thioploca sp. (assembly GCA_030627235.1). GTDB lineage: Bacteria > Pseudomonadota > Gammaproteobacteria > Beggiatoales > Beggiatoaceae > DRQV01. The sequence goes on from DAOUSL010000021.1 coordinate 6,727, forward strand.
CTCGTAATGCTATTACTGTTGGTTTATCATCATTTGCTGGAACTAATGGGGCTGCTCCCATAGCAATCTGCCGAGCACGTTTACTAGCGAGTAAAACTAAATCAAACCGATTATCAACATATTTTAAACAATCTTCTACAGTTATACGTGCCATTTGTTTTCCTAGGTATAAATATTATTAGAGGTACTTAAAATTTTTAGAAACAATCACAATGAAAAATTTAACAGTTTGGGTTAAGGCAACTTGATTTCAGTTTTTTACATATTTTACCAATTCTGTTAGGTATTGTTTGGAGTTTACAAGGTATTTTTTCACCAGTTTATTTGCTTTTATCATTATTAGCCAGTGTATTCATGCTAGTATTAATGTATTTAATTATTACTTTGATCACTTAAACCAAAGCTCAAACAGTTTTAAAAGGTATAACTTCAATAGGCGTAAAGGTCTATATTTAGGTTATCTAATTAAACTTAGTAAAATAAAGTTATTACAAAGCCTCATTTTATAACCTTAAAAACTGTCTTTACTATTAAAAATGATTTTCAATTTTTTTCAAAGGTAACATGGCATCTCCTATTCCAATCCAGAAACCAGTCTGGTTAATAATTATTGTAGCAAGAATACCAAAGTGAAAAAAGAAAATACCGATAAGGTTGATTGGTAAAGGTATAAGACTGATAATAAAGCTTTTTTGTAATTGATTATCCAAACCATTGGCGATATCAAATAGTTTACATAAATGGGATAGATTACCATCCATAAAAACTACTTGTGCTAAATCAGTAGCAACAGAAGTAGCTCCACTTAATGAGATAGAAACATTGGCTTTTTTCATAGCAATAGCATCGTTTACGCCATCTCCTATAAAACAAACAAATTTTCCTTCTTGCTGGAGTTTTTCAACAATTTTTGCTTTATCTTCTGGCAAAATATCATAAAAATAATCATCCATATCCAGTTTTACAGCTAGTTTTTGCGTAGGGTGCTTATGATCTCCCGACACAATAGCAATATATTTAATACCACGTTGGCGTAATCCACTAATAATACCTTTTATTTCTGGACGTAACGCTGGTTGTATCTCGATTGCTCCTTCAATTTGATTATTGATAGCAATCATTATTACAGAATTACCTTGTAAATTATCTATTTTTATGGTTTCTGGAATAGTCATTCCTTCCATAGTCATAAATCGAATGCTACCAACTTTGATAACCATATTATTAATAGTCACTGTAATACCATAGCCAATTTGATAATTAGAATCTGCTATATCAGGTAAGATCAAATTAGACTCACTGGCTTTTTGAACAATGGCTTTGGCAATTGGGTGTGCTAATTTACGTTCTGCAGCAGCAGCATAAGCTAAAATATCATCTGCTTCATATTTACCACAAATAATAATTGTTTTAACTTCTGGTTGTTCCTGGGTTAAAGTACCTGTTTTATCAAATAAAACAGTGTCTATCTTAGTCAATGATTCCAAAGAACGACCATCTTTGATTAGAATATTATGATAGGAAGCTAAATTAAGATAATTTAATGTACCAAGTGGGCCACTGAGTTTTATACGATAGCTGAAATTGGTATTTAGTACTGAAATAGCACCAATTGGTCCTACTGTCAATAAAGCTAAACTACTAAAGCCTAATTGGGGCAAAGCTGATTTATCAGCCCATTGTTCACCTTTTAACTGCGTAGTACTTTTAAAATCTGTGGTATGGTTTAAAATTTTACCAATTTGAGCAATTGCTGTATCAATTCCGGCTTTTTCAATCTGCACGTGAATTTGGCCAGTTATAATTGTTGTAGCTGCAAATACTTGTTCACCAACTATCTTTTCTGCTGGCTGTGACTCCCCAGTTAACGCATGTTGGTCGATAATAGCCTTACCTTTTATAATAAGGCCATCAACTGGAACTACTTCACCGGTATTTACCACCACAATATCATTTATATTTACAGCTTCTAATGGTATTTCAATTTCAACATTATCTTTTAATATCCATATATTGCGAGGTTGTTGGTCAAACACATTAATAAGCATATCTTTAGACTTATCTTGAGTTTTAGCCTTAATTTTACCTGAAAGATAATAAATCATTTCAAAAAAACTAACAGCAAGATATTGACTAGTAGCAATAGCTGCAACTATTAGTATAGTATCAAGGGCTTGAGCATTTATTTTTTTGTCTTCCAACAGTGTTTTTTCTGTTTCTTTCATGTATGGGACAAAATTATACATATAGAGACTAAGATTTAACAGCACTACTAATGGAGATGAATAAAAGAATTGCCTTATAGTTGATACAAACATTGAAAAATAACTAACTTTTAATCGATGTTCTAATTGTTTATCATTTTTATCGTGAACCAAAGATTTTTTATCAACATTATCTACTGAAAGCACAGAAGGTTTGTCTGGTTTAATGTCAACGGTTGGCTTATTGCTAAGTTTTTCAAACAATCTTCTGCCACTGTAAGCAGCAAATAAAATTCCGGCTTCTATTAACATAATTATGAAAGGTACAAGATACAGGTTATAGATGGAATACTATAATGTTAAAGTTGGATAGTCATTCTTATCATTTTACATGGAGTAATTAGGTGAAATTCTATAATTAATTGTCCTTTATGATAAAAACCATATACTAATTTAAGCAATCTATTAAGCCAATTTCTTTACTAAAACAAGCTCATGGTTACAACTACTCAAAACATTAAATTGCATTTTAAAAACTTCGCTTAAAATCCCAGCAATATAGTATTCTTTAAGCTTATTATAATAATAATTATTATCTTCTACTCTTAAAGCAACTAAAAATAAACCTTCTGGTTTTAAAATACGAATCAACTCTTCAAAAGAATTTAATGGCACTTGTTGGCGAGTAAAAACACCACAGGATACTAATGCATCAAATGAATTATCTGCAAAGTCCAGCGTTTTGCCTAATTCTGTTTTAAATAATCCGTTATAAATATTAAATGTTTTAGCAAATTGTAAAGACTTTTCACTAATATCAAGCCCATCAAGGTTTTTGAAATTATATGAACTAAGTTCTTTACCAAGCAAACCAGTGCCACAACCAATATCTAAAATTTTATCATCTGTAGTTAAATATGAAGTTAAGGTATACGCAACGTGAGTCAATAACTTCTTCCAGCCATTTTGATGATGTTGCTGATCGTAGTCTGATACCCAATTATCGTACTTAGATATGACCTCATTTAAATCTTCAAAAGAAGAAGTCAATCCAGTTGGATAATCAACTTGATTTTCTTCTGCTACTATTTTATATAAAACATCTTTAATAATATATCCTATTAAATCAATATCATCAGTAGTAAATGATAAAGATAATTTTAAATCACAGGCAAAACATACAAATTCATCTGTTTGTTTTAGGACAGGTATTTCTTTAAATGAGTAATGCCAATTTTTAAAATAACGAGAGTTATCCTTGTGGCCAAATAATTGGATTTTAACTCCTCTTTCTGAGGTCTGTTGAACAAATTCGTTAGCTTGTTTAATCGTTAAGTTAATGAGATTAAATTGTAAACTATCACAGACACGAGTGACAGATTTTAAAGATTTAGGTATATCAATATTATTAGCTGGAGCTAAAATATTGGTTAATTGTTTATATTTTTTATTATATGCAGAAATTCTTTCTTCTAATATCGGGAGTTGTGGTCTTAAAATAGCAGCAGTTAAGTTATTCATTCTAAGACTAAAATTTGGTACTGACAATTTAATTTCTTCAAATATATGATTATCAAAAGGTCGAGATAGATGTTTTTGGTATAATTTTTCATAAGAACCTGCTGCCAAAATACAATAGGCTGCTATTTTATCATCATCAGTTGCAATAAAACCGCCTTCTCCAGAATTTAAAAGTTTATAACTTTGGGAACTGAAACAAGCAATCTGTCCATGATGACCAGTTAGTTTATCTTGCTTAGATTTTTTATCGTACCATTTTGCACCTAAACTATGAGCACAATCTTCAATTAAGCAAATATCAGCCTCATCGCAAAGTTCTTCGAGTAGATCCATTTCTGAAACATAACCACGCATATGAGATACAATAAAAAACTTAGCATCAGGATTAGCTTCGATTTTTCTTTTGCAATCATCTATATCTAATAGATATTGATTATTACATTCAATATAAATTGGAATTCCACCAGCATGAACAATGCTACTAGGAACAGCTGTAAAAGTAAAAGCATTGGTCAATACTTTCTCACTATGTTGCAATCCAGCTGCTTTAAGACTTAAAAAAAGGGCACTACCGCAAGAATTGACAGCGACAACATATTTATGACCAGTATAATGGCTAAATTCATCTTCTAATTTAGCAACTTCAGTGGCCGGTTCATCTTTTAAATCTGAAGAAACAGTCTCTTCACAAATTTCAGCATCAAAATGATAACGAAATAAATAACCAGTTTCCATCAAATTAACTACTTGTGTAATTCCTTCTTGAGGAATTGAAGCAGGATGAGTTTTTTTAGTAAATTTTAAAATTTATTTCTCCTTAAATATATATTACACACTTATTTGTTTTACTATCTATGTTATTAGAGTAAATTCTTAAATACAGTTGAAGTATCTAATTAATAGTTATATTTTAAAAATAATTATTCCAATAATTTTATTTTACCATGAACAGTGAATAAAATTCTAGTTTCAATAAACATCTTTCCTAAATAGAGCAAGTTCTTAGGTTTACTTACAAGAGCAGCAACACTGATGAATTTAATCATTCTCCATTGACTGGTGGTAGTCGTATGATTCAAAATGGAGTTTTAACCGTTACAGAAACATATTGGATTAATTTTAATAATTCGGTTTTAGTTTCAGTAAGAGGATTACCTATGGATAGGAATCTTTGGTATATTGTCTGGCTATTTCTACTCAACTCCACTATTGACAAAGGCTTAGGAGAGTTATTAATTGGTTGTAATTTCGGAATATTAGCTGTGTTGGGAGCTTATTATGATAAACTCAAACTCTAATTAAGTTGGAACGTGGTTATTGCATCTTAGATTAATATCTGCTCGGCATATTTATGCAATATTGATAGGGTTAAGTTTTTTTACTATAATTATTGGAGTAATATTTAATAGTTTACCATTATTTAAGTCTAATTGGTTTACTTAATATTACCGCCTAGTATTAATTATAGCTTTTTTATTATAAGTTGATAATATGTTTACTGTCAAGTTGATTAAAATAGTTCAATTTGGTAAAAGTATGATTTTAAGTTCTTAATTCTAATTTTTTTACATTATAAATCAATATAATATAAATTATTACCCAACTAAATAATAAATACCATTGGATTTGTAGTAAAACTCCTAATAAAGCTGAAACACTACAAGCAGCCATTAAAATATATTCTCGTAATACAGTCCTTTTATGTCCCCAACCTAATTGGACTAAACGTTGATAATAATGTGATTTATGAGCTAACCAAATTTTTTCACCAGTTAATAAACGTCTTAGTAAAGTAACTGTAGCATCTACTATAAATGGAGAAAATATCAATAATGCTAACCATAAAGAAAAAATTCCTTCATTATTGCCCCATAAACTAAATGCTGCGGCTAAAAAACCTAAACTAGAAGCTCCAACATCACCCATAAAAATTTTCGCTGGTGGAAAGTTAAAAATTAAAAATCCACCTACTGCACTGATTATAATTAGATTTAATAACATAAACAGTTGTTGATTGGCTAGCATACCTAAGATTGCAAAAGTTCCAAATCCAAAAATTGCCATGCCACCAGCAAAACCATCCATACCATCCATAAAATTATATAGATTAGTCATCCATACTATGAATAGAAAAGAAATACTAATTTGGAAAAATTTAGGTAATTCCCAATCTAAACCTGGTATATTAACAATAATAAAATCATATTGACTTAATAAAAAAAATGCCGCAATACAATGAGTTAATAATCGATAAGGAATGAAAATTTGTTTGCAATCATCAATAAAAGATACAATAGCAATTAATAAACAACTGATAAATAACCATAAATATTTATGTACGGGTAAATAGAATATATCAACAAAGATTAATGTTATGGCACATGCTAGTAATATTGCGACTCCACCAGTAACAGGGGTAGGTTTTATGTGTAAGGAACGTGAATTTGGTTTATCAAGAATACACAAAGCTGTTTCTGGACGACTTAAATAGGAAGTGAATCCAGCTGATAATAAAAAAGCTAGAAATATTAATAGCATAATTTTATATCCGTAAATTTTCTAGATTGATAATTAAAATCATGTTGAGCTGGTGTACAATCAAAACATAAATCTTGATTAATTCGAGTAACCATTGTAGTTGATAAATGGGAATATTTAGGCAACCAAGTTATACAACGAATCATTGTGGTAAATAGCAATGGTGGAATAGATATAATGCGTGGTTCTTTACCTAAAGATTTAAAAATAGCTGTAATCATGGCATGATAACTAAGAGTTTGTCCACCAGTTAAATTATAAGTTTTATTAATTGTATTTGAAGATAAAGCAATTTTAATACAAGCTTGAGCTAGATCATCTGCATGAACCGGTTGCCTTAGTCCAGTTCCTTGGCCAATCACTGGGAAAAAACCAAATCGCTTAATAAAATTGGCAATGAATGTTATATTTTTATCCAAACCACAACCATACACTAAAGTTGGTCTCAATATTGTCCAAGTTATATTACGCTGTTGACATTCTTTTATCAATGCTGTCTCAGCTTGAATTAATTGATTGGCTATAATTTGTTCTTTAGGATTGGTCGAATTTTTTTTTGTAAAACGGCTAGTTGAGCTAAAAGCAATGACTCTAGTTAATAATGTTGTTTTAGGTAAACGTGCTAGTAATGATGGCAATAATGGTAAAGGTGCTGAATAAAATAACTGGCTGGATACTTTGATTGGTAAAACTTCAGATGCTAAATCAGTTTGTAACCAACTTATCTTATCAGTATTTGGACGTGGCTGACGACTAATAGCAATTACTTTATGGTCTTGTAATCGTGGTAATAAAAAATGACCAATTTGATTAGTAGCACCAGCTACAATTATAGTTGACATAGGTTTATGAATATTTATACAAGATATTATTATTTAAGATTAAGTTGACTACTATTTGGTATGTTCAAATCCATTTGTTTTACCCCAAAATGAAATAGCTTTTTGCATAATTTTTGCCGCAGTAATTTCTGAAACATGAGAAGGTTCTGGAATTAGTTCCACAATATCCATACCATATATTTCCACATTTTTATTAAAGAATACAGCTTCTAATATATCTAAACATTGATACCAATCTATTCCACCTGGTTGTGGTGTTCCAACTCCAGATACTAAAGCTGGATTAAAAACATCCATATCAATAGTTAACCACACTGGTCCGGTTAATTCACTGATACAATGTATAACTTTTTCCATATCAAGTTTCCTATCCATAAATGTAGTTATCTTATTAAGATATTCTACTTCTTCCTCAAATATAGAACGAATACCAACCATTATTAATGAATATCCTTGGGTGAAAATTTGGTATGCCGCACAAGCATGGCTATATTCTGAACCTTGATAAGTCTTTCTAAAATCAGCATGAGCATCCAAATAAATCACTGAACCATTTTTCGGCATACGACCTTTTATCAAAGCTGGAGTTATGGAATGTTCACCACCAAGAGCTATTAATAGATTATCTTTTGGTAATTTACTGACGGTATTAGTCAAATTAGTATGAAATTTAATTGTTTGTGAAGCAATAGTTTCTAATACACAAACTTTCATATGTTTCATAGGAGACCAAGCAATATCTTCCTCATAATGTTCAAGCTGTTCAGTTGCTTTTAGAATGGCAGCTGGTGCTAAAGAAGTTCCAGATTTATAACATACTGTCTGTTCCCAAGGAACTGGCAATATTAATATATCAGCTTCATCAACTGGAGAATTAGGCAAAAATTGAAAATAGTCGGTAGAACTTGGATTTTGGAAAGTCATAGGTTATATTAATTCTTAATTTGTTGTTTCGGGAATGAGGTACGATTTCCAGAAATCCTGATATTACTTAGGTTTCGGGAAATCCGCTATGCTCCATTCCCGAAACAACCAGCAATTTGATGTTCAAACCTGGCAGGTTTAGTTTCGGGTTTTATTAAATCCTTATTCCTAATGAATATCTTGTAAGCTATTTATTTTATCTCGTAATTTAGCTGCTTCTTCAAACTCAAGGTTTTCGGCATGTTGATACATTTGTTTTTCTAGTTGTTTGATTTTTAAGGATAGTTTTTTGGGAGATAAATTAGTATAACTAGCTTGTTCTTCCGTAATTTGAAAAGCATTTACTTCATTATTTTGTTCCATATTCAATATATTGGTAATTTTTTTACTGATTCCTTGTGGAATTATATTAAACTTTTTATTATGAGCTTGCTGTTTAATACGTCTTCGATTAGTTTCATCAATAGCTTTCTGCATTGCAGTAGTTATCACATTAGCATAAAAAATAGCTTGCCCATTAATATGTCGAGCAGCCCTTCCAACCGTTTGGATTAAGGAACGTTCTGATCGTAAAAAACCTGATTTATCTGCATCAAATATCATTACTAAAGATACCTCTGGCATATCCAAACCTTCTCGTAATAAATTAATGCCAACTAGTACATCAAAAACTCCAATCCGCAAATCATGAATAATTTCCACCCTTTCTATTGTAGCAATATCTGAGTGTAAATAACGGGTTTTCACGCCATGCTCAACCAAATATTCGGTTAAATCTTCTGCCATTCGTTTAGTTAAAGTAGTAATCAGAATTCGTTCATCTTGTTGTACTCGTTTATTAATTTCAGATAAAGCATCATCAACTTGAGTAGTAACTGGTCTAATTTCAATCGGTGGATCAATTAAGCCTGTTGGACGTACTACTTGTTCAATTATTTTATCAGCATGTTGATGTTCATAAGAACCTGGAGTGGCAGAAACGAATACTATTTGCGGAGCAAGTCGTTCAAATTCTGCAAAAGTCAATGGCCGATTATCTAATGCTGATGGTAAACGAAAACCATAATCAACTAAAGTTTCTTTACGAGAACGATCGCCTTTATACATAGCACCAATTTGTGGCACAGTTACATGACTTTCATCGATGATTAGCAGAGCATTTTCTGGCAGATAATCAAACAAAGTTGGTGGAGGTTCGCCAGCTTTTCGTTGAGACAAATAACGAGAATAATTTTCGATTCCAGAGCAATAACCAATTTCCAGTATCATCTCTAAATCAAACATAGTTCTCTGCTCTAAACGTTGAGCCTCTACTAATTTGTGTTTAACATATAATTTTTTTAGGTTAATTTGCAACTCTGTTTTAATATCGTCGATAGCTTTTAATAAAACATGACGAGGAGTTACATAATGGCTCTTGGGATAAATAGTTAAACGTGATACACGCTGTAAAGTTTTGCCTGTTAATGGATCAAAGTAACTTAAGTTTTCAATTTCATCATCAAATAATTCTACTCTAATTGCATCTCGATCTGAATCAGATGGATAAATATCAATAATTTCACCACGTACTCGATAATTTCCTCGTTCTAATACAGTTTCATTGCGGGTATATTGTAATTCAGTCAAACGACGGATAATAAAACGTTGTCCAATTTCTTCTCCTTTAACTAAATGTAATACCATCTGCAAATACCAATCTGGATCTCCTAATCCATAGATAGCAGAGACTGAAGCTACTATAATTGCATCTTTACGTTCTAGCATTGCTTTAGTGGCTGATAATCGCATCTGATCAATCTGTTCATTTATAGAAGAATCTTTTTCTATATAAGTATCCGATGCTGGCATGTAAGCTTCTGGTTGATAATAATCATAATAAGATACAAAATATTCCACTGCATTATGAGGGAAAAAATCTCGCATTTCACTATATAATTGAGCAGCTAAAGTCTTATTAGGAGCTAAAATTAAAGCTGGAACTTGTTTTTCCTGAATAACATTAGCTATAGTAAATGTTTTACCAGAGCCAGTCACTCCCAATAAAATTTGATGTTTATAATTATCTTTTAAGCCAGCTAATAATTGTTTAATAGCTTGAGGTTGATCACCTTTAGGTACAAATTTAGATTGAAGTTGGAAAGGTTTGATCATGATTAATAGTCTATTTAGGCAGATAGAAAAATATAATTTTACAGTTTTTTATAGTATTTAGAAATTGAATGATTTACACTTAATATCAATTAAATTATTGATATTTCTGTCGAAGTTAATTAAGAATTAAGAATTATAGGATTAAGAATTACCATAATATATTGATTTTTTTGGTTGATGATTATACCATGTTTAATATCGGGCTAATTAATTTCTGCTACATTATATAGCATTTTTTGATTGAATAAACTACAGCAATATAAGTAATTAATATTTATATAGTTAAGAATTACTATAATAATTAGGAATAATTTATGGTCACCAATGTTAAATTAAAATACAAATTAATTTTATTGTTATTATTACCACTGTTAGGCTGGTTATATTTTTCTATAGGTTTAGTGACAAATAAGTTACAATTTAATAGTGAAATAAAAAATTCGGTTGAAATAACTGAATTATCTATTTTACTTAGTGATATTGTACATGCAATCCAATTAGAACGGGGTTCTAGTAGCCTATTTTTTATCAAACAGCAATTTAGTAATGAATTACAACAATATCAGACTAAAACTGATACCAAAATTTTATTACTAACTGAATTTATTAAAAGTTTTACCTTAGATAACGCTAAATTTAAAATAGAATTAGATAAAATTTTAGAAAAATTAACTAATCTTGAGTTAATTCGTAATAATATTATAGCTTTAACCATATCACAATCAGAAGCAATCAAAAAATATACTGCAATAAATAAGTTAATCTTTGATTTTGTTATACATACTACTCATATTTCTAGTTATAAAGATGTCTTTCCATTGAAAATGGCCTATATTAACTTTTTACGAATTAAAGAAGAAGCTGGTAAAGAGCGAGCTTTATTGGTAGCTATTTCAGCTCAAAAAAACATAAAACCACAGCAATTACGCCAGTTAAATGAACTAATATCAATTCAAAAATATTATTTAAAACATGATATTATGAAGTATTTAACAGATTCTCAAATAGAATTATTAACTAATAAATTAGCATCTGCACAAGTAGAGGCAGCAAATAAAATTCGAGAGATAGTGATAAATTCATCAAAATTACCAGCTAAAATTGATTCTGAACAATGGTTTAATGTTCAAACTGGTAAAATTGAAATCTTTAAAGAAATTGAGAATGTAATAGCTAATGATTTAATTAGTAAAGCTAAAACCAAATATACTAATAATAATAGTGAACTATTTTATTTAATACTAACAATAGTTTTTAATTTAAGTTTAATTATCATATTTTTTGTGATTATTTTAAAAAATACTACAACTCGTTTAAATCAGGCAGTAAAATTAGCTAAATCTATAGCTGATACTAATTTAAATAATCAAATAGCGACTGATCAAAAAGATGAAATAGGCCAACTATTACAGGCATTTGATAGTATGCAAACTCAATTGCGAGAACGAATTAAGCAAAATAAATTGATTACTGATAAAGCTATCCGAATTAATTTAGCTTTAGATCGAGCTACTACTAATATCATGATTACAGATAGTAATTACGACATTATTTATATCAATAAAGCAGCTCAAACATTGTTCATTAAATACGAATCCCTAATTCAAGCTAAAATTCCTCAATTTAATGCCAAACAGGTATTAGGTTCTAATTTTAATTTATATCATCAAGAAAATTATCAACATAAACGGCAAGCATTAGAAAATATAAAAACAACTCATCGTGCTAAAATTGTTATTGGGAATATTATTTTAGATCATATTATTACCGTAGTAACTAATGACAAAGAACATCTAGGAATTATTATTGAATTTACAGATCGTACTATTGAAGTAGCAATTGAGCAAGAAATTAATACAGTTATTCAGGCAGCTTCAGGCGGTGATTTTAGACCACGTATTAGTATGGCAAATAAGGAAGGTTTTTTTGATATATTCGCAACCAGCATTAATGAAATTATGGATTTCAATCAATCTGTAATTGAAGACCTTATGCGAATTATTTCTGCATTAGCCGAAGGTGATTTAACTAAAAAGATTGAAAATGATTATGTGGGAGCATTTGACCAATTAAAACATGATATTAACACTACAGTTACTAAATTAACAGAAGTTATCACAGCAATGTTGCAAACTGCTACAATGGTCAATGGAGTAGCAGAAGAAATTTCTCAGAGTAATTTAAGCCTTAGTAAACGTACTGAATCGCAAGCTTCCTCATTAGAAGAAACTGCTGCCAGCGTTCAACAAATTACCGCTACTATTCAACAAAATGCCAATCATATTTCCAAAGCTAATGAATTAGCAGAAAAAGCCAAACAAAAGGCTAAAGATGGTGGAGAAATCATCAATGCAACTATACAGGCAATGACCGAAATAGATAAAAGTAGTAAAAAAATATCTGATATTATTGGAGTTATTGATGAAATTGCTTTCCAAACTAATTTATTATCCTTAAATGCTGCTGTAGAAGCTGCCCATGCTGGAGAACAAGGACGTGGTTTTGCGGTTGTAGCAACTGAAGTAAGAAATCTAGCTCAACGCAGTGCTACAGCGGCAAAAGAAATTAAAATTTTAATTCAAGATAGTGCAATTAAAGTGAATGAAGGAACTAAATTAGTCAATCAATCTGGTGAAACTTTATCTAAGATTTTATCTGCCAGCAAAAAAGTTAATGATATTATTGCAAATATTGCTGCTTCTACTAAGGAACAGTCTTCTGGGATTCATCAAATAAATATGTCTATAGCTCAAATTGATGATATGACCCAACAAAACGCTGAGTTAGCTGAAGAAGTTTCGTCAACCGGTGATTTAATGAAAGAACATGCTAAAAAGTTAGAAAAACAAGTAGCATTTTTTAATGTAGGCGATTTATCTAGTAAGCTGGTTAAAAAAATTATTGAGATTCCTCCAGTTAAAATCCCTAGCTTACCTTCAAATATTGAAAATGATGGAGGTTGGGAAGATTTCTAACTTTCCGAACCAAAAATTATAGTAATTAGAGGAGAAAAACTATGCAGATTCAAACCAAATTATTACTTGTTATTGGAATTAGTTTATTTTTGATTTTCATAGGAGTAGAACTAATTAGTTATCAAAATACTAAACAAGAAATAAAAACTAGTTTACAAGAACAAGCCGAAAAAGTCAGAAGTTTATTAATGGCTTATCGACATGTGCAGCAAACTGCTTTTTTAGTAAATGATATTCCGTTAAATGATATGACAATTAATTTTCTACCAGCTTATGCCATAGGCCGAATTTCCGAAGATTATCCTAATTGGGACGCTTCTGGTTTTAGTTTTAATAATGTCTCAGATCAACCACGTAATCCAAGAAATACTGCTGATAAACTTGAGTTAGAAGCAATGGATTATTTTCGTGCTAATCCAACAAAAAAGTTATTATTTGAACCATTTATAAATGATGATAAACAATATTATCTATATGCTCGTCCTATTTGGATAGAAAAACATTGTTTAAAATGCCATGATAAACGTGAAGATGCTCCAGAAACAATTCGTAAATTATATGATACAGCTTGGAATTATAAGCTCGGTGATTTACGTGGAATTTTAAGTATAAAACTACCAACTTCTACCATTACGGATAGAGCTTGGTCTTCTTTTAAGCAAGATATAATTACTCAATTAATTGGTTTTATCGTTATTTTTATATTAATATTATTACTTATTAGGCGTAGTGTAACTCAACCATTAAATAAGCTAGCTAATAGTATTCAAATTTTTGCCTATAAAGATCATAAGCATAGATCCATTGAATTTGAAGGAGAATTTGGAATTTTAAGCCGTGCTTTTAATAATATGGCTGATGAAATGACAGCTCAACAAAAAATATTGCAGAATGAAGTAAAAGCACGTAAAACAGAACAAGATTTTTTACAACATGTTATAGATTCGCTTAATCATCCTTTTTATGTAATAAATACAAACACTTATGAAGTTGAATTGGCTAATCTATTTATGCATAAATTTGATTCTGAATCATCAATAGCTTGTCATAAATTAACTCATCATCAAGATAAACCTTGTAATAATATTAATACCCCTTGCCCATTAGCAGAAGTGAAAAAAACTAAACAATCAGTAATTTTAGAACATATTCAATATGATAAAGAAGGCAAGCAGAAAAATATTGAGATACATGGCTTTCCGATTTTTGATAATCAAGGTAATGTCATTAAAATGATTGAGTATTCTTTAGATATTACCAAACGTAAAGCTAATGAAAAAGCATTGCGAAACAGTGAAAAACATTTGTCAATTGCCTTAAAAAAAGCTGAAAAAGCCAATCAAGCTAAAAGCCAGTTTTTAGCAAATATGACTCATGAACTTCGTACTCCAATGATAGCTGTTATGGGTTATACTGAACTTTTATTAGAAGATACTGAAATTACAGAAGAACAAGAATATTATCTGAAATCTGTTGTTACTTCGTCTAAAAATCTAATTGGAATAATTAACGATATTTTAGATACTTCTGCAATTGAAGCAAAAAAAATGGATATTAAAAAAATAAGTTTTCAATTAGATGAGTTATTGAACAATTTACTGGATTTATTTAATAAAGATGCGAAAAATAAGGGAATCCAATTACAATTAGTAACTTGTGATAATATACCTGCTAAACTTATTGGCGATCCATTACGAATCAGACAAATATTGATTAATCTTATTAATAATGCAATTAAATTCACTAAACAAGGTGAAATAATTGTTGACATAAAAGTTAGTAATTTAAAGACAGAACAAGTAACATTAAAGTTTTCAATCCAAGATACTGGAATCGGTATTTCAACAAAAGCAATGCCTTATTTATTTGATACATTTACTCAAGCTGATAACAGTTACACTCGTGAATTTGGTGGAGCAGGATTAGGATTAGCGATCTGTAAACATTTAATTGATATGATGGGTGGTTACATATGGGTAGATTCCAAATTAGATAAAGGTAGTACATTTAACTTTACAATTGTATTAGATTTTGAACATTAATTGGTAAAAAAATATGCCAGAATTATTAACTATTCCTCGTGCAGCACGTTTAGCCGGAGTTTCCAGAGGTGAATTGCAAAAACATATCCGTACTGGAAAATTAGAAACTTTTGAAGGTAAAATCACAATAAGTAATCTTTTGCGTTTATATCCAGTTATTGATATGAACAATAATCCAATGTTGGAAAAAGTAGCAAGAATTAAGTTAGATGCTGCCAAAGATAAAGGTAAAACTGATACAGCATTACCTAGTTCCGCAGTATTAATGTCTCGGTTACAAGAATTTAGCGAACTATTAATTAACTTAAAAACGAAGTTAAATAAGCATAATAATCTATTTCAAGAAGTTGTTGAACGAGTTGATAACTTACAACAAACAGATAATTTAAAAACTGAAGTTGATAATCTAGCTCAATGGTTAACGGATAAAAATAGCCAGTTACAAGATAGCAAAAAACCAGATGATAAGGCTAAATTATTTGTTAGAGATACTTTCTTAAGATTCATAGCCGCTCAAGTAAAATTTGTTCCCAGTGGTAATGAATTTTTTGTAGAAGGCTCTGACTCTCTATTAGCATCTGCCATACGAGCTGGTCTTAAACCAAACTATGGTTGTAGTGGTGGTGTTTGTGGTTCTTGTAAAGCTAGAGTAATAACTGGTGAGGTAAAGAAAATTCATGAACATGACTATGTATTAAGTGAATATGAGAAGGAAATGAACTACATGTTGATGTGTTCTAACACTGCTATCACTGATTTAACTATAGAAGCTGAAGAAGCTAAAACCCCTAGTGATTTACCATTACAAGAGATTCGAGTTATAGTCAAAAATAAAAAATTATTAAATGACAATTTGATGGTTTTAAATTTGCAAACACCACATACTAAAACTCTACGTTTTATGGCTGGTCAAAATATTAAACTTATATTAGATAAGGATATTAAGGAATTGCCTATTGCTAGTTGTCCCTGTGATGGACATAACTTACAACTACATGTTAAGAAAACAGATAGTAATTTCAGTAATATCATATTTAATGATTTAAAACTTGGCCAAACAGTTTCATTAGAAGGGCCTCATGGTGATTTTGTACTATCAAATTACAATAATCCAATCGTATTTATTACTCAAGACCATTTTTTTGCTCCAATAAAAAGTTTAATTGAACATGCGATTTCTACTGATACAGTGGAATCTTTACATTTATATTGGATTGCAGAAACCGGACATTATTTAGATGGCCTATGCCGTTCATGGCAAGATGCTTTGGATAATTTTTCCTATAATCCACTACAAAAATTTGCCGAACTTGAACAACAATTAAAGCAATTTTTACCAACAGTATCTGATCTAACCGAGTTTTATATATCTGGGAACAATGAAGTGGAAGCTATTTTACTTAGTCATGGAATTAATAAAGATAAAATACACAAGAATAACTTAACTTAGATTCCGCAAATACCGAAAATAGGAGTGCAAAATTTATTTTGCAATAAATTAATTCCATTAAAAAATATCTATATAACTCGGCTATCAAGTTTTTTAACAGGAATTTGGTATCTTGATGTAGAGACAAAGCATGTCTTGTCTCTACAAGAAAACTTGATAGTCGAGTATAATGAAATTATTAGATGGAACGAATATATTTGAATTTGTTCGCAAAATAAATTTTGCACTCCGTATCAGTTGCTAAAGTTACAATTGCTGTACAGTCTCCTCAAATACTTTACCTCGATGTTCATAATTATCAAACATATCAAAGCTTGCGCAAGCTGGGGATAATAATACTGCATCTCCTGAATTTGCTATATTTGCCG
This sequence comes from Thioploca sp., assembly GCA_030627235.1. Taxonomy (GTDB): domain Bacteria; phylum Pseudomonadota; class Gammaproteobacteria; order Beggiatoales; family Beggiatoaceae; genus DRQV01. The sequence goes on from DAOUSL010000021.1 coordinate 23,745, forward strand.
CTTGTTTAACCGCATCTTCCATACTATCAGCATAATATATTGGTACAGACAATACTTTTGCTAATAATGAAGCATCTTTACCTATCAATACAACCGCATGACAATGTTCGGCTACTATATTTGTTAATGGAGTAAAATCAGCTCCTTTACCCTCACCACCAGCAATAAGAATTGACTTCCTTGCTAACCCTTGAATGGCTGCAATCGTAGCTCCTACATTAGTTCCTTTAGAATCATTAAAAAAATCAACATTTTGTTTGGTAGCTACCCAAGCACAACGATGTGGTAAACCTTTAAATTGTTTAAGTGCCGTTAACATTGCAACTAAGGGTAGATTAATTGCATAACCCAATGCTAAAGCGGCTAAAGCATTAGCTTGCATCATGCTACCTTGTAAGTACATTTTATTAACTGGCAACAAAGGAATCAGCTCATTATTTTCTACTTTAGTTAAATATAATTCATTTTTTTGGTTAGATATCCGAAAATTACCTATATCAGATCGTAAACTAAAACTTAAATTTTTATTTATATCAATAGTATAAGGATCATCAGCATTCACAACAATAATACCATTACCCTGATAAATTAATTGTTTAGTTTTTATATAGTCGGCCAAACTAGCATAACGATCCATATGATCCTCACTGATATTTAAAACTACAGCAACAGCTGGATTTAATGAATAAGTAGTTTCTAATTGAAAACTAGATAATTCTAAGACGTAGATATCAGGTGCTGGCTCACATAGTAAATCAATAGCAGGAGTTCCTAAATTTCCTCCAACTTGTACTTTCCAACCAGCTTGTTGAACCATTTCTCCTAACAATGTAGTAACAGTACTTTTTCCATTAGAACCGGTAATTGCAACTACTGGAGCATTAACATAACGAGCAAATAATTCAATTTCACTAATAATTGGAATGCCAATTGCCAATGCTTTTGCAAGAGCAGGTTCTTGCTTTGATAATCCAGGACTGATAATAATTTCACTAGCTTGGCTTAATAGTTCACTGTCGAATTTACCAGCAATACTAGTTATTTCAGGAAAATGTTGTTGTAATAAAGACAAACTTGGCGGATAAGTACGATTATCCATGATAATTACTGGAATATTTCGTTTATGTAAAAACTTAGCACAGGCTAGACCAGTATTACCCATGCCCATGATTACTGTTGATTTAGAAGTTGATTGCATTTAAAATAGTTAATTAAGTACCAAATAGAATTTTAACAAATGTATAATATAAGTACCATAGATTTCACCCCGTTGGGGTTAATCAACCTCGAAAGGAGTTTCGCAGAAATTTCATAATGTCCCCAGAACTTCCTTATTCCGTGAACTAATCAATTTTTCAACGAAACGGTTATAATTGCCCTGACACGTCCGGGTCTCATAGGAGTGACTCCGCACAACTCTTCCACCATGACTTAACGATGAGCTTGTTCAAAAATGCCAAGAAACGCCGCTACGCTTTAACTATTTCTTCATATTTGCGAACCCCTGCTACTCACGGACTACTCGACTTCGGCTTGCCTCTCCTTGTCTCACAGCGAGAGGTTAAATATTAGGTAGTCCTAAAGAAAGTAGTTATGTATAAAATTAAATAATATTAGCATTATAATTATGAATGAAATTCCAAATAGCTCCAATATAATTTTCTATTTTTTTAGAAAAAGATAAAGCTTTTCTGACCAAGCGTGAGATACGTTGCCTGTGCAATTGAATCGCTCAATATGATTAGTAAATCCTGTATCTTTCCCAACAGCTCTATGGCGTTTACTAAGAAACTTAATAAGCTTTCCCAAAATCAGTGTGACACAGCAAATTGTCGATAGATTCGAGGTAAGGGAGACCAATTTGTTGGAATGGATGTGGGATTAATTACTGCTGATGGAACCATAAAAATGGCTGGAATTGTTACTTATTATAGTGATAACCCACCAGATTATGGTAGCAGCTGGAAAACATCAAGTGCCTATTTTTCTAGGTATGCCTTTAGACTTTGATAGAGTATCATCGATGTAATTCGCTTTACTCATTACATCCTACGAATTAATTATTATGTAGGATGCAATGAATGAATATGAATTGCATCAATCACATTATGGAAATATAATTTAACATTCAATGATTTTTAAACACTTCAGATAGTCCACTACGTCTTTGTAAGGAGAAAGAATTATTGGTGCTACTAGCACAATTTTTTAGTAATAGCTTGGAAGCATCATCCATAGTTTTAGTTAAACTTTCCAAACTATTGCTAAAGTTTTCTTGACCAGAATTAATTAAAATATCACCTTCCAAAGTGCTGTTACTAGATTGAATAAAATAATCTGCATTAATGAACAACCACCTACTAAAGTAGGTGGTTGTTCATTTAAACCTCGTTTCTTCAATGCATTATGTTCCTTTTCTTCGTTAAGATAATCTTTCACATTACTACATAATTTTTGATAGTTTTCTTTTGATATTCCTACAGTTCGTTTAAATATTTCTGGGGATTCTTTTTTTATTTAGGAAAGATGTCTATTGAACTCAAGTTATTATAGCAATTCTTAATGCTTAATGCTTAATTCTTAATCCTTAATAAAATTCAAAATAAATATCAAATACTTATATTACTGTAGTTTATCCAGTCAAAAAATACTATAATTAAGTTTCATAAATTTCATTGGTGGTCATTAATATTTGGTAGCTATAAATATAGTAGTGGTAGATTTTTTAATGCATTAATTTTTTATAATTTTAAAGAATCATCACTACTTTATTTATTCCTACTATAAAATATTTTGACTTTCAAATTCACAAGGAAATTTTTCTTTAAATTCATTTTAACTCTCTTAATTTATTCGAGATTATATTTTTATCAATGTGTAAATACTACAATTATGTAATTAACTATTGTAATGATTTTTTTTGTGGGATAGGTTCATCAAGAATATCCAGTTAAAATTAAGCTGATTTTATATGCAAGTATTTATCATGTCTCACATTAATTTATTCTTGGTTATTTCGCTTACTTTTCTTGGATTGTATCATCAAAATACGCTATCTGGTGACTCAATACTACAGTACTGTTGATTTTATTTGTTTCCATAACTCCTTAGATGTATATTCCTCTTTTGACAAGAATATCGTAAATGTGGAAGGAACTGGTAAATCCGCAGGGATTAATTATAGTTTTATTCCTGATGTAGAAAATATTATCCAAGGTGAGATTATTTGTGATTTTGATAATGCTCCCACAACTGTTCAGCCAGGAATTCATTGGCCTAGAGAAAGAGCTAGGTTTGAACCAGAATAAATAAAAGTGATATATGAAACTGGTATTTCGCAAACTTGTACTCCAACTGTATATTCACCAGAGACTTTTATTAAAGAAGGATTAAAGTTTCCAGGAGTAGAAAAATTAACTTTTAATGTAAATGGAACTTTTTACGTTCTGCATGAAGGTAATTCATATATACTTTCTCCAATTTTTACTTTAAAAACTATTAGAACTACTTCCAATGCTAATGTTAATATAGCCGTAAATGATGCAGGCAATCTGAATTATTCAATACCAGTAGAAATACCAAATAAAACTAGAAGTAATTCTCAAATGATGTTTATGTTTGATTTATTTATTGAACCAGCCCCAGAAAATTGGTGTTTAGAAACTGATGACGATGCTATATTCTGTGACTTTGATAATATTCCAGAATTTTAGATATCTATCTATGATAATTAGGTAGTTCTTATAGGACTACCGTTTATCGTACTAAATCTTACGCCACATCTCACAAAAACTTAGTAGGCTGATTAGAGTAACAACTAAACCCAGTATTTTAGTAAAAAATATAAAGGTTTTGTTGGGTTTTACTTCGTTCTACCCCATACATTTAAATAATTGAAAATTTGTGATACAAACTATTAATTGAATATGTTATATAATAACCATATATAATTCTTTCATAACCATAACATGCTAAAAATATGCAAACTAAATTAACTAAAGAAATTGTAAGAAGTGCAATTAAAATTCTTAAACAGCAGGATACTTTTACTTCTATTGAGAAAATTTGGAATATAACCAAAGGCTCAAAACAGATTATTGCACAGTTGAGGAATGAAATTGAAAATGAGATCGAAATTGAGGACGAAATCGAAATTATTGAGGATGAAACTATACGTTCGGCTAATATTCAACGTAATACCCATGAAACCCAAATAGATATCAAAATAAATCTGGATGGTGATGGTAAGAGCAATTTTGATATTGGTATACCGTTTTTAGAACATATGTTAGAACAAGTTGCTAAACATGGCATCATTGATTTGGATATTAAAGCTAAAGGTGATTTACATATTGACGGTCATCATACAGTAGAAGATATTGGAATAACTTTAGGTAAGGCTTTTCAACAAGCTCTTGGTGATAAAAAAGGTATTTGTCGTTATGGCCATGCTTATGTACCATTAGATGAATCTTTATCTAGGGTTGTATTGGATTTTTCTGGTCGACCAGGACTTGAATTTCACGCAGATTTCCCACGAGCTGCCATAGGTAACTTTGAAACTGATTTATTTCATGAGTTTTTTCAAGGATTTGCGAATCATGCTTTAGTAACTTTGCATATTGATAATTTACGTGGACAAAATTCTCACCATATTGCGGAAAGTATTTTTAAGGCTTTTGGTAGAGCAATCCGGATGGCAATAGATTTAGAACCACGAATATTAAATTCTATACCGTCGACTAAAGGCAGTTTATAGTGCCTGTTACAATTCAGGGTAAAGTTTACTCAGCTATTATTTTTGATGTTGACGATACTTTGATTGATACTTCTAAATCTTATGATCTAGCGATAAAAAAAACCGTCAGATATTATACTAATATTGAAATAACTGATTCAGATATTAATTTAATACGTTTTACTGGCATTAATTATGGGATTAATAATGATTGGAATGTTTCCTGGTTACTGATTCAATTGGTAAAAAACTATCCTAAGGAACAATGGCAAACTGTTTTACAAACTGGAAAGATAGCTTCGATTGATAACCAAACGATGGAATATATTGAAATGCAGGATTTTTTTCAAAATTTATATCTTGGTAAGCCCCATTTTAATGGACAAGGTTTAATTGATACTAATGAAAAACGACTGTATTCTGATGGATTTTTTCCAAAATTGCAAAGTTACGAAGTGAAAATGGCAGTTGTGACTAGCCGTCCTACTATAGAAGCATTGCATACTTTGCGACAAATTAATAATTTAGTAAACGAATTTATCCAAGATGATTTGATAATAAGTATTGGTAGTAAAAATATGGCTGGCGAATTTATTGCTGAAAAGCCAAATCCAGCTCCAATTTTAGAATGTTTACACCGAATACAAGTTAAATCTGCAATTTATGTTGGAAATTCAGCTAGTGATTATATTGCTGCTAGAGATGCTAATATTGATTTTATTCAAGTTGGAACTAGTAAAATTAATAGAACAAATACCGATTTAACTTATATAAAACTTAATAATGTCAATGATATTTTAGCAATCTTAGGTTAGATGATATCACTAAATGTATAAATTATATTCTATTGAAATAGTTAGTAAAAGTCGTATTTTCTGAATTTAATAAATTGGTATTTTATGTCAAATGATTATAAAAGTTACAGGTGTGCTACTTGTAATTTGATTTACAACGAAGCTGATGGTTTACCAGATGACGGTATAGCTCCTAAAACTCGTTGGGAGGATATTCCAGAAGATTGGATATGTCCAGATTGTAAAGTAAGCAAAAATGATTTTATATTAATAGATTAACTATGAGGAATAATAAGTGAATATTAAGAGTCTTAGTGTATTAGTCGTTGTCACTATGGTAGTAGTTATTGCTGCAGTATCACTGACTCAAACCGAAGTTACACCACTTAAAAAAGGAAAATTATTTCCGCAATTAGCAGCAACCATTGATCAAGTAACAACTGTCAATGTACAAACCAATACTGAAACTATCACTATGATACGTGACGAAAGTTGGAATTGGCAAATGCAGGAAAAACATAATTATCCGGTAGAAGCAAATAAGGTTAATAGTTTATTATTAGAAATGACTGAGTTAACCATTTTAGAAGCTAAAACCAGTAATTCAGAGCTTTATTCTAAAATTGGGGTGGATGATGTTTCTGCTCCAGATGCACAGTCTATCTTGTTGACTTTAAAAACTAAATCAGATTCGTTAGCCAGTATTATTATTGGCAATAGTCAAATAGCTAAAATTGATTCTACTCGTAATGAAATTTACGTGCGTAAACCAGATGATAAACAAGTTTGGTCAGTTTTAGGAAAGTTATCTGTAGAAAAGCAATTAAACGATTGGCTAGAACGGTTAATAGTTAATATAAAAAATGATAATGTTCGTCAGGTTGCTATTGGTGAAGATATTTTAATTTTCAAAGATACACCAGATGATGAAGAATTTCAATTGGATGATTTGCCTGTAAATGGTACAGTTAAAATGCCTTATGTACTGAAAAATATTGCTACGACTTTAAGTAACTTAGAGTTTGATGATGTTATAGCCGCTGATAAATTGGAATTAAAACCTGAAATTAAAGCAGTGTTTACTACTTTTGATGGTTTGGAAGTAACTATGCAAGTAGCTAAACAAAATGATAAAAACTATGCTATATTTACAGCTAAATTTAATCCAGAAGCTGTATTAGCAAAATCTAAAGAAACTGATCCTAAAAAAGAAGATTCTAAAGAAGAAGATTCTAAATCAGAGGAAAAAATTGATGTTCATAAGCAGGTGGAATCGTTAAATACCAAACTTGCTGGTTGGGCATATGAATTATCTGAATATAAAGTAGATGATTTGGCAAAGAAACGAGATGAGTTAATAACAATTGCAGAACCAGAGGAAGAATTAGCAACTCCAACGACTTCAAGTTCGATCTCAACAGATTTACCAATGCCGTTTGCTACCACTGCGAGACATGGAGAGGCAAGCAGAAGTCAAGTAGTCCGTGACTAGCCGAGGATCGAAAATATGGATAAACAGTTAAAGCGTAGCGGCGTTTCTTGATATTTTTGAACAAGCTCAGGGCAATTATAACCGTTTCGTTGAAAAATTGATTAGTTCACGGAATAAGAATGTTCCGTGAACATCCTGAAATTTCTGCGAAACTCCTTATTAGCTTTCACGCATGAGAGTATTCAAAGTGCTGATTGTATTTTAAAAACAACAGATTCACCACCTCACTTTTACATTAAACTACAACGGATGACATCTAGCAAGGTACAATGTAAACAAACTGCTAGAATAACAATGGAAAAAGTTGGATTTATCGATATTGTTTCCGGAAAACATGGCATATGGGGTGTTAAAAATGGATATAAAGCTCAAATTAAATGCAGTAAGGCTGAACAAGCAATTATTTTTTTAGTTGTGGGAAAAGATGTCCAGATTGCCGTAAGCTTTAATGATCAACTTCAACAAAATTTTGGTAGTGGTTTTCATATTACTCGTGACCCGTAAATTATCGGATATTATGGAGTTCAAAGCTTTGTACGCCTTGGCACTATTAATTTTCTTAATTACCAAAGCTGAAGCTCTTTGGACTCCAAAAGTATTAAAACTTATGCTTTAGTATACTTATTTGGCTTACAATACTGTGCTTTATTGAACAGTAAGACTAGTAGCTTATTTTTTTCTCAATTCCAATGATATTGTAATATCTTGTTTTTGAATTGTTACCAACTCGTTATGGGTAAAATAACCGGGTTTTTCAACTCGAAGGCGATAACGTCCTGGGGGTAGTCTAATCCCACTAAAATATTTTGGGAGAATATTCATTATTCTTATCCGACTCCCAAATGGTACAACATTCACAGTTAATTTGTATTTTACTTGAGATACATTATTGATAATAGGAAGTAATTTACTTTTTAATCTTTTAATCCTTTGATAAGATTCTTCAATCCGTGTCTCGCTGATTTGTTTAGTTTGGATTAATCTCTTAATAATCGCAACCGTATTTTTAACAACGTTTCTTTCATATTCCGAATTATTTCCAATCAAAATAATATCAACACCAGCTTCAATAGTTCTGTATATAGCTTCATTCCAATCATAATGGTGAGAAATTGCTTTCATTTGCATATCATCAGAAATTACAACACCAGTATATTTCATATCTGTGCGTAATTCACCAGTAATAATTTTTTTTGAAAGTGTTGCAGGATATTTTGGATCAAGGATTCCATTAAAAATATGACCTATCATAATAGCATTTTGAAAACCAAGGTCAGCATTAATAAGACTTCTGTACGGTTTGAGTTCACTTTCATCCCAACTATCAGTGACATCAACCCATCCCAAGTGTGAATCATGATAAGAACTACCGTGGCCCGGAAAATGTTTTAATACACAAATTATTTTATTTAAATTATGTTCACCGATAAAAGCTAACGCATGGTCAGTCACAAGCTTAGGATCATCTGAAAAACTGCGACCTAGTTTTCCTATAATTTGGTTATCAGGGTTAATATTAAGATCAACAACTGGAGCAAAGTTCAAATTAATTCCAACTTCAGTAAGTGTATTTGCTATTCTTCTAGATTGTATTTTAGTTTGCTCAGGCCCTTGCGTACCTAAGTACTGGGCAGAAAAGCGACCTGTTGAAGAAAAACCAAATTTTTTCTTCAAACGTTGTATATTACCACCTTCTTGATCGATACTAATGAACAAAGGAATTGTTGTCGATGCTGCATTAGCAGATTGCAAGGCTTTAATAAGTTGTTTCAATTGATTACGTGATTTAATATTACGTCTTGGTGACTTCATAGCAATATCATAATCAAACAAAATAACACCACCTAAGTTAAAATGTTGAATATCTCGTATAATATCTTGAACTCCTTGATCGCGAACCGACATTCCACGAAACCCTACAATCAACATTTGTCCAATTTTGAAATCTAATGAATTTTCATATGACGAAGGTTGTTGAGTGATAGGTACATTGCTATCTGTATTATAATTACTATTATTCTGAGAGTAACAACTACTAAATCCAGTAGTAAATACTACTACTAAAATTATTGAAAAAACAAGTGTTTTTACTAGTAACCACATCTTATAGTGTCTCCTAATATATTTATTATAAAATTATTTAGGTCTATCATTGTGCCAATCAGCCATAATCCTTCTAACATATTTTTTCACCGCACCTTCACCAGCATTATAAGCAGTCAGGTAGGATGTAATGAATTTACGAATTACATCTTGATGCAACATTTATATACCATTATATATCAATCTTATCAATCTTATCAATCAATTCCAAAGTTTTCAAACTAACTGTAGTTACTCGTTTTAATAAATCTATAACTTGTGGTTTGTAATCGCTAAATTTATAATTATTAAACATTTCATTGACGGTTGGGTCTTTAATTTTCTTTTCTTTGTATCCGTCTAAAATCCATTCTATAGCACTTCGATTACCAAGTTTATAGTCTAAAGCTTCGGGTGGAAAGTTGGTTAAGGTCGTGAGTTCGTCGATTAAGATTTTAGTTTTGTCGGTGGATAATTTTAATTTTGGAGTATTGGGTTTATTAGTTGTGTGGTTTAATTCGGTTAAATTATATGGTTCTATTTGCTCAAAATTTACGTGCAAATTTATTAACTCTGCTCCAATTTTAACCAATTTGGCAAAGTTTTTATAATACGGTATTCTCGGCAAGTCTTGTTTTAAGTTGGTTGCATATTTTTCACGGTATTTTGGCGAGTGTAAAACTGCGTAACAATAGTTAAATATATCTTTTTTGGTGATATTTTTATCGGCATAATGCTTTTGGAAAGCTTTCAAACCAAAATTGGTTATGTTTTCTAGTTTTTCATTGTTTTGGTCGTAAATGTGAAATGGGAATGATTGATAGCTATTTGGAACAAAAATATCTAAACTAGGTATATTATTCGTAGATAAAGTAGTAAAATTACTTCTTTTACCTCCAGAAGTTCCTATAACTAAATTTTCACTTTTAGCATTTGGGAAAATATTTTTAAATTGTCCTTGTCTATGATTTAAAATAGAATCAAAATAAACATAATTTTTTATAAAAGGGCGATATAAAGAAATATAAATTTTCAGATTATTAAATTTTTCAGATTTTAAATTTCTATGAAAATAACTTTTTAAAGATGAACTCCATTTAATAGTATTTTCTA
>DAOUSL010000460.1 GCA_030627235.1 Thioploca sp.
ATTATTTTGTATTTGTTTAGTAATATACTCAATCCATTTAGGTTTTCGGGATTCAAGTTTTTTCTAGCTAAATTTTGATATTAATTCACTAATAATCAGTTATTTAAAGGTGTTTTATTAGGTGTATTCGATAGTTTTCATTATATTTATAGTGTTGATGTTCAGACATATGACTATAAATTTATCAGAAGAAGAGAAAAACACCATCAAGGGATTGCACCGCAATTGTAGACAAAGAAAACACGCTGACAAGCTAAAGGCAATTCTTCTTCTTGACAAAGGGCATTCTTGTATTGAAGTTGGGGAGATTCTTCTTCTAGATGATGATACCATAAGAACCTATAGAAATACTTATTTGAACAAGGGGGCTGCATCTTTATTAAGCGATAATAATAAAGGAACATCCGCTTTTCTTTCTAGTAAACAATTAGACGCTTTAGAGAATCATCTCATGCAAAACGTATACGTGGACTCTAAAGGAATCGTAGCTTGGGTTGAAAAAGAATTTGGAATCAAGTACACTGCTTCAGGGATTACTAATCTTCTTAAAAGATTAGGGTTTGTCTATAAAAAACCTGTATTAACACCTTGTAAAGCCAATATTGAAAAGCAAGAAGAATTTGTAAAACAGTACAAAGAATTAAAAGAAAACTTAGGATTACAAGACCAAATCTATTTCATGGATGGAGTACATCCACAGCACAACACCTTAGCTTGTTATGGTTGGATAAAAAAAGGGCAAACAAAACATTTAAAAACCAATAATGGTCGCAAAAGAACCAACATAAACGGAGCACTTAATTTGGCAACAAAAGAATTGTTTTATGTAGAAGATGAGCGCATTAATAGTCAAACAATGATTGCGCTATTAGCGCAAATATTGAGCAAACAAGAAAAGGGGAAAATTTATATTATTTTAGACAATGCTCGGTATTATCATTCTATAATTGTCAAAGAATTCCTAAAAGAGCATCCAAGGATTGTCCTCAAGTTTCTACCTCCTTATTCACCTAATCTCAATATTATTGAACGACTTTGGAAAATTCTAAGGAAAA
>DAOUSL010000238.1 GCA_030627235.1 Thioploca sp.
ATATGTGTTTTTATATCATTTTGTTATAAAATAATTTTGCAATATCAAATATATTTTATTATGGCATAATCTTATTTATAACTTTACATCTATAACACTACCATTTATCTTTAGTAAACTGTTTTCATAATCATGATTTAAGAATTAGCAGAATATACCCAATTATTTATAAAGGTTTTATCCTGTGAATCCTGATTCAGACAATTATTCTGTACAAACAATCACCGATACAACCAAACCCGCATCAACGATAACAATTTATCAGTATCAACTGGTTTGGTCAAATAATCATTTGCTCCAGCATCAATACATTTGGACTTATCATCCTTCATGGCTTTAGCAGTGAGAGCTATTATTGGTAAATTACGATATTTTTCTTGCTTACGAATCTCCCGAATAGCCTCATAACCATCCATTTCTGGCATCATAATATCCATTAAAATCATCGCAGTATCTGGATTACATTCCAAATTTTCTAAGCTTTCTTTCCCATTAACGGCACAGATAACTTCAACATCTTGATTTTCCAAAATAGTTGCTAGAGCAAAAATATTACGTTCATCATCATCAACAATTAAAACTTTCTTATTTTTTAGTACGGCCTTTTTATCATGTATCATATGCAATATTTTTTGCTTATCTTCAGGTAATTTAGCTTCCATCTGATGTAAAAATAAAGTTGTTTCCTCCACTAGATATACTGTAGAATTTACTTGTTTAATTGGAATTTCTGCCGAACAACGTAGCAATAATTCCTCTTCTTCTATAGTTAAATCACGCTCTGCATAAACTATTATCGGAATTTTACAAAAATGAGTATGTTTTTGTAGCATCATCTCCAATAGTTTTGTACCAGCACCTTGTTCTACATTCATATCTAAAATCACACAATCATAAGTTGTTGTTTGTAATTTTTGACAAGCATTATCACCAGTTGAAGACGCTTCAATTTGTAATCCTTCATCTGCCACTAAATCCATTATTTTTTGTCGATTTAATTCATCGTTAGCGATAATTAATATATTCTTTACTGTTTTAGCTAGGAAAGTTGTAATTTTTTGAAAAACCTCGTCTAATCTTTCTACATTAGCTGGTTTAACCACATAACCAATTGCTCCCATTTTTTTAGCATCTATACTTTGGTCATCAGCAGAAATAAAATGAACTGGAATATGCCGAGTACTTGGTTGTTCCTTTAACTTACGCATTAAAGTTAAACCATCTAATTTAGGCAAACCTATATCTAAAATAATCGCATCTGGTTTATATTCATCAATCAATTTAAGACCGGTTAAGCCGTCTTCTGCTAACAAACATTTAAATCCTTTTCCTTGAGCCAAATCTACTAAAATATTAGAAAATTTACGATCATCTTCTATCAGTAGGATGGTTGTATCATCAGCAGATAAATTATCTCTATTATCAGATGCTAAAATATCTTCTGGAGAATAATATTCTTTTTTTAATAAGGGTGTTGGTGAGGAGGATTTTATATTTTCTTGTGAAACAGATTCATCATGAATTTCTGATGTAGAAATGTTTGTTTTTGGAATATAATTATTGTGAACTTTAGGTAGATATAAAGTAAAAGTACTACCTTTATCTGGTTCACTGGTTAAAGTTAATTCGCCACCCAATAAACGGGCTAATTGCCGAGAGATTGATAAACCCAATCCAGTGCCACCATACTTACGACTAGTAGAGCCATCTGCTTGTTGAAAAGCTTCAAATATGCTTTGTTGTTTGTCTTTAGGAATTCCAATTCCACTGTCAGTTACGCTGATAGAAATAGTTTTAGCTAGTTCTAATTTATCTACGTTAGCTGGAAGCTCAGTAGGATGTTGGACTGTTAACTTAACTTCACCTTCACTAGTAAATTTGAGAGCATTGGATAATAAGTTATTGATAATCTGTTTAATACGCTGACTATCAGTTGTTAAAGTTGGATGGATGTCATCAGCAATTATAAGATTAAATTGCACTCCTTTATCATTCGCAATTGGAATAAACTTCTGTTTAATTGAAGTTAATAAATTATTTAACGATATGTTTTCCAATTGTATTTCAACTTTTCCAGCTTCAACTTTGGATAAATCTAAAATATCATTAATTAAAGTAAGTAAATCATTACCAGCACTATTGATAGTTTGGGCATATTCAACTTGTTTTCCATCTAAATTACCGTTTTTATTTTCAGTTAATAATTGTGACAAAATTAACAGGCTGTTCAAAGGAGTACGCAATTCATGGGACATATTGGCCAAAAATTCGGACTTATATTTACTGGCTAATTCTAACTCTTCAGCTTTTAACGCAATTGCAGTTTGGGCTTTTTCCATCTCCAGTTTAGTAGTTTCCAAAACCTGATTTTTATCTTGAATTGCTACTTTTTGCTGTTCTAAATCTTTAGTCCGTTCTTCCAGAGTTTCGTTAGATTCTCTGAGTTCTTCTTGTTGGGATTGCAATTCTTCCGACTGGCTTTGCAATTCTTCATTACTACTTTGTAATTTCTCTTGTTGGGTTTGTAATTCTTCTGATTGTTGCTGACTTTGCTCAAGTAAATCCTGCATTTGGGAACGGGAGTTAGCCGTGTTTATTGCTATTCCAATATTTGGTATTACTGTTTCTAAAAAAGTCCGTTGAATAGCAGATAATTCTTTAAAACTACCAAGTTCCAAAACTGCTTTCAATTCATTTTCATATAAGCATGGTAAAACTAATATGTGATGTGGAGTTACATTAGCTAAACTAGAACTAATAATGGTTGGAGCATCTTCTTGCTTAAAATATAAAGTTTTTTGTTTAAATGCTACTTGTCCTACTAAACCTTCACCAATCAAATATTGGTCAGGTCGTTCGTTATTTTTAGCATAAGCATAAGTAGAAATTATTTTTAAATAAGGTTGTTCTGCATCTTCTTGTAATAAATAAAATAATCCAACCTGAGCTTCTACATATTCACATAAAAAATCAATTACATTTTTTGCTAAAATGGTAATATTTTGTTCACCTCTAATTAATTCATTTAAATTAGCTTGGCCAGTTTTTATCCAGTTTTGCTCATTATTCACGATGGTAGTTTGCATCAATTTGCTAGATGCTGTTTCTAATGCGGTTTTAATTTGGATAAAATCCCCTTGATACTGGGCTTTGGCTATTATCTGCTTACCTTCCGCTAAACCTTGGGATACTTGAATAATGTCTTTAACTACTTCTTGCAAATAATTTGCTAAAGCATCAAAGGTTTGACTAATTTCACCAATTTCATCTTTGCGAGTAATCAGTTTAGTGATTGCTGTACGGTCAATGCCAATTAGAGTTATATTACCTTCGCTAAGTAATTTAGACCCTTGTGCAATGAAAACTAATGGTTTGCTGAATAAATTGGCTAGGAAAAACGCAATTAACAAACCAATTATTACTACCAATAAACTTATGCTAATAACGGTTAAAAATGTCAATTTAGTAATTTTTTGTAGGCGAATACGGGCTAATTTTTCCTGTTCAATTGCATTTGCAAGCATTTGTTCCAAAGGTAATTCAAGGCTATGTACTGCAGCACGAAAAATTTCTATACTGATGGCAATTTGTTGGTTTATTTTAACTAATTGTTTAAACTTGGTTTGATATTGATTAACTTGCATTATCAATTTTTCTTTTTCAGTTTGATTTAAGCTAGTAGCTGCAACATTGGTTTTGAAATTGGTAATAGTTTTATCCAAGTGATTAACATATTTTTCTTGATTCCGTAATAGGAAATCTTTTTCATGTCGACGCATTGTTAGCATATCAATTGTTAATTGGTCTAGTTTATTAATTTTAATACTGTTTTCAATCGTATGAACACTGTTACGAACTTGTCCTTCTAAACCAATATCTTGAAAGCCTAGTTCTTCAAATAAATCAATTACAGTTAAAAAAGTAGATTCGTATTTAGTAAGGTTTTGTTTTATGGCAGCAACGATATCAAGGTCTTCTGAGTGAGCTTCTAATTTTTCAATTTTATCCATATATTCATGAATTTTAGCTATATAGGCTTGCACATTAGTCACGTATTTAGCTCGTGCTTTGGTAAAACCAAGTTGTTTATAACGCAAGAGATAATCTTTCTCATTACGGCGTGCCATTAACATTGCATTGCTAATTTTTAAGCTAAGTTTAGCAATTTGCTCATTAACATCAAGTAGTTCAGTAGTTATGGTTTGTATATAGTGCTGACTAAGTAAGTCAGTAACACTGATAATGATTGTTAGAGTAATGATGATTATAAAAGCTAAAATAAGCTTGCTGCGTATTTTAAGATTATTAAACCAGTTAAACATAATTATTTTCCAAAAAGTTAAAAATAGTCAAGTAGGGTAAAGGTTTACCTTGTCTACCATTTTTACAAAAAATATCTTCAAATATTTTGATGCTTTGGTGGGAACGATAAACTCTATTATCTACTCTATCTGTTACCGATACAACCAAACCCGCATCAACGACAGCAATTTATCTGTCTCAACTGGTTTAGCCAAATAATCATTTGCTCCAGCTTCAATACATTTAATTTTATCATCTTTCATGGCTTTAGCTGTCAGAGCAATTATAGGTAA
>DAOUSL010000009.1 GCA_030627235.1 Thioploca sp.
TCGGTGTGGCATTCGGTGTGGCATTCGGTGTGGCATTCGGTGTGGCATTCGGTGTGGCATTCGGTGTGGCATTCGGCGTGGCATTTGGCGTGGCAGGAGATGTGGTATTCGGCATGGCAGTCGGTGTAGCAGGAGGTGTGGCATTCGGCGTGGCAGTCGGCATAACTATTATAGCCGGAGTTCTACGTCTATACTTTTGGTTACCAGAACTAATTTTAACATTTTTTTTATATTTCTTTATTGAGCCAACTAAAGCTTTACGTTTTCTCCCTACTAAATTGGATGAGCTAATCATTCTACCTATCCCATTTATAGATTGCCTAATTATCCAAGCTTATCAAACCAATCCCACACTCGCCAAACAAACCATTGACCATTTAATAAATACCACTAATTTACAAAAAACTGCCACCAAAGCTATGGTTGGCATAGCTATAAACGAACTTAACCACTGTAAAATCATCAAAGATATCCAAAACTTAGAACTACACTGGTTGCCATCCCCACCACCCAAAGAAGTCGGCCTACTACCAAATATATTAGACATCAGCCAAGACGTTGACTCTGCATTACAAAAATCCAGTGTTTATTTAAAACAACAAGCTCTAAATAAATGTCTAATTGCATTAAACAATCTATCCCAACAAATCAGGTTTAGCAAAGATAGCAATCAAGCCACCCAATTTGGCACTATAATCAAAAAATGGCAATCTATTTTAGAAATGGCTCAGAAAGGTTTACAACTACAAGCTCAACACAACCAAGAAATTATCAACCCATATATTGCTGGAACTCCACTTGAACCAGTACTTACCGGCGAACGTTTCCATGGCCGTCTTGACTTAATCCGCCAAATAGAAAGCTTAACTGTAGCCGCCCAATCACCAGTTTTACTACTTCACGGAGGTCGTCGTACTGGTAAAACTTCTTTATTAAAATACCTTCCCAACAAAGTAGAAAGCGATTTTTTACCCATAGTCATCGACATGCAAGGCTTAAGCAGTGCTAATTTAACCTTTTTTGCCAAAGACTTTTCTAGTGAATTTATCGAAAAAGCCAGACAAATCCATAACTTAACTTTACCACCCGCAGAAATTCTACCCGAAGACCCATTTTATGCGTTAAAAGAATGGTTTAAAGCAATAGAAAAAATAATCAAACACAAAAAAATCCTACTCTGCTTAGACGAATTTGAAAGCCTCAACGACTTAATAATTAATACCAATGACCACACTCCACTTAAGTTTTTCCGTCATATCATGCAACATCGCCAACAATGGGTATTATTATTCAGCGGAGCTAATTCATTGACTGACTTACCAAAATATTGGAGCAACTACCTAATCAACACTCAAACGGTAACAGTTAGCTATTTAGACGAAGAAAACGCTCGCCAATTAATCACCCAACCAGTGAAAGATTTTCCTAAAGATACTTACACTCCAGAAGCCGTCGATGCCATAATCCATTGGACTCACTGCCAACCCTATTTTATCCAACTGCTATGCCTAACCTTAATCAACCATATTAACCAAGCTAAACGCAAAATAGTGGAATTAGAAGATGTCACCACAGCTATCCCAGAAGCCATCAAAACTGGTAGCCAATATTTTACCGAACTCTGGAATGATAACGAAAATCAACATGAAGCTATTCTACAAATCCTAGCCAATCAACCAGTTGTTGACCAAACAATAATAAAGAAACTTATCTTCAAGGAAATAATTAACAAAGAAAGTTTGCAATTTCAAGTGCCTATGGTTAAATATTATCTTGAACATCGAGAACAAGATTAGTTCCATAATTCCATAGGTTTTACCTATGGCTATTTATGTTTGATTAATTACTATTTGGTAGGGACATAACGTTTTCACTTAATACACTGTAAAAATAGTATAACTAATTTAGTTTACTAACCAATTCTTGTAAATCAGTAACAATTAACGAAGGTTGAATATCCCAAGGATCAAAAACTACTTCTGGGGAACGTTGGATCCAAGCTGAATGCATTCCAACTGCTTTTGCTCCAATAACATCAAAAGGATTACTTGAGATTAACCAAGCTTCAGTATTTTTAGCACTAGTTTGTTGTAAAAAATATTCATAAACCATAGGATCAGGTTTAAATGAATTTACATCGTGTACTGAAATAATATCAATGAAATAACCTTCAATACCTGCATTGTTCAATAATGTTTCAACAGTTTTTTTATCTCCATTAGAAAAGGCATATAATTGATGCCCATTAGCTTTTAATTGCTCTAATCCAGTTTTGACTTCAGCAAAAGCTGGTAGTAATTTATAACGTTCTAATAATTCTTGTTTTTGTTCAGATGTTAACGATATTTTAAATCTATTGCAAGTATAATCCAATGCTTGTTTAATACACATACTAAATGCTTCATACTGTTTCATCAAACCTTTCCGAAAAGAATATTCCAATTGTTTTTCTCGCCAAGCTGAGGAAAAATCAACTGCAATATCTCCCAACCAATTTTGTAAGATTGGTACTAATCCTTGCGTATTGATTAAAGTACCATACACATCAAAAGCTAAAGTTAATTTCATTAATTATACCTTTTCAAATAAATTGTTATAGTAATTGGGTGCTTCGTCTCTATCAGTTTTTAAATAATCTTGCACAATCTCTGCTACCCGAAATAAGAGATAGCGTTATGCACCCTACAATCTAACTTTTGTTAAGTATATATCTGATACAAAAATAACGTATGAAATTTTATATGTAAGTTGTTGCTAACCAAATTATAAATTAGATCTAGCCTATGTTATAATCACTTTTAGACTTAAAATTTTTTATAAACTAACTAATTGGCAAAAATTACCAAACTTGGAATCCTATTTACGAATTATGCGTAGTTCTCGTTTATTTGTAGACATATCATTATCAGTTGGGCAAGAATTTGTTTTAGCAAAAGATTTATCTCATTATCTATTGAATGTATTACGCAAACGAATCGGTTCTTCAATAACTTTATTTAATGGAAAAGGTGGTGAATATGTTGCTAATTTAGTTAGCATAACTAAAAAACTAGCTAAATTACAAATCTATGAATATAAAAATATTGATCGTGAATCACCATTAAAATTAACATTAGTACAAGCAGTTTCTCGACCCGAACATATGGACTATACCATTCAAAAGGCAGTAGAATTAGGTGTCCAAAATATAGTGCCGGTGATAACAGAACGTAGTCCACCACTACATAAGATTGACAAACGTAAACGACATTGGGATAAAATTATCGCTAGTGCTTGTGAACAATCTGGCAGAAACCGTTTACCGCAGTTGCACGACGCAATTCCATTAATAATTTGGTTATCTAAACCTCAAATTGGTGATTGTTTAGTTCTATCTCCAACTGGAAGCCGCAGCTTATGTGTATCTTTATCCAGACACGATATTCAGCATCCAATAACAGTATTAGTTGGCCCAGAAGGAGGTTTATCTGAAATAGAAATAGAATCAGCAATTGAAGTTGGTTATTTAGATATCAATTTAGGTAAACGTATATTACGCACTGAAACAGCGGCTACTACAGTCTTATCAATTTGTCAAATATGGCATGGTGATTTATGCTAATTTATGGATAAAACTCACTGAACCAAGTTTCTAAAATAATTTTGGCAGCAACAGCATCTAATTGGCCTGACACTATTTCAGCAGCAGCGGCTGAGGATAATCTTTCATCGATAGTATGTATTGGTACATGATAACGTCCATGTAACTTCCGACAAAAACGTTGAACTGCAACAGTCATTATACTGTCTGATCCGTCATTATGTTTAGGCAAACCAACTACTATTTCATGCGGTTGCCATTCTTTTACTAAGGCATTAATACTTGCCCAGTCTATTTGTTTATTTTTAACTGATACAATTGCTAAAGGACTAGCTGTTTTAGTAATAATTTGTCCTATTGCTACTCCAATTCTTTTACTACCATAATCAAATCCCATGAAATACATTTTTATAGCCGTTTAAGTTTATATCTTATTTCAGTATAATATATAAACCTAAGTATAATTAAATGAATTTATCCTATTTCAATCGACACTGAGAAAAATTTATGCAAGATAAATTGTTAATTGTTGATGATATTCCAGCTAATATCAGCTTATTATTAGATTTTTTAACTGATGTTGGCTTTAAAGTATTAGTAGCTAAAGATGGTGAAGCAGCTATAAAAAAAGCTGAATATGCTAATCCAGATCTAATTTTATTAGACGTAATGATGCCAGGTATAGATGGATTTGAAGTTTGCAAAAGATTAAAATCCCTACCAACAACCCAAAATATTCCTATTATTTTTATGACTGCATTGTCAGATACTGTTGATAAAGTTAAAGGTTTTTCATTGGGAGCAGTAGATTATATTACTAAACCATTACAAGCTGAAGAAGTTTTAGCTAGGGTTTCATCACATTTAAATTTACGCAAGTTACAACAACAATTAGAAGATGAAATTAAAGTTAGTGATATTTATGCAGCTGAGTTAGAAGAACGTAATTTAGAATTAAAGTCTTTTGCTCATACTGTTGCTCATGATTTAAGAGGGCCTTTAACTGGAATAATGGCTCTTAGTGATAGACTATTAACCACTGATAATGGAGTCCAATTACCTAAATATTTACAACTAATTAGTGATTCTGGGCAAAAAATGCTAGAAATTATTAATGCATTGTTATTATTAGCTGGAGTTTCTCAACAACATACAATTAGAACTGAAGCTATTGATATGAATGATATTATAAATCAAGTTTTGGATAAAAGAATAAGTCATTTAATCAAAGAATTACAAGGTGAAATAGTTTTTCCAGATACTTGGCCAATAGCAAATAGTTATGCTCCTTGGGTTGAAGAAGTATGGGCAAATTACATTAGTAATGGTCTAAAATATGGTGGTAGACCACCAAAATTAGAATTAGGAGCAAATATTCAAGAAGATAATATGATAAGATTTTGGATACATGATAATGGCGTTGGTCTTTCTAAATTATCTCAATCTAAACTATTCACTCCCTTTACACGTTTACACGATGATAATGTAGATGGGTATGGTTTGGGTTTATCTATAGTAAGACAGGTAGTAGAAAAACTTGGTGGAGAAATTGGAATAGAAAGTATTGAAGGGAAAGGCAGTACATTTTATTTTACATTACCTGCTATGTAATAAATGTTCATCCATATTTTTTCCAAAATCCAACTTCTATTAAGGAACCAATAGTAATGCCAAATGTATAGCAAACTAAATCACTCCATAAAAACCCGCGGCCAATGATTAAAGCTATGAATTTATTTTGACGAATTTCATCAATCCAAGATTCATGGTATAACTGACTAAATTCAATACAAAATGAAAAAGATAAGGCAATAAGCACGATTTTTAATATTGAAGCTGTTGGAAAAATAAAGCCTACTATAAAAAATACCATTAACGCCCATAATGTATCGCCAGCATAAGCATCTATAAAAGGTGATAATGGATAATGTCGTGAAAATAATCCTAATATTATTACTAATACTATAACTATTGCATAAAGAATACGATTTCTATTAATTAATTTCATGTAAATATTTAACAAGTAAGCTTATTAGTTTTAAAACCAATATGTCACAATTGTCAAAGATAATAATTGTTCATCTTTGAAACGTGACATTATTCAAATGTATATAATTAACGTAATAAATTATCCAATGAAAATCCTTCTCGTTGTAGCAAATCATGTAAGCGTTTCATAGCAGTCATTTGAATTTGGCGTACTCTTTCTCTAGTAAGGCCAAGTTCTTCTCCTATTTCTTCTAAGGTATATTCTTTTTCAGTACCGATCCCAAATCGTCTTTGGATTACAATTTGTTGTTTTTCATTAAGACGAGATAACCATAATTTAACATGATCCACAACATCAGAATCCTGTAGCATCAACATCGGATCAAGATTAAATTCATCTGGAATACTATCAACCAAAGATTTTTCAGAATCATTAGCACGTTGAACATCCATAGATATTGCTCTCTCATTCCATTTAAAAAGTTTATCAATATCTTCAGGATTTTTATCTAACGCTTTGCCAATATCTTCAGATGTTGGTTCATGGTCTAAAGTATTTGATAAGGTATAGCTAGTTTGTAAACAAACATTGATTTCTTTTAAAACATGAATAGGCAAACGGATAGTTCGGTTTTGATTCATAATTGCACGTTCAACTGATTGCCGAATCCACCAAGTTCCATATGTTGAAAAACGAAATCCTCTTTCTGGATCAAATTTTTCAACTGCACGCATCAATCCAATATTGCCTTCTTCAATTAAATCAAGTAAGGCCAATCCTCTGCCAATATAGTGACGAGCAATTTTAACCACTAAACGTAAATTAGACTTAATCATTCTATCACGAGCGGACTTATTACCTTTTTGAATTAACCGAGAATATTTTATCTCTTCTTCTGCGGTTAAAAGGTTAAAATTACCAATCTCTTTCAAATAAATTCGAGTAGCATCTAAGTCTCTTGTGGTTGCAGCAAATTGCTCTGTTTCAACTTGACATTCTAACTCATTAAGTGCATCACTTTTTTCAAAGTCCATAATTTATGCAACTAAGGTGAAGTCAAACGTAACCTTTGACCTACAGATAAAATATATGGTTTTGATAGCCTATTCCATCGAGCAATGTTGGCAACACTATAACCATATTTCATAGATATCCTATATAAATTTTCACCTTTAATAACCACATGAGAACGAGATTTAAATGATTTTCGAGTTGATGAAGTATTATAACCAATCACACGAGAACGAGATTTTTGAGTTGATGAAGTATTATAACCAACCGCACGAGAACGAGATTTAAGTGATTTTCTAGTTGATGAAGCATTATAACCACTTGTTTGAATTTCATTTCTTATAGGAGTGGTTGTTTTTATTTGTTGCCCAATTGACAAGGTAAAAGGTGGTTCTAAACTATTCCAAGATGCCAAATTACTCAAACTGACATTATAGGCTTTAGATATACTGTATAAGGTATCTCCTTTCCTAGCAATATAGTAATCTGTAGAAGATGACGGAGTTGTAGGATAAGTCTGAGCTACTCCACAAATATCAGCTGGAATTCGTAAAGTTTGACCAGGATATACCAGATAAGGCGGTGGTATTTGATTTATATTAGCTAATTCTATATGATCACGACATCCATAACTATTGGAAATAGTAGCAACATCTCCCCGTGATTGAACTGAATGATATAAATCAGTAGGAATATTGCTTCTACCGTTATTAGTGACACAGGCTTGAAGTAACATCAAACCAGATAGAAAAAAGCATAATTTAATGGTATATTTCATAACATTTAGATCGTTTGAATTATGGATTAATTGGCAGTCCTTTGCCTTTTATGCCCTGTATAATAGCTTGCGTTCCTAAAGACTATTATTTAAGTTAAAATTAACGGGCGATTTTTAATTTCATTCCTGGATATACATTGTAAGGAACTTTAAAATTATTTAAAATAGCTAAATTAGCAGCTGGAATTCCATATTTTTTACTAATGGAACCAAAGGTTTCACCAGGTTTAACTATATGCCATTTAATATTTGATGAGCCAACTTTCTGAAAACTACCAGTACTTGGCATTAGAGTTGTTGATGAAGCAACGCGTAATCTCTGCCCAATAGAAAGAATATAAGGTGGAACTAAGTTATTCCAATCAGCTAAATCTTTTACTTTAAGTCCATATTGTCTAGCTATACTATACATAGTATCACCAGCAGCAACAGTATGATGGGTTCTACCACTAACTGGAGATAGTTGTTGTCTAGGACTAGTAGGAGTAGGAAGAATAGTAGTAGCATCAGGTGGAGTGACTCGTAACTGCTGATTTAAGTTTAATCCATAAGGTGGTTGTAAACCATTCCATGCTGCTATATCTGCCACACCAAATCCGTAATGTTTAGCAATGTTATATAAATTATCACCTTTTAATACTATATGGTAACCTTGATTTACATTAACACTAGGAGTTCGTGGTTTAGAAATAACTTTTTTAGGAATAACCGGTCTAGGGATAACTGGTTTAGAAATAACTGGTCTAGGAAATTTAGCTGGTGGAGTATTAACGACTGGTCTCGTTGGTACTGAACCAGATTTAGAAACTATCAAATTCTGCCCAATGCTTAACGTATAAAGACTTGGGTTAATATTATTCCATCTAGTTAAATCACTAACTTTCTTGCCATATTTACGAGCTATAGCATATAAAGTTTCACCAGCCTGTACTGTATGAGTTGCTTGTGGAATATTCGAAATAGGTCTGGATGGAGTAGTTGGATATGAATTAACTGGAACTCCAGCATTATCATTATTAGAAGGTAATACTACATTTTCATTAGGACCATCAACTCGTAACCGTGAACCTTTAATTAAAACAAATGGTGGATTTAGACCATTCCAACGAGCAATTTCTACATAATTACGACCATAAATTCCAGCAATACCATATAAAGTTTCACCTGCTCTAACAATATGATAAGTTGCAGTATTAACATCTTCTGGAGGAGTATGTTCATAGCCAGGCTCTGTTACTGGTACTGACGGACAACCAGCTAACAATGCTACAATAGGTAATACTAATAATAGTTTGTAGTTAAAATATTTATACATATATACTCCTTTGGTAGAAATAATGTGACTTGAAAAATATCGAAAATTAATCTATTAAAATAATTAACTTGGAAAGTATATTTATAAACTATTAATTTTAGTATAGCAAGTTTAATTCCTAATTTACTTAAATACTGAATATACAACAGTCTATGAAATATACTTAAGCCTATATCGTACAGTAAAAATTATTACTAGTATAACTTAAAAATTGTTGTGAAAAAAGTTTAATTTGTAAGATAATATATATCCTAATATAGTTCATTAAAAAATATATAGATTATTAGTAACCGATTTTAATCTACACATTGGTAAATAGATTTAAATTATAGTAGAATTTGTATCAACTAAAAGTAATAGGAATTACAAATGAATAATGAAAATACACATCGTTTCGTGAGTCGTTTAACTCGAAACACATTGGCTTTAGTATTGGCTGGTGGACGTGGAACTCGTCTTAAAAATCTTACTGATTGGCGAGCTAAACCATCCGTGCCATTTGGTGGTAAATTTCGTATTATTGATTTTCCATTATCCAATTGTATTAATTCTGGGATACGCAGGATTTCAGTAGCAACTCAATATCGTTCGCATTCCTTAATTCGACATATTCAAAAAGGCTGGAGTTTTTTACGAGCTGAGTTTGGGGAATTTGTAGAATTAATGCCAGCTGCTCAACAACGGATTGATGAATCTTGGTATGAAGGAACTGCTGATGCAGTATATCAAAATCTTAATATTATTCGTAGTCATGCACCAGATTATGTATTAATTCTTGCTGGTGATCATATTTACAAAATGGATTATGGCCCAATGTTAGCCGAACATTTTGAAAATAAGGCTGATATGACTGTAGGTTGTTTAGAAGTACCGTTAGAGATGGCAAAAGAATTTGGAGTAATGAGTGTTGACAATGATGGCCGAATTATAGAATTTGCAGAAAAACCAGAAAATCCAAATCCAAGTCCGAATAATCCTGATAACGCACTAGCATCTATGGGAATTTATGTATTTAGTGCTAAATTCTTATATGAAAAATTACATGAAGATTTTTCTAAATCAAGTTCTAGCCATGATTTTGGTAAAGATATTATTCCAGATTTGATTAAAACAGCTAATATATTTGCTTATCGGTTTCGTGATGAACAGAAAGGTGGACAGCCTTATTGGCGTGATGTTGGTACTGTAGACGCATTTTGGGAAGCTAATATGGAATTAACTTCGGTTACTCCACAATTAAATTTATATGATAAACATTGGCCAATATGGACTTATCAAGAACAATTACCACCAGCTAAATTTATATTTAATGATGAGCAAAGACGTGGGATGGCGGTTGATTCTATGGTTTCTGGAGGTTGTTTAATATCTGGGGCTAAAGTTACTAATTCCTTATTATTCTCTAACGTTAAAGTAAATTCGTATTCTGCAATAGAGGATACCGTTGTATTGCCAGATGTAGTTGTTGGGAGAAATTGTAATATTAAAAGGGCAGTTATTGATAAAGGAGTTCTTATTCCTGCTGACACTATAATTGGTGAAAATCTTGAGGAAGATGCTAAAAGATTTTATGTGAGTGATAATGGAATCGTGTTAGTCACCCCAGAAATGTTAGATCAAAATGTACATAATTCAGGTTAAATTTATAGATTATAGCAATTCTTAATGAATTAGGGTAACTCCACAGTTTTAATACTATTAAGTTAGGGCGAACCTATGTGTTCGCCCTGCTTCTTTAAAATTATATAACCTTATGCAACTCCAGTGGTTACAGAACGAAATACTTCATCTAATCTTCCTCTTTCAACATGTAATTCTTCTACCTTCCACTGTTTTTTTCGAGCTTGTTGACTGATTTCAACAACTACAGATTTGTTCTTTTTTGGAAATACTTGATAACTTAAAAAAGAACTAGTTTCAGTTAAAGTTTCTAATTTATGCACATTTGGAAGTTTCAACAAAGCTTGACGAATACTATCTGCTTGATTAGCCTCAGCTTGCATTGAAATAGTGACAGTATTATGATATTTGGATTTTTCTTCTAATTCAGCTGGAGTTCCATCAGCTAAAATTTTGCCATCGGCAATGATAATGGCTCGGCTACAAACTGCATGAACTTCTTCTAGAATATGGGTGGATAAAATTATAACCTTTTCTTGAGCCATATTTTTAATCAAGTTACGAACTTCAAATTTTTGATTTGGATCAAGACCATCAGTAGGTTCATCCAAAATCAATACTTCTGGGTCATGCAAGATAGCTTGTGCTAATCCAACTCGACGTTTAAAACCTTTAGACAGAGTTTCAATTGGCTGATATAGCACTGATTCTAAATTAACTCTAGTTATGGTATCAGCAATTCGATGGCTTTTTTCCTTGCCACTTAGTCCTCGTATTTGAGCAATAAAATCCAAAAAACTAGCTGGAGTCATATCTGGATAGGCAGGAGCTCCTTCTGGCAAATAACCAATTTTTTGTTTGACTGCAAGAGGATTTTGTATAATATCAAAACCATCGACAGTAACTGTGCCACTGGTAGGAGACAAAAAACCAGTAATCATTTTCATAGTAGTAGATTTTCCTGCTCCATTTGGGCCTAAAAAACCTAGTACTTCTCCTTTTTTCACTTGAAATGATATGTTATCAACCGCAGTCAATGAGTCGAATTGTTTACATAAATTTTTTATTTCAATAATTGTATCCATATTTTATTCTCTTATAAATTTTAATTTGATCAAGTTAATTTAAACTTAAGATTATTAAGGATTAATTCTGTAAGTTCAAGTTATAAAGTAAACCATAAATATTATACATAGATTTTTTTTAGTTCAATACTTGACATTACTTTAATTCTATCTTAGAATACTCAAGATCAATTAGCCCAGATAGCTCAGTCGGTAGAGCAAAGGACTGAAAATCCTTGTGTCAGTGGTTCGATTCCACTTCTGGGCAAATTTCCTACCTGATAATCCTTTCCCAAATTATTTTCTTGCATGTTATAATCAATGATGTGAAGTCTTAAACTTCAATGTAAAATATCACAACATCTTGAGGTTGGTTATGCAAAAAATACTAAATATCTCTGCAATTATAATCATTGTTTTAATTATTGTCTCGATTTTTTCAGTAAAACATTTTTCTACAAAAAAAGCCAATATATATGGCCCTACTATGATGGCTTCCTCTAATAAGCTTTTAGCGATAGATACGGGTAAAACTCTTTATGTCTTTGATAAAGATGGAAAAACTACTGCTCGTAAAACTTATCAAGAACTTGGTATCCCACCTGAAGTTTCAAAAATGCAATTATTAGATAATACTCTTTATCTAGCTATGTCTGATGATGGTAGTCTTTATAGTTGTGATTTAACTAGTTGGAAATGTGGAATTTTACCTGGTTTTAGTAATGTGGCTCGTGATAGTTTTGGTTTTATAATAACCGAAAAATATATTTATATAACTGATACTTCTAGGCATACTTTTAAAACCTTTTATAAAAATGGAACATTAATTGGTGATTCTCGTGGTACACCAGTTCCTTTATGCTATCCAAATCAATTAAGCCTAATTAATGGTGAATTATATGCAGCAGATACCAATAATCATAGATTGGCTTTAATTGATATAACTAATCCAGAAAAAGTTAAAGTTGATACAACTATTGCAGTTACTGGCAATAACAAGACTTGGGAAGTTATAATGTCAGATCGTAATTTACCAAGTTGGTGTGCTCCAATCTCTGATAAAATTTTTGGAGAAAATGGCGATGCTTATTTTGAACGAGCTTTAGATTTTAATGAAAAAATGATACCTTCTGCTCATAAATTAGCACGTAGAGGCAGTGTTTGGCCAACAGCTTTTGCATATGATCATAATAAAAATTGGTGGATACTTATTGGTGGAAATAATTTAAGAAATAGTGATGTATTAATTTATGAAGATGGTAAAGCTATAAAACGTATCAATGAAAATATGGAAAAATTTGATCCAGTTGATATTAATCTTTTTCAACAAGATATGTTAGTTTCAGATTTTGCCTCAATGCAAGTTCTAAAATTCTCTGAAAGTGGTAATTGGATGGGGGAATTTGGAGAGTTAGATTTTCAGCATGACATGAGAGACCTAAAAAAGATTAAAGATAGATATTCTTTTTATGTTTCAATATCTCAGAAAATGATATATTTCTTGATATTTTTTGTGATTGTAATCGTTATTTTAGACAAGATTTATAAGAAAGAATCTTAAGTTTAAATATACAGGATGTGTGGTAAGTATAGACATCGTTTCCTAAATAAGGAAAATAGCTAAATATGATTGTATTAACTGACTTTTTGTAGGATGTAATGAGTTTACGAATTACATCTTGATGCAATTCCCTTCGGTCATTGCATCCTACATTTATATAATTTTATTTAGGAAAGATGTCTAGTTTTTACTATCAAATAAAAGTAAATTATAGCATTAAACCTTGAAATACACAGTAATGAGTTAATAAAGGTTTATATTGATTATTAAAATTAAAGGAATTAATATGGGTCCTCATTATTTAAACCATTTTTTTGCACCTAAATCAGTTGCTATTGTTGGAGCTTCTAAACGAGAAGAAAGTGTTGGTAATCGTTTACTTTTAAATATGCTGGAAGCTGAATTTCAGGGTAGATTATATCCAGTAAATCCAAAACATGAAGAAATATTAGAAATTAAAACTTATCCTAATATTGATTCTATTCCAGATGTTTTAGAACTAGTTGTGATTGCAACTCCAGCTCCAACCATACCCAGTATTGTACGACAATGTGGTGAAAAAAATGTTGATTCGATTATTATTATTACAGCTGGTTTTGCTGAATTAGGTGATATTGGTAAACGTTTTCAACAAGAAGTATTAGACATAGCTCATCGTTATAATATTCGTATAATTGGGCCTAATTGCTTAGGAGTCATACGGCCTAGTGAACATCTAAATGCTACTTTTGGTTATGGAGTTATTCCAACTGGGCATTTAGCTCTAGTTTCTCAATCTGGAGCAGTTTGTACAGCTATTATCGATTGGGCTCAATCACAGGAAATTGGTTTTTCTACCGTAGTATCAATGGGAGCTGGAGCTGATATTGATTTTGGGGAAATACTAGATTTTCTAGCAATGGATGCTAAAACTACTGGAATTTTACTATATGTTGAAGGGATCACTGATTCTAGAAGATTTTTGAGTGGTTTAAAAGCAGCAGCTAGGTTAAAACCTGTAATTTTAATTAAATCAGGTCGTTATGAAACTGGTTGTAAAGCAGTAATGTCGCATACCGGAACTATGATTGGTGCTGATGATGTGTTTGGAGCTGCGATTGAAAGAGCAGGAGTCGTCAGAGCTTATAGTATTGCCCAATTATTTTCTGCTGCTAGAGTGCTTGCTAATGATTATGTGGTAAAACGTAATCGTCTAGTTATCATAACCAATGCTGGTGGCCCTGGTGTTATGAGTGCTGATAGAGCAGAAGAAGTTGGAATTAAATTAACCGAATTGACTACAAATACAATAAATTTATTAAATGAAGTATTACCATCTTTTTGGTCACATTCAAATCCAATTGATATTTTGGGAGATGCAACTCCAAAACGTTATAAACAAGCTTTAGAAATCTGCTTACAAGATAATAATATTGATGGAGTTTTAGTTATTTTGACACCACAGGCTATGACTAATCCGACTCAGGTAGCTCAGTTTATTATTGATGGTGCAAAACATAGTTCCAAACCTGTATTGGCATCGTGGACTGGTGGTGGTAGAGTACAAGAAGGACGAGATTTATTTGCTAAAAGTAGAGTAGCTCATTTTAATACTCCAGAAGTAGCAGTTGATGCGTTTTCATTTTTAACTAAATATAATCAAAATCAAAAACTTTTAAAACAAATACCTTCCCCTATAGAAGAACATCTCCATTCTGATATTAAAGGTGCCCAATTAATTATTGAGCGGATATTATCTGAAGGTCGGCAGATACTAACTACCCAAGAATCAAAAGCTATTCTGGCAGCTTTCAATATTCCAGTTACTCAAACTATAAAAGTTTCCAGTGCTGAAGAAGCTATGATAGCTGCTGAAACCATGGGATTTCCGGTAGTTTTGAAGATTAATATGGCTGAGTTTGTTCACAAATCTGATGTGGGTGGAGTGCAATTAAATATTAATGGGGTACAAGAAATAGCTCATCATTTTCATGAAATGGAACGACTTATCAAAAAAAATCATACTGATGTTGATAAAGTTATTATGACTGTTGAACCAATGTATCGTTCTGCTAGTGGCCGTGAATTAATGATTGGAGTGATCAGAGACCCAGTATTTGGACCAGCAATCAGTTTTGGATTAGGCGGTACAATGGTAGAAGTTTTACAAGACAAAGCTGTTGCATTGCCACCATTGAATGAGTATATGGTCAAACAGATGATTTTTAAAACTAAAGCGGCTAAGTATTTACATAAATTCAGACAATTACCAGAAATTAACCGTCAAGCTTTAATTGATACTTTATTGAACGTGTCAACTATGGTGAGCGAATTATCAGAAATAGTGGAATTGGATATAAACCCATTGATTGCTGATCATAGAGGTGTTATGGCAGTGGATGCTCGGATAAGAGTTCAAGTTTCACATCAACTTATCCCTTATTCACATATGGCAATCCATCCATATCCACATGAACTTATCAGTCATTGGCAATTACCAAATGGTACTGAAATTACGATTAGGCCAATTCGACCTGAAGATGCTGATATAGAAAAAACCTTTATTCATAATTTATCAGAGCGTAGTAAATATTTCCGGTTTATGCAAGCATTACAAGAAATTACTCCAGAAATGATTGTTCGTTTTACCCAAATTGATTATGATCGAGAGATGGCTTTTGTAGCAGTAACAGGAACTGAAGAGTTAGGAGTTGGACGTTATATTATGAATCCAGATGGTCATTCTGTTGATTTCGCATTAGTGGTTTCTGATCAATATCATGGTATGGGGATTGGGTTTAAAATTATGCGAGCTTTAATGCAATCAGCTAAACATAAAGGTATTTCTAAGTTTGAAGGTGAAATTTTGACAATCAATAAACCAATGTTATCATTAGTTAAAAAATTAGGATTCACTATTAAACCAATTGAAGATGATTTAGAAGTTATGCGAGTTATCAAGGATTTACGGCAGTAATTTTTATAATTATTACCAGTAGGCTAAGTTTGTTTTACTCAGCCTATATGATACCAATTTATAATTGGATAATATTTAAAACAGATTTACTTAGTAATAGATTTTTTCTCTTTTACTCTAGCTAAGGCTGCTTTAATCTTATCTTGTTTACTTTTATCAGCGGCAGCTTTTTTATGTTTAGCTTTACGTTCTTCTTTTTCTCGTTGTAATCTAAATGATCTGAATTCATGTCTTTGTTTAGCTAATTCAGCTTTTTTCTGTTCATTTTCAGCTTTTCTAATTTCAGCTTTTGCATAGCGATAATAACTAACTAGTGGAATATGACTTGGGCAGACATAAGAACAACAACCGCATTCAATACAATCAAATAATTTATAGTCATGGATTTTCTTCAAATCTTTAGCTTTGGCATACCAATATAATTGTTGTGGTAATAAATTAAGAGGACAAACGTCTGCACAAGCACCACATCGAATACAAGGCATCTGAGGAGGTTTATCTTTAAGGCGTTCTCCAACAGAAGCGATTAAACAATTGGTGGTTTTAATTACTGGCATA
Organism: Thioploca sp.; assembly: GCA_030627235.1. GTDB lineage: Bacteria > Pseudomonadota > Gammaproteobacteria > Beggiatoales > Beggiatoaceae > DRQV01. The sequence goes on from DAOUSL010000009.1 coordinate 16,434, forward strand.
TCGTCATCTGGTTGAGAAAAACCCATCATTGCTCCACCAACGATTAATCGTTCTATCTCTGGTTTACGACCACATTGATCAATCAGAAATCGCATTGGTGTCCCAAATGGTACTTCTAAATTTTGCGGATTTTCAACTGCTCCACCAGTTACGGTAATAATTCGTGATATTAATGGCTGGCCTAATTGAACAGCTCTATAAGTAGCTCTGGCTGTTTCTACATTATGTACTACCATTCCATATTTTGCTGGTAGCTGTCCACGTTTGATTTCAATCCCTGTAAGCACATTTACTAATTGTAATTCTCCACCAGTTGGATAAATAGTTTCTATCTTAATAATTTCTATTTCTGGGTCTGCTGCTTCTAATAAGGCTGCATATGCTTCTGGTTTGTTGTCTTCTACCGCAATTATGCAACGTTCTGTGCCTCCCAAAGCATGTTTAATTATTTTAGCTCCAGCAATAATATCATGAGGTTTTTCTTGCATTAAACGGTCATCACAAGTGATATAAGGTTCACATTCAGAGCCATTAATAATCAGAGTATCTATTCCATCTGGCCTTAATTTTATATGAGAAGGAAAACCAGCCCCACCTAAACCAACTACGCCTGCTCTGGCTATATAATCACGCACCATACTTGGGCTTAAAGTTGTATAATCATCCAAAGGAACTAATTTAGTCCAGGTATCTTTACCATCAGTTTCAATGATAATACAAGGAGCTGTTAGGCCAGACGGATGCGGTACAGCTCTCTCTTCAATGGCAATTACAGTACCTGAACTAGAAGCATGTAATGGAACAGTCATTAATTTACGACAATTATAAGCATGACAATGAGCGATAATCTGTCCTTTTAATACTTTATCTCCAATATTTACCACAGGTTCTGTTGGTTCACCAATATGTTGTAATAATGGCAATATTAAAAAAGGTGGAATATTAGCTGGTACTATAGATTTATTAGTGGAAAGATTCTTATAACCGTTAGGATGAACTCCACCTGGAAATTCCCACATTATGTTGTTTGCTCCAATTTTTCTGTGTTTAGTAATTTTTTGAAAAAAGCTTCATTAGGGTGTGGTTTTATCATAGCCATTTCCTGCATATGTTGTTTTTGCTGAATCTTTGTATCATATATTTTATTTCTGCATCCACGACATCTAACAGCACAGGAATAAAGATTTCCTTTAGCTACCTCATACCACCATTTTTGCTGTCTAGCTGTCCATATTTCTTCTAAACCACAATCACGGCATGTATATGAAATATTGATGTAATATTCAGGAAAACCATGATAAGTATGATTATGTTTAAGTTCTTCATGATTTGCCAATATGCTATCTTGAGGCAATATTTTGTGTACTGTTTTTACTTCCAGTAATTTTATAGCTTTCTTAAGTCGTTTATTTTTTATTTCTAATCGGCGTTGTTTATTACTTTTCATTTCTATGATAATTATTAAGTTTTATTAGAAGTATTTCCCCAAATAGGTATATAAATGTAGGATGCAATGAACGAAGAGAATTGCATCAAGATGTAATTCGTAAACTCATTACATCCTACATTATATTGCAATATTAATTTTGTTCTAGTCTCTTAGATTTTGGTAAGAGCTTAAATAGGTATCTCATAATTAGTAACAATTGCTTCAATCATTGGGCTACGGTTTTTTTCACTAGCTCCAACATGATAAAAATGTTCACGAGTAAGTATATTAAATTCTTTCCAAATTGATTTTATATATTTATTTTCTCGATAATCATTGTGATGCCATGTAGATAAGATAAATTTGCTTTTTGTTGTAGAAAGTTCTTCATATAAATTTTGTTCATCATTTTCATCCCAACCATTATAATAATCAACATTCCGGTCTATATATGGAGGATCACAATAAATTATGTCATTATCATTTCCAATTTTAATTGTATTTTCAAATGATTGACATTCAAACTTGAATGATTTTAGCTTTACTAGGTTTGTTATATGTTTTATTTGATTTACAATTTTTGTAATATATGCTGGTGCAAAACGTTGAGGTTTTCGGCAAAATGGAATATTAAAACCTCCTTTTTTATTAAAGCGAATCATGCCATTAAATCCAGCTCGATTTAAAAATAGAAAATCTAATGGTTGATGTTCTTCGTTAAAACGTTCTCGTATTTCATAATAATGTATTTCTCCTTTTTCAAGTAGTTTACTTCCTTCAATTGTTAAGTAATGTCTGACAATTTCAGAAGTAATTTCACCAAAAGCTATTGCAGAATAAAAATTGATTAAATGTGGGTTTGTATCACATAATAAAGCATTTTTAGGGGCGATATTGAAAGCAACAACTCCAGTTCCCATAAACGGTTCAATCCATAAACCTTCAAAATTTGTAGGAACAATACTAGCAATCCATGGAACTAATTTGGTTTTAATCCCCTGTGATTTAATTGGAGGTACGTTTACTTTCATGATTTAATTGGCTAGGTAATAAGTGCTTTAAATACTGATTACTTTAACAAATAATAGATTTAGTTATTTTCCCATTTTACGTTTATTGTATTCCCCAATAACAGCATGACGTTCATCATCATATGAATCAGCAAGATGTGAAACTAAACGACAATCTTCACATTTAAAAGGAAATTGATAAAAAGCAACATCTAGGTTTATTTTTTTAGATAAATTCCAAGATTTACCACAATCTGGACATTTTCTAAGTTCTTCTTTTTTACGACGACCCCAGTATCTCATAAGATAATAATAAGTTGGAATCCCTGTGATACATTCAATATTTTTACAAATTTCCCGTCCATCTTTTGATAATTGACTAAATGGACTGGCAAGTTGTTTATAAGCAGGAATCTCAAGTTCTCCACATCCAATCCAAATGGAATCAAAATTTTTATAATAGCCTTGCCAAGAAAAAATTTCTGCACGATTTTCATATTCACCTAGGAGCAAGTATATTGGTATTGGTTTACCATTATCTCCACGACATAATGCTGATTCATTATCATTCATATGCGTGAACAAATAAAGAAAAGGTGAATTTTTCCAAGTTATGTCTTTTTTTGGAGCATCGTCATCAATTAGATTCCATGTTGGATTCATCCCAAAATGTTCTTTAATATTCTTTAATCGTTCAATTCCATATTTACAGTGAAATATGGATAAATTTGCTTGGATACCTTGCATATTTATATACGCACAAAGTTTTCCTTTTTGAACAACAATAAAATATTCACCATTAGCCTGACCATTGTGATACAGTGCTGAGATATAATTATGAATCAAATCTTCAGATTTATCACTATTATGTTTTTTAACATCACCAAATATAAGTTTGTATAGGATCATTTCTGTATCCATTAATCTTCAGCCTATGGTTACTTTTCATCAAGTATTTTTTTATTTTGCAACTTTTCCACTTTAACTAACGGAATCACCGGATAAGGCCATTTCCAAGTAATAGTTGTCGGCGGCACTTCCACCATAGTAATACAATCAACTGGACAAGGTGCAATACATAGCTCACAGCCAGTACATTCTTGATCAATCACAGTGTGCATCTGTTTAGCAGTCCCCAAAATAGCATCCACTGGACAAGCTTTTATACATAAAGTACAACCAATACAAGCAGATTCATCTATTATTGCTAACTGTAAAGGAGGTTCTTGATATTCACCTTCCAATGGTTTAGGTTCACGATCCAATAAATTAGCAATCGCTAACATTCCAGCTTCACCACCAGGAGGACAACGATTAATTTCCTCATTTTCAGTTACAACAGCTTCAGCATAAGGTTTACAACCTGGATAACCACATTTGCCACATTGTTGCTGAGGAAGAATTTCATCAACTTTATCAACTACAGGATCACCTTCAATTTTAAATTTTATCGCTGCATAGCCTAATAATAAACCAAATAAGACTGCTAATGTACCAAGAGTAACAATAGTGGTTATCATAATTTTACTAATCCTACAAATCCCATAAATGCTATCGACATAATACCAGCAGTAATTAAAGCTATTGGAGCTCCTTTAAACGGCAATGGAACATCGGCTTGATTAATCCGTTCTCGCATAGCAGCAAACAATACCATAACCAACGAAAATCCAACTGCTGCTCCAAAACCATAAGTAGCTGATTCTATGAAGCCATGTTTTTCCTGAACATTTAGTAAAGCAACGCCTAATACGGCACAATTAGTAGTAATCAATGGTAAAAATATTCCTAAAATTTGATATAATAATGGACTGGTTTTATGTACCACCATTTCAGTAAATTGGACTACGACTGCAATCACTAAGATAAATGCAATGGTACGCAAAAATTCTAGTTCTAATGGTATCAATAAATATTCATTGACTAGATAACTAGTTACGGATGATAAAGTTAACACAAATGTAGTGGCTAACCCCATTCCGATAGCGGTTTCTAATTTAGAAGACACGCTCATAAAAGGACATAATCCTAAAAACTTAACTAATACAAAGTTATTTACTAGGACAGTACTGACAAATATTAGCAGGTATTCAGTCATATTTTATTAATTTATAGGAAGTTGTGTTGATAGTTTCATATTTAATAAGATTTATTTTTAGATAAAACACTAATATTTAGAATGATGTCAAATTATGAGTTTATCAACTATATATGTTAATAGTAAAAAAATTAATCGTGGTGACTCTAATAATTTAGAAATTTTAGGATATATAGAATTAATGTGATTACTTACTACCACTTGATAAACTATATGAGGGAGGCGGTGGGATGGAATCGCACAATTGGACTAGTTGATGGCAACTTAATAATTGTTTCACTAAGAATAGTTTATGGGCATCATGAAATCTTGGCAAAATTCCAGTATATTACTTTGTATAACTTAAATTAATTAACGAAATTTTATCATACAGTTCGTTACTCCACTGCATTCTACATGAATTTTATCTATGTTTAAGTTGACCCAATCTATAATATCTTTGGGTAAATTAACGAATAAACTTTTCATAGAATCTAATGATTTTGATAGATTTTCAATTGCTTTTTTGATTGCTCCATCATCACATTTACCTTCTTTTTCTATCCAATGGATAGTATTTCCGGTTAATACTATTGAACCTGAAACAATGGCGGAAACGGTTGCAATGACTACCACACCAGCAAGAATATAAAATAAGATTCCAAAATCATCGGAAATATCGAAACCTGTAAAATTAAGTGGTTTTTTTTTATTAGGTGGGAAAACTTCTAACGTCAGTTTTTTAGTAACTAAATTGCATTGCGTATTTTGTTTATCAGAAAATTTTGGATAAAAAGCACAACTTGATAAGTAAAATACGAGAGTTATAAATATAGTAGTTTTTTTAATGGTATTCATTGTAAAACAATAAGGTATTATTTGTAAATTATTTTTATTACTAGAGTTTCAAACGGGTAGTCAATGGAATATAGGGTTTTCATGTTTTAATAGATTACATCTCGATTAGAAATGTATTGATGAAAAACAAATAACAGTTAATTAATGGATGATATGTACAATATATTTGCTACAATGTCTTAGTTTGCAGCTTTTCAACTATATCAGTTGTACTATCATTAGATAAATCATCAAGTTTAGAATTTAGCGTTTGTAATAAATAATCATTTGATAATTCAAACTCATCAAATATTGTGAACCAATCCTTGACGTAACATTTGATTTTATCGTTATAAGTTACTAATCCAAATTCTGATTTATCTTTTAGATTCTCAATTCTCTGTTTAATTTGAACATCATCATTTGAAATTTTACGACCAACTAAGAGCAATTCAAACCGCATTTTATCACTTCCAAATGCTGGATGTTTAGATATTATTTCAGCATAATCATCAAGCTGACGAAGATGATTTTTATTTAATGAAATTCCAGGTCTTTTAATTTCAATTATTATACATTTGTAAATTTTATTGTTTTTAGAGTCAAAAGTAGGTAGTTTTCTAGCCAAAAATAAATCTACTTGTCTGTTAATTCCTTCAACACTAGCTCCTTCTGCAATATCTTCCTTTGTTATAATATCAATATCTTTAATTTCATTTCTTAAATTTTTCGCAATTTTATTAAACGTATCTTCTTCTGCACCTAAAGTAGTATATTGAGGACCAAAAAGCCAAGTATTATTCTCTATAATCTTTTGAAGATCAGGTGTTTCTGAAATTTTAGTAAATCTATTTACCATGACTTCTCGTAATTGATGTATAGCCATTTGACGTTTTTGAAGAGATTCAATAGTACTGATTATATTCTCTAATGTTGTCTTTCTAAGATGTGAAGCAAATTTAGATAAATTATATTCACTCAAATCAAGAACACCACCTAATACTTCCAAAAGAGTATCATTTTCATTGGAAACCAATATCTTATCCAACAAATGAATTAATATTTTAGTTGGTTTAGAATTTAAGTTATTAAATATAGTTGGATCTGCAATGTAAATTTTTTTGAGTACTGATTTAGTATTTTGCTTTCTCCATTTTGCATAATCATGGTCAAAATTTAAGTAATTTGGAAAATAGTCCTTTTCATCATACTCTTCTATTTTTATATCCACATATTGTTTTAAATAATTTATATAAATATCTCTTTGAAGTAAAATTATTTTTTTAAAAACGTTCTCAATTGTTTGTGAATCTTCAATACTTTTTTGTTCAAATTCCAATGCTTCAGGATCATACTCATCAATCCATTCAGAAAATACATATGCACTAGTGAAAAAAATACTCTTATTATTAAATGTACTTAATTCTTTTTTTATAATTTTATTATTACTATTTATCAAATAATTATACGATTTTTCTGAGCTAGGTTTATTTTTCCATAAAATAATTTTAGCAGTGAAAATATTTCCATTGATTTTAAACTTTTCTTCATAAAATTCATGTTCTGGAATCGGTATGGGTTTGTTATTTAATTTTACAACTCTATTATCATTCAGTGCTAAATACCAACCAAATTCCTTACTAAATTCTTCTATAAGTTCTTTTTCAATTGGTAGGTTATTATTTCTAAAATTAATTAATTCAACACAAGTTCCAGACTTTAATTTTTTAAGAAAATGGTGTTGCTTATCTTCATGAAGATAGTCACCAATATAATCTTTAATTGCATTACTTTCTATAGTTATTTTTGCATTATATGTTTTTCTTTTGGTATACCAGATTGCTGTTTCACTTAATTTATGAAAGGACAATCTACCTTTTCCGTGAGAACCACGTTTATCATCATCATTTTTTTTCGAAGATTCATTAAATTTTTCGAAATTATTTTTAATATTTTTAACATCAATTCCTTCGCCATCATCAACAATAAACACACTATCTAAACCACTAAGATTATTATGAGTTACCTTGATATTAACAATATTACAGTTAGCATCTAAACCGTTCCATATTAGTTCATAAATAGCATGTATTGGTTTGAAGTTTTTGAAATGTTTTTTAATTCCTTCGTCTGTAATCTTGGTAGAACCTTGAAATGATTCCATAGTTTTATTTTGTACTTAAGTTCATTTATTAAAATTGGTGGGCAAGATAAACCTTTACCCACCCTACTATATTTAAATTCCCCAAGCTCCAAGGCATATAACCATCAATGTATTTGGCATCAAACCCAGCAACAATATGGTTAACGCATTGGCACTAAGAGCCACTCTTATATCAGTGCTAGCTTCAATCGGAGTTAAATCTACAGGTTTATCGAAATACATAAACTTAATAATGCGTAAGTAATAAAACGCTCCAATAACCGCAAATAACACTGCTAAAACAGCCAACCAAATAAAGCCTGCATTGATAACTTGTGCTAATACTGCCCATTTAGCCCAAAAACCTATCATTGGTGGTATTCCAGCCATTGATAACATTATGATTAACATTATAGCTGCATACCAAGGATTTCTTTCATTCAATCCTTTGAAATCTATAATATTTTCTGCTTCAAATCCAGTTCTACTTAGCAATATGATCATACCAAAAGCTCCTAATGTCATAATGGAATAAACCACTACATAAAACATAGAAGCCGCATAACCATCTGCATTAGCTGCAATTATTCCTAATAGTAAATAACCAACATGAGCAATGGTAGAATATGCCAACATACGTTTAATATTTTGTTGAGCAATTGCTATCACATTACCAACTATTATTGATAAAATTGATAGCAAAATTAGCATTCCCTGCCAATCAGTATGTAAAGTTTGCATACCATCGACCAATAATCGCATCAGCATTGCAAATGCAGCAATTTTTGGAGCGCTGGCAATAAATAATGTCATTGAAGTTTGTGAACCTTGATAAACATCAGGTATCCACGAGTGAAATGGAACTGCCCCTAGTTTAAAACCTACTCCAATCACAATAAAAACTAATCCAAATACTAAAATAATATAGTTTTGTGAACCCGTCTTTAACATAGGCTGGATAATAATCATGGCTTCAGTTTCTATGTTAGCATCTATAGTTTCTGCAATTTTAGTTGCAATTGGACTATTGGTTATTCCAGCCACATGTTTTTCAACATTTTTTATTGCTAACTCAATATCTTCAGTTTCACCGATTAACTGATTTACCGCTGTTATAGTAGTACGGTCATTAGCAATTTCAGTTATATTTTGCGATAATTTAGTTATATCTAAAGTAGTTGTAATACCATATAACATTGACATTCCGTACAACAACATTCCTGATGCCAATGCTCCCAATACAAAGTATTTCATCGCTGCTTCAGAGGCAACTTTGGATTCACGATTCATGGCAATCATGGTATATAAAGATAAAGATAATAACTCTAAACCTAAGAAAATCATCAATAAATTATGGGCTGATACCATAATTAACATGCCTAAAGTGGCAAATAAGCCTAATACAAAATATTCGCCCTTAAACATTTTACGATCTTGTAAATATTCACGAGAGTAAATAAAGGTAAAAAATACTATTAATACAATGAATAATTTCAATATGGTACTCATTGCATCAATAATAACCATGTCATTCATTGCTAATATTGGTTGGCTGGTAGAAGTAGCAATAATCAATAAAGCCGCTCCTAGTAAAGTACCTTGGGTTAAGTGATAAGTTAAATTACGCAATTGTTTAGGCAAGTAAGCATCAATTATTAAAATAACACAAGCCATTGTTAATAATAATATTTCTGGTAGCAACCACGCTATATTTAAATCTGCAATTGTCATTTATGTCCTTCTATTGTTGGTTAATGTTACTGGTTAATTTTACATTAATTTGAAAATTTATCTAGTGTTTAGTTAGAAGAAAAGTGAAGACTGTATTATAACGAGTATTTGCTTAGTATGATAATCTATTTCTACAGCCTTCTTTATATTAAGGGTTATTCTATCATCTTTCTGAAAATTGAATTTTAAGATTTACCAAATGAGGATTTTTTATGCGTCCAAGCGGTCGCTCTTCAAATGAGCTTCGTAAAGTTAACTTAACTCGTAATTATATTAAACATGCAGAGGGATCAGTATTAGTAGAATTTGGTAACACTAAAGTTATTTGTAATGCGAGCATTAGTGAACGAGTACCAAGGTTTTTAAAAGATAAAAAATCTGGCTGGATCACAGCAGAATATGGAATGTTGCCTCGTTCTACCAATGAACGTATGGTACGTGAAGCTAGTCGTGGTAAGCAGGGAGGGCGTACTTTAGAAATCCAACGCTTAATTGGACGTTCTCTACGTTCGGTAGTGAATTTAGAAGCTTTAGGAGAACGCACCATAACCATTGATTGTGATGTGATTCAGGCTGATGGAGGTACTCGTACAGCTTCAATTACTGGGGGCTATGTCGCTCTGGTTGATGCCATACAATATTTATTAGATCAGAAAAAAATAACGAAGAATCCTATTCATGGGGCTCTTGCTGCTATATCAGTTGGTATTTATAAAGGCGTACCAATTTTAGATTTAGATTATAGCGAAGATTCTAATGCTGAAACTGATATGAATATCGTTATGAATGATGGTTTTGCCTATATTGAAATTCAAGGTACTGCTGAAGGCCATGCTTTTCGAGCTGAAGAGTTGCAAACAATGTTAGATCTTGCTAAAGATGGAGTTAGTCAATTATTTACTAAACAACAAGCTGTTTTAGCAGAATAAATCATTCTTCATCCGTAATTCTGATAAATTTATGAATATCACGTTGTTGTTTTTTAGTTGGTCTACCAGTACCATGTGGGCGTAATGCAGCTGCTTGACGATATAATTCTGAGTTTTTTTCTCGTTTAGCAATACTTGCTGGAGTTTCTTCATATAATAAAATAGCCTCCTTAGCAGGCCGTCGTTTATCAGATAAACCTTGTACAATTACTGTACGTTCATAATTACCATTACGAATAGTTAATTCATCATCAATATGTATTTCTTTGGCTGGTTTAGTGCGTTGTGAATTTAGATGCACTTTACCACCATTGATTGCAGCAGTTGCTAAACTACGGGTTTTAAAAAATCTAGCAGCCCACAACCATTTATCTAAGCGGATTTTTTGCATATATTTTAAAAAAAACGTTGACTTTAAGTGAGTGAGTAATATAATGTCTACAGTTATCCAGAAATTTAACTTAACAAACAGAGTAATATGCCTAAAGAAGAAAGTATTGAAATGGAAGGAGTTGTAACTGAGACCCTACCTAACACAATGTTCCGCGTTAAACTAGAAAATGATCATATTGTAACAGCTCATATTTCAGGACGGATGCGTAAGCATTATATTCGCATATTAACTGGCGATAAGGTTACAGTACAATTAACACCTTACGATTTAAATAAAGGTCGGATAACTTATCGTTCCCGACACTAAGAATGTTTAGATATTTCTGCTAACAAGCCTTTACTAGCAGCTTCTACTAAACTAAATACATGTTCAAACCCTTCTCTTCCCTCGTAAGGATCGGGGACTTCTTGTATATTTAATTCAGAAGCAAAATCAAGAAATAAATGGATTTTATGCTCATTTCCTGAGTGACATAAGGAACGTAGTATTTGCAAATTACCTCGATCCATTGCTAGTATGTAATCAAATTCTATCAAATCATCAGTAGTAACTTGACGAGCAGATAACTGGCTTATATCAATATCATGTTGTAAAGCAGTTGCCTGTGAACGTAAGTCTGGTGATTTTCCTATATTATAGTTGTGAGTTCCAGCAGAATCAATATAAATTTGTTCACTTAAACCTGCTTGTTTAACTAAATTGGTAAATATACCTTCAGCAGTTGGTGAACGACATATATTTCCCATACACACAAATAGAACTTTAATCATTTTAATTGCTCAACTTCTTCTAAACTTAAATGGCGAGCTTCATCTGGTAACATCACTGGGATTTCTTCCCGAATCGGATAAGCTAATCTAGAACTTTTACAAAGCAATTCCTGCTTGTCTTTATCATAAATTAATGATCCCTTAGTAACTGGGCAAACTAATATATCAAGTAATTTTTTATCCATTGTTATCCTTTGAAATTTTAAGTAATGATGCAGAGTGATATATTTTATCAGGATTATCGAGTAATTATTAATATCTAATCGATTTATATTTTTAAGTAACAGTTTTTATTAACTTTAGAAATTAAATATTAGCAAATATTCCGACTGATAGATCATCAGCTGGGTAAATTGATTGTTGAGCATATTGTTGCAAAACGTCTTTAGTATTCTGTTCAACAAATTTATCGGTTATATCTTGAAATTTTAGTAAATCATTAGCTATTTTATAAATTGGAATTTTGTTTTGCTGATCGAAATTTATACATTGACTAGCACCGTCTGAAGCAATTGCAATATATTTAAATTTTTCCAGTGGAAATTTGAAAATTAGCTGAGTTTGAAATGGTTTTAACTCAGATTTTCCATATTCAAAATCTATTAATACTAATGGGTTAGGCTCATAAGAAGAATAGCCAAGTAAACGTTCTTTATTATTCCAATAGGTTAAATAATATGGTGCATTGTGAGTAAATTCCACTTCAATTGTATTAATTTTGCCAGTATGCTCTTTGGTAAATAAACAACCATCTCCATACATATAAACTATAATATTGTCTTCATGTAAAAATGCTAATATTACAGTAGCATCTAACACTTCTTCTGATAAATTTAATTTTTTAACAGTTTTTAATCCAGTATTAATTAATAATTGTCCAAACTCCAAATAATCTAAAGGCCATTTTTTTGCATTTGCTAGTATTTGTTTAGTAGTCAATGCTAGAATTTTAGCTCCAACATCAGTATTTTTAGAAGAAGAACAACCATCACTTAATACAATAAATGGACTAGGAACATTGCCTTGTATAATATAATCTTCACAAACAGTATGAGTAGAACCTATAGTGTAATACTGGTCATAATATAACATTTAGTTTTTTAAAATATATAGTTATCATTATTTTACCATATAATTAATTCAATATTTTTTCTGTTTTAAATTTTTATCTTGATAATTTTGCACGTATTGTTAAATTTTACCTGTTTCCATAGTTATTTTGAATTATATTTCTCTTTTGATAAAAATCTTATTAAGTATATTATGGTTTATACTGCTATCCAATAGATTTAATAATCTTGTGGATGTCGCATATCTAAATCATTATCATTAAGTAATTGGAAAAGTTAAATAGGCTATTTAATGTCTTTTGAATCTTATAAGAAATCATTCTATTTTGGTATTTTTTGTTGTCCAATTGGTCTAATTATTGGTTTATATATAAAATACACTTCAGTAGGAGATTATAGTGAATTTCCTTATTATTCTACACTCGCAGCGTTTATTATGCCAGCTATATCGTGGGGTTTATTTGTTGAAAGAAATAAACAAACCTCATCAATACTGACCTTTTTTTAGCTGGGAGTATAGGAGCTTTAATGGCTCATTATTTTAGTTGGTATATGATGCTTTTAGTCATTAATTTCCAATACTGGATTTTAGATATGAAAATCGGTAGTTTAAACACCCCACCTATTGACCCATTATTAGGTTTATTGGTCATGTGGATATATACTTTTTTTAGTATATTTTTTGTGGGATGGATAACTCTTCCGGTTGGTGCATTAATTGGTGGTATATATGGTTATTGGCAATATCGGAGAATACGATAAAACGTATATAGAAGGCAACCTTATTTTAACTTGAGTTCAATGTAAAATTTAGGAATAATATATGAAATATTTTGTATTAAATACAGTAAATTAATTCAGTATTTTATATATAACTCAGGTTATTTTAGGAAAAAATGTTAGGAAAGATGTCTAATATGTAAAAAATACTGGTGAAGTATTTTGATTTAATAATTAGTTAAAATATTTATAATATAATGTATTTAAAGTTAATTTATCAATCTATATATATTATATGAATTTAATTTAATACATAACTACTAAAAAATTAATCCTAAATGAACACAGCAACAAAAAAACATGTTAAACTTAACAGTTGGTGTAAAATATATTTTTTAAACTAAAGTATATTTATAACTAAAAATAATAGCAAGAAAATACCTCAATAATATTTGAGTAATTTTGCATAAATTATCAGGATAACCCAATTGTATGATGCTTCACTAAACAATTTAGACGGAATTTTTCAGAGAAATGGCCAATATTAAGTTATGAGATATAAAATAATTTAATTATAATCCTTAAGTTTCATTATCTTATTAAAGCTATCTACAGGTGTTAGCATAGAAATATGTTTGCACCAGCATACGCTAAAACTTGTTGAAATTAAATATACATTTTAATTAACAACCAATTCACAATTAAATCCTCCAATATACAACCTACATGAAAGACTTACTAAACTTGTTGAATACCCAAGGCCAAATAGATGATTTCGATAAAATTTGCATTGGTCTTGCATCGCCAGAAAAAATTCGTTCTTGGTCTTATGGAGAGGTAAAAAAGCCTGAAACAATAAACTATCGTACTTTTAGACCTGAACGCGATGGCTTATTCTGTGCCAAAATATTTGGGCCTACTAGAGATTATGAATGTCTATGTGGTAAATACAAACGCCTAAAACATAGAGGAGTGGTATGTGAAAAATGTGGAGTTGAAGTAACCCAAGCTAAAGTACGTCGAGAACGTATGGGACATATAGATCTTGCAAGCCCAGTGGCTCATATTTGGTATCTTAAATCTTTGCCTTCACGTATGGGTTTAATGTTAGATATGACTTTACGTGATATTGAACGTATTTTATATTTTGAAGCTTACGTGGTGATTGAGCCAGGTTTAACTCCATTAAATAAAGGCCAACTATTAAGCGAAGAAGCCTATCTGGAATCTTTAGAAGAACATGGTGATGATTTTGAAGTGCAGATGGGTGCAGAAGCCATTCTGAAACTATTGAAAGCTATAATTTTATCTGATGAAGTAAATCGTTTGCGGGAAGAAATTGCTTCAACTACTTCAGATACCAAAATCAAAAAATTATCTAAACGATTAAAACTGATCGAAGCATTTTTACATTCAGGTAACAAACCAGAATGGATGATTCTAAAAATTTTACCAGTTTTACCACCAGAATTACGCCCATTAGTTCCACTTGATGGTGGTAGATTTGCTACTTCAGATTTAAATGACTTGTATCGACGAGTTATCAACCGTAATAACCGTTTAAAAAGATTATTAGAATTAAGTGCCCCAGAAATTATCGTGCGTAATGAAAAACGTATGTTACAAGAATCAGTGGACGCATTGCTGGATAATGGCCGCCGTGGACGAGCAATTACTGGTTCTAATAAATTACCATTAAAATCTTTAGCCGATATGATTAAAGGTAAACAAGGGCGGTTTCGGCAGAATTTACTAGGTAAACGAGTTGATTACTCCGGACGTTCAGTTATTGTGGTTGGCCCTACTTTACGTCTACACCAATGTGGTTTGCCTAAAAAAATGGCTTTAGAATTATTTAAACCATTTGTATTTGGTAAATTAGAATTGAAAGGTTGGGTTACAACTATCAAAGCTGCCAAAAAGATGGTAGAACGGGAAGATACCTTAATTTGGGATATGTTGGAAGAAGTCATTCGTGAACATCCAGTATTACTAAATCGGGCTCCTACCTTACATCGTTTAGGAATTCAAGCCTTTGAACCAACTTTGATTGAAGGTAAAGCAATTCAATTACACCCATTAGTATGTACTGCTTTCAATGCCGATTTTGATGGTGATCAAATGGCAGTACACGTACCATTAGCGATTGAAGCTCAATTGGAAGCTCGTACTTTAATGATGGCTTCTACTAATGTGTTATCTCCAGCTAATGGCGAACCAATTATTGTACCTTCTCAAGATGTGGTTTTAGGTTTATATTCCATGACTAGGGAACGAATTGGTGCTAAAGGTGAAGGTATGTGCTTTGCTGATTTGAACGAATTAAATCGAGCTTATCAGAACCGAGTAGTAGAATTAAGCGCTAAAATTACTGTACGTTTAGAAGAAACTATTGTAGTAAAACCATCTTCACTATTAAAACGACTGACTGGTAAAGAAGAAACTACTGAAACTACGAAGACTATTCGAGTACATACTACTGTTGGTAGAGCCTTAGTTTATGAAATTTTACCTCGTGGATTGCCATTTGAATTAGTTAATATAAATTTAACCAAAAGAGCTATTTCTAAATTAATTAATGTTTGTTATCGACGGCTAGAATTAAAAAAGACTGTAATTTTTGCTGATCAATTGATGAAGATGGGTTTTTCTTATGCAACTAAAGCTGGGATTTCCATTGGAGTTGAAGATATGGTAGTTCCAGATAGCAAACCTGAAATTATTGAAGCAGCTAAAAATGAAGTTGGAGAAATAGAAGAACAATACGCTTCTGGTCTTATTACTCATGGTGAACGATATAATAAGGTGATTGATATTTGGTCACACACCAATGATAAATTAACCAATGCGATGATGAAACAGTTAGGGCATGATACAGTTTTAGATGCTGATAATAATGAAGTTGCCCAAGAGTCTTTTAACTCAATTTACATGATGGCTGATTCTGGAGCTCGTGGTTCACAAGCCCAAATTCGTCAGTTAGCAGCTATGCGTGGTTTGATGGCAAAACCGGATGGTTCTATTATTGAAACTCCGATCACAGCTAATTTTCGGGAAGGTTTAGATGTATTACAGTACTTTATTTCTACCCATGGAGCTCGGAAAGGATTAGCTGATACGGCTCTGAAAACTGCTAACTCTGGTTATTTAACTAGGCGTTTAGTTGATGTCGCTCAAGACATGGTAATTTTAGAACATGACTGTCATACTCAGCGTGGATTAGAAATGACTCCATTGATTGAAGGTGGTGATGTAGTAGAGCCTTTATGTGATAGAGTTTTAGGTCGAGTGGTAGCAGAAAATGTATTTAAACGTGGAGTAGTTGATCCAATAGTAAAATCTGGAACTTTATTAGATGAAGAATGGGTAGAACGTTTAGAAAAAGAAGGTGTAGATCGAATTCAAGTTCGTTCCCCAATAACTTGCGAATCTCGATATGGGATTTGTGCTACATGTTATGGACGTGATTTAGGCCGAGGACAAATAGTAAATATTGGAGAAGCAGTTGGAGTAGTTGCAGCTCAATCAATTGGTGAACCTGGTACTCAGTTAACCATGCGTACTTTCCATATCGGTGGAGCTGCTTCTCGAGCTGCCGCAGTTAGTCAAATTGAAGTTAAATCCAAGGGAACTACCAAATTTGATAACCTTAAATTATTACCTCAACAGGCTGATGATGGTAGTATTCGTTACATTGCGGTATCTCGTTCTGGTGAAGTTAGTATTTTGGATGAATTTGGTTTAGAAAGAGAACGTTATAAAGTTCCTTATGGAGCTGTGCTAAACGTTCAAGAAGGGGAAAATATTGTAGTTGGACAAATGGTAGCTAGTTGGGATCCACATACCTTTCCGATTATTACTGAAGTAGCTGGCCAAACTCAATTTGTTGACGTGATTGAAGGTATTACTGTTAGTCGTGAAGTAGATGAAATGACTGGTTTAAGCAGTATTGTAGTAATTGAACCTAAATTACGCCCTTCTCATGCTAAAGATATGCGACCTACAGTTAAACTAGTTGATGAACAAGGTGAAACAGTAAATATTGTTGGTACTGAAATGCCGGCAGTTTATAGCCTTCCACCTCGAGCAGTGATTAATGTTGAAGATGGAGCTTGGGTTAAAGTTGGCGATATAATAGCACGTTTGCAACAGGAATCTACTAAAACTAGGGATATTACTGGTGGTTTGCCACGAGTTGCCGATTTATTTGAAGCCAGAATTCCTAAAGAACCATCCATATTAGCAGAACAAACTGGGATTATAACTTTTGGTAAAGATACCAGAACTAAACAGAAAATATTAATCACTTCTCCAGATAGTTTAGTTGAAGAAATACCTATTTCTAAATGGCGACATATCAATGTGTATGAAGGACAACATGTTGAAAAAGGTGAAGAAATTGTTGATGGAGCTCCTAATCCACATGATATCTTACGATTATTAGGAGTCAGTGCCTTAGCTGATTATATTGTGAATGAAGTACAAGAAGTATATCGATTACAAGGTGTTAAGATAAACGATAAGCATATTGAAGTAATTGTGCGACAAATGTTGCGTAAAGTTGTGATATTAGAACATGGTGATACTCGTTTATTACCTGGTGAGCTAGTGGAACGGGCTAAACTGATGGAAGAAAATGAGGAAGCTAATAGTGCCAAATTACAACCAGCAACTTGGGAACCACAATTATTAGGTATTACTAAAGCTTCTTTAGCAACAGAATCATTTATTTCAGCAGCATCTTTCCAAGAAACAACTCGAGTCTTGACTGATGCCTCAGTAAATGGGCGTTGTGATGAATTGAGAGGCTTGAAAGAGAATGTAATCGTTGGTCGCTTGATTCCAGCTGGTACTGGGTTAATCCATCATACTGAACGTCGTTATCATCGATATCCAGATTTACGTCCTAAAGAAAAAAAGCCATCTGATGAACCATTTTCAGTAACTTAAGCTTGATATAAATAGTTAATTATTATTTATCGTACAAAAATATTAATTTTATTAAGTTAATAACTTAGAATGCAAACCTACAAATTGGTAAGTATCTAATTTATTAACTTATATAATACCTTCGCCAATTAGATAGTTGTTTCGGGAATGGAGCGAAACGGATTTCCCGAAACTCTTACTTAGGTTTCAGAAAATAGTACCTCATTCCAGAAACATTCTGACATTGGCAAAGGTATTGGTTATACAAACAGTTTTAAAAAGGATTTTATATAGAATGTAATGGATTAAGTCCAATTAATTAGATCCAGTAATATAATTATTTTTCATTACATTCTACATATATCTTTTGACTTAAATTATAGTCAATTATCAAACAAGTCAGTTTAATGACAACCTGACATTCCAAAATTGTAGGTTTAATCCTACCTATTTCTAAAATAAAATAATGAAATTTGTTGATGAAGCCAGTATCGAAGTTGTTGCCGGCAAAGGTGGAGATGGCTGCCTAAGTTTTCGGCGAGAAAAATATATCCAGTATGGAGGGCCTAATGGTGGTGATGGTGGTGATGGTGGAGGAGTTTATTTAGTAGCTGATCCAACATTAAATACCTTAGTTGATTTTCGTTTTAAACGTTTATTTCGAGCTAGACCTGGAGGAAATGGTAAAGGTAGTGAATGCACTGGTAGAAAAGGAGATAGCTTATATGTTAGAGTACCAGTTGGAACTTTAGTATTTGATATTGAAACCGAGGAATTCTTAGGAGATTTAACTAAGGCAGAACAGGTATTATTAGTTGCTAAAGGTGGAGAACATGGGTTAGGTAATGTGCGTTTTAAAACTAGTACTAATCGTGCCCCACGTCGGATAACTACAGGTACAATAGGTGAAACCCGTGGTTTACGTTTAGAATTACAAGTATTAGCCGATGTTGGTTTATTAGGATTGCCGAATGCTGGTAAGTCATCTCTTATTAGAGCTGTTTCTTCAGCTCGTCCTAAAGTTGCTGATTATCCTTTTACTACTTTACATCCTCATTTGGGAGTAGTTTCTATTGAATTAGATCGTAATTTTGTCATTGCGGATATTCCTGGTTTGATTGAAGGAGCTGCTGATGGACATGGTCTTGGAATCCAGTTTTTACGACATCTATCCCGTACTAGTTTATTGTTACATATTGTAGATGTTGCTCCGTTAGATGGTGATCCAGTACAAGATATTCTGAGTATTATTAAAGAATTAGAGAAATATAGTGTTGAATTAGTAACTAAAGAACGTTGGTTGGTATTAAATAAAATTGATTTATTAGATGAACACCAACAATTATGTGACACTATAATTAAAGAAGTAAATTGGCAAGGTAAAGTATTTCAAATATCAGCATTATCAGATAAAAAATCCTGTATGAATTTATGTTATAAAATTATGCAGTATTTAGAGGAATCTAAATCTTAATTTGCTATAATTAACTTATAATATTAACAAGTCAGGATAAGTCCTACGTGCTAAAAATTAAAAATGTACTTCAAAACTAATTTAGATAATTTATCCTAAATTTACGAAGCTTAATGATTAAAGGTACGTGGGACGTATAGTATTTCATATAATTATTATTCCTAAATAAGATTTAATAACTATATTAAATATTTTTTTACATCTAATTTTTAACCTTCAGCAACAATTATGATAATCCGTATATTCTGCCTATTTTTGGGACTAACCACTGTTATTTCAGCAGCCACTTCTCCAACAGCTACTCCAAAAGAACAACTTAATCAATTAGAATTAAAAATTCAGAAATTACAACGGCAAATGCATGATACTCGCACTAAATATGGCCGTTTACGACAACAATTACAAGATAGTGAAGAAGATATAGGCGAGGTAGCACGTAGACTAGAAATGTTACATGGTTCATTAACTGATAAGCAACATAGTTTAACTGATTTTCAAAATCAACGGATTGTTTTACAAGGAAAATTAGCAACTCAACGTTCTCGATTAGCCCAACAGATACGAGATGCTTATATAGTTGGCCATCAAAATTATTTAAAATTATGGTTAAATCAAGAAAGTCCTTTTATTATCGGTCGTTTATTAACCTATTACGATTATTTTAACCAAGCTAGAATTGACCAGATTAAGGAAATTAATTCTACTTTAGGAAGTTTAACTAATATTAAACAAACTATTAATTCTGAAACTAGTGATTTAAACCAATTAGTAGGCAATCAAAGAGAGAAAAAAACTGAATTAGAACTTAATTATAAAGAACGTCATAAAATTCTGGATAAACTAACTAAAATTCTTGAAAATCAAGATCAAGAACTTAACAGGCTGCAAGATGATAAATATCAATTACAATCTTTACTTGGTACTTTAAAAGACGGTTTTAAAAATATACCTCAGCCAATCGGTTGGTATAATTCATTTAGCAAACTTAAAGGCCAATTACCTTATCCAATCAAAGGGAAAATTAGCAAAAATTTTGGGCAACCTTCAATTGGTTATTTAAAATGGCAAGGGATTTTAATTAGAGCCAAAAAAGGTACTAAAATACGTTCTATAGCTTGGGGAAGAGTAGTATTTGCCCAATGGTTTCGTAATCTTGGTTTATTAATTATTATTGATCATGGTAGTGGTTATATGAGTTTATATGCACATAATCAAAGTTTATATATTAAAATTGGTGATTGGGTAAAAACTGGAGATATTATTGCTACCGTTGGTAATAGTGGCGGTCGTAAAACTCCTGCTTTGTATTTTGAAATTCGCCAACAAGGTATTCCACAATCTCCGAAAAAATGGTTGCGTTAAACTAGCAACAGTTATTAATTTAACTAAAAACCTTGTTAGTTTTGCAATAAAAGTGTAGAATCTGTCATACTAAATGATATACATATTGATTCCATTTATTGTAATTTACTTATCATTCTAGTGTTATTAAAATAATAAGCTAAAATAAACTGGTATTCATAGCAGTAACAATATATTGGGGGATAGTTTAGTTGTTATAATAACTAGATTATACTAAAAACTAGTGAACATTTTCTTAGAATCTTAGTTATAATTAATTACACCCATCTGATTCTAAATTTTAATTAAAAAGATACAATTTATTCGTGGAGCAATCAAATGAAAACTATATTTCGTTACTTACCAACTTTATTAATGGGAGTAATTTTAGGGTCTTTTATTGCGGTTGGAACTACTGTATTTGCCAATCGTAGCCAAGTTAATTCATCTATACCATATGAAGACTTGCGTACTTTTACCGAAATTTTCGACAAAATTAAAACTGATTATGTTGAAGAAGTTAATGATAAGGATTTATTGGAAAGTGCTATTCAAGGAATGTTAGCTGGGCTTGATCCTCATTCTGGTTACTTAGACCAAGAAACTTTTCGAGAGTTACAAATTGGTACTACTGGTGAATTTGGTGGTTTAGGCATTGAAGTTGGAATGGATAATGGTTTTGTTAAAGTTATTGCCCCAATTGACGATACGCCGGCTAAACGGGCTGGAATTCAGGCTGGAGATTTAATTGTACGTCTGAATGATACTCCAGTAAAAGGAATGTCCTTAAGTGATGCTGTTAAGATCATGCGTGGTGAACCAAATACTGATATTGATTTAACTATTGTACGTGAAACTGAAGATAAGCCAATAGTTATAACTGTAACTAGAGCTATTATTAAAGTAAAAAGTGTTAAAAGCCGTACTTTAGAACCAGGTTATATTTATGTTCGTATTAGTCATTTCCAAACTCCAACTGGTAATAATTTAGAACAAGCTATTATAGATCTAAAAAAAGAAAATAAAGCAGTTGGTTTAAAAGGATTAGTATTAGATTTACGCAATAATCCAGGTGGAGTATTAAAAGCAGCAGTATCAGTATCTGATGCCTTTTTAAAAAGTGGGCTTATTGTTTATACAGAAGGAAGAGTACCTGATTCTTCACTTAGATTCAATGCTCATCCAAAAGATTTAGTGGATGGAGTTCCAATGGTAGTATTAGTTAACAGTGGTTCTGCTTCTGCATCAGAAATTGTCGCTGGAGCTTTACAAGATCATCGACGAGCAGTAATTATGGGTACAAAAACCTTTGGCAAGGGTTCAGTCCAAACTATTTTACCTATGAATAATGATTCTGCTTTAAAGTTAACAACTGCAAGATATTTCACTCCATTAGGTCGTTCCATCCAAGCGGAAGGTATTCAACCTGATATTATATTAAGTAAAGTTGAAATCGCTTCAGTGGAAAAAGAATCAGATCGAATTACGGAAGCTGATTTAAATCGACATTTAGATAATGGTAATAAAAAATCTAAATCTACCGATACTTCCACTATAGAATCTGAAGAAGAACCATTAGTAAAGAGAGATTATGAACTTTATGAAGCTCTTAACTTATTAAAAGGATTAAATATAATCCAAAATTAATATGGTTTTAATTATAGGAGAGCTATTCTCCTATATTTTTCTTATATATTTCAGTGTGAAAATTTGTAATATTCAATTCTATAAAAGATAGCCTTCTAAATTATGGGATATGCCTCTTCTATTTAAATGTACTTATGAAATCTAAAGACTACTATAAAATATTAGAGGTAACATCACATGCTGATCAGACTATTATTAAAAAATCATATCAAAAACTTGCCCATAAATTCCATCCAGATATTAGTATTGAACCAGATGCTGAACATAGATTTAAAGAAATCAATGAAGCATATGATGTACTGAAAGATACTCACAAACGTTTTGTTTATGACTCTGCTAATTTTAAATTAGTTATTCCTTATAGCTATCCTTGGTTTATAGCTAAAAAAACTGCTTTTATTAATAATATTATCAAACAGCACAATGTATATATTTCTAGTAATAAACCCAATGGTAAGGACGATATAATGCAATCAACTCAGAAAATTCCTTTATTATTAATGGGAATATTTGTTTTAATTTTATCAGCAATAACTATTATTTTTTTGTTTACTATAGAACAAGTTGGACAAAAAGATAAACAAATTCAAGCCAATATATTAAAAGGTAATGAAGCAGCAATTATAACCTTAGAAAATGCAGATATTGAAACTCAAGCACAAATTCTGGCAGATAAAGATGTATCCCAAGCTGTAGTTAATTTTTATTTAAAACAAACTGATAAATCTATTTTCTATCAGTTAGAAGTATATGAATATTCTATTGAAAATATTATTTTAGCCGATAATTATCCGTCTTTAATCGCCTATTATAAACCTAAGATACAACATGATGTTGAGAATGATAATTTTGATAAAGCTTTATCTTTATTAAAAATATTTAGAAGTAAATATCCTGATTCACAGGAATTAACTGATTTAAATAAAGAAATTAAGGATAAAAAACAACAACAATTAACTATTTTGACTAAACAATATACTAACTGTTTAGAACAAATATCAGAACCATTATTGAATAGAATTAATTGTATCGCAACAACTCGTCAAAAAATTATCCAGACTGGAACTTCTATGCCAGCTGAAGATGCTAATTTGCAAGCTATGTATATAGAAGGGATTAAATACGCTTTTACAGAAAAAAATTACCAACAGGTTGAACAATTGTTATCAGAATGGAACGATGTTCTGGTTAATCCTTCTGAAGAAAGAGAGAAATTACAATATAGTTTATCGTTACATCAACAACGTAAAGAGATTATTGCAGATTTGAGCGGTTATGATAAAGATAAAATTCTTAACAGAATAAATCAGTTAAAAATAGATAAAGCACTGCAAACAGAACTATTTATAATACCAGAAGTACAAAACAGTTTACTTAGATATCATATAGATGAAGCATTAGAATTAATGTTATTAAAGGAAAATGTAGAAATTAACAAAAAAAACATTGTCATGTTAGAACAACTTCTTACTATAGCCCGTAATAGCAAAATCAATCAACCTACTAAATATTCTTCAACACCTTGGTATAATTCATCTAGTCCAAAAATTGTAAATAAAAATAAACCAGAAATTGTTCTTCTACTCCAAAAATGTAGAAAGCATTTTGAAGCTAATCGTCTTACTACTGGCAGGTCTGGTACAGCATTATTGTGTTATCGTAAAGTATTGAAGAAAGATTCAGGTAATCTTGATGCTAAAGCTGGTTTACGTGCAATAGAAAAACGTTATAAATCATGGGTAGAAAATGCTTTACAACGGAATAAATTAAATAAAGCAAGAGCTTATATTGCTGGTTTAGAAAAAGTTGCTCCAAAATCTAACACTACTTTAAATCTTAAAAAACGTTTAAAGAAAGCTATGCGTAAAGTTACTGTAAAGCCTAAAATAAAACCTAAAATAAAGCCAAAGCCAAAACCAAAGTATAAACCAAAACCAAAACCAAAACCAAAACCAAAACCTAAAATAAAACCAAAACCAAAACCAAAACCAAAACCAAAACCAAAACCAAAAATTTTGCCAACAGTTCCAATAGTAGAAAAAACTGAACCAATTAAAGATACATCTTGCAGTGGTTGTAGTTGTTCTAAACTACTTAAACAGCTATCCATGGGAGTTAAACCATTGACAAAAACACAAGATAAATTTTTTCAAAATAAATGTCATTAATATAGATATTTGGTAGTATATAAGTAGTGGTAAACATTCTAGGCATTTGAAACCTAGAATATTTTTTAGATCATCACTACATTCTTTAGGACTACTCTTTTTATTACATTTTAAGGAATTAACACCAATTTTAAGTAGAAAAGCATGAGTAGACAATCAATAGTTTCGTTTGCATTAATCGTTTCAATCTTACTGACTACCATTAATATTTCTAATGTTTATGCTCGATATACATTTGATGAATTAAAACAAATAGCCGAAGATTCTGCAAGAAGTTATGGGGTCGAGGATAAATTGATATTTGCTATAATCCAACAAGAAAGTGGTTGGCAAGATAAAGTTGTTTCTAATGCTAAAGCAATTGGAGTTATGCAAGTTATACCTCCTACAGGTAAAGATGCTTGTGGTTTGACTAGAGAAGAATTATTTGATGCAAAAAAGAATATTGATTGCGGAGTCAAGTATTTTAGCCAACAGTTAAAGGATTTTAATGGTGATATAAAATTAGCATTATGTGCTTACAATGCAGGGCCTAATAGAGCCGTGAAAGGCATAAATCGTTGTAATAGAATTAAAGAAACAAGGAATTATATAAAGAATGTTCTAAGTATTTGGGATTCAGGAACTGAATATCTTAAAATACCAGATAATTTTGTCGATTCTGCAAAAACAATCGCAGATAATCATTTTATTTATGGAAATTATCAAGATTATTCTAAGTGGTGGGGATTGGTTTGTGAAGCAGTTGATAAGGTATATTATAAGAAGCTTGGTGGAAAAAAGCTTGCAATAACTAGTTCCCAACAAAAACTTTGGCGTAGAATTTTATCTGCAACCGTTAGTGATATTTATGCAGATCTTAAAAGATTGGGACAACAAAGTAAATGGCCAAAAAAAAGACTTTGGTCTAAAATAATAGGTTCTTGTCCAAAAAACTGGCAAAATAATGGTCAGCAAAACAAACCACCTTTTTCTAAATCATCTGTAAACCAAAATAACTCAACAATAGATATAGCAAACAATTGGTTTGAACAAAAAAGTGGCTATAAATCAACAAGTGATTGGTGGAAATTGCTTTGCAAAGCTATTGACGAAGTATATTATAAAAAAACAAGTATACAGATTACAATAACTAAAGTTCAAAAAAAGGTATGGTGGAATATCCTAGATGCAACTGTTGATGAGTTCTATACTAATGAAGTAAGCCAAGGAAATAATAGTTGGTCAAAAGAGAGAATTAAGTCTAAAATAATTGACTCATGTTCCAAATGAGGACAAATATTACTTTGTCTAATTTCCTATAGAAAGTGTGGTAGTCCTGAAGGAAGTAGTGGTGAAAAAGATCAAATAATATTAGCATTATAATGATGAATGAAAATCCAAATGGCTCCAATATGATTAGAAAGTTTTTTGTAAA